>CALBPG010000171.1 GCA_937899065.1 uncultured Allomuricauda sp.
AGCGAGCTTGACGTAGATGGTGAATTACTTGGCATAACTGATATTGTTGAAGAAAACAGGGGTATTTTAGAATCTATTCATTCTTGTGTACTTAGCAGTAAAAAGGGAATAGTAGAACTTGATAAGTCCATCAAGAGGTTACTATTTAACCAAAACCCAGAATTGATTGTTATTGAAACTTCTGGAAGTTGTCACCCCATGCCCCTGATATCCTATTTCGAGCATCATGAGCAGGTCATGCTTACGGGTGTTTTTGCCTTGGCAGATAGCCTTATGTTGGCGCACGATTATGATTATGGCCAAAGTCTAGTGCCAAAAATGCAAAGCAATCTAGCACAAAACAAAAGAGATACCGTAAACCTTTTGGTCGAGCAGATTCTGTTTTGCAGTCATTTACTCCTTACCAAAGCGGACCGTATTGATAAAAGTAAACTACCGGAAATCGCATCCCATATTCAAACGATAAATCCTTTTTCATCCACACACTCCGTACACTTTGGAAAACTTGCTATTGAATCGTTACTGGAACTTGAAGAATACGATTATTATAGGGTTGCCCAAATGGTTGAGGAGTTAGAACCCGTTTTGGCAGCTGAGGAAGAGGCCGATAGACCCTATAACTTAGCGACTAGGGTCATTAAGGATGACCGGCCCTTTCATCCCCAACGTCTATGGGAAATCTGCCACGAATATCTAGATAAGCGGATTTATCGCAGCAAAGGTTTCTTTTGGCTCGCGAGCCGAGATAAATATTCCCTTTTGTGGAATCAGGCTGCAGGTAGTATAAGTCTTGAGATTATTGGGTCTTGGCGCGCAGGAATCCTTGAAGATGAAGACAACGGCCTTTCTGAAATGGAGCTACGATTGTTGGAAGAAAAACTAGCGGAAGAAACAGGTAGGTTTGGAGACCGCCATTGCGACCTTACCGTAATTGGCGATGCAACCCAAGTAGACCGATTTACCAATGCCCTAAATTCTTGTTTTCTTACCGATGAAGAAATAGAACTCTGGAGAAATGGTTATGACTTTGAGGACCCATGGCCGAAGAACCTCGTGAAAATGATGAATTAAGCCTTTACAAGACCGGACGTTCTTAAAGCTACTCCAATACGCCTAAAAGTTGCTGTCGAATCTCTTATGCTTCTCCTGTAGGACCAAAATTTAATGGAATAGAAGGCTGCTCATAATCTTTTATGGTACCATGTGCCTTTTCAAAACGGGCAACATTATCACTTAACGCTTTGAGAAACTTTTTGGCATGTTGTGGGGTCAAAACAATTCTGCTTTTCACTTTTGCCTTGGGTGCTCCAGGCATCATGCTAATAAAATCCACCACGAACTCGGAAACGGAGTGGTTGATAATCGCCAAATTGGAATAGATTCCTTCTGCAGTTTTTTCATCCAGCTCAATATTGATTTGCTTCTGCTGGTTTTTATTGTTTTCTGACATGGATATCCTTTAAAAAAAGAAAACCCTGGCCTAAGCCAGGGTTATTAGATTAAAATTTGAATTCTTCCTTTCGTGCCATGATTTCATCGTACTCTTCTTTTGAGCCCACGATGATACTATCATAATCACGCATACCGGTACCGGCAGGAATCTTATGTCCTACAATCACATTTTCTTTCAAACCTTCCAAAGTATCTACCTTACCGTTTACAGCGGCTTCGTTCAATACTTTAGTGGTTTCTTGGAAAGAAGCAGCAGAAATAAAGGACTTGGTCTGCAGTGATGCACGGGTGATTCCTTGAAGGATTGGTGTAGCCGTAGCCGCAACTGCGTCACGGGCGGTTACCAACGTCTTATCTTCACGACGCAAGATGGAATTCTCATCCCTCAGCTCACGTGCGGTTACGATTTGACCTGCTTTCAAGTTCTCAGACTCTCCCGCTTCTTCAACAACCTTTTTACCAAAGATTTCATCGTTTTCGCGGATAAAGTCGTCTTTATGCACCAATTGGTTTTCCAAGAAGGTTGTATCCCCAGAATCCTCAATACGTACTTTACGCATCATTTGGCGAACTACAACTTCAAAGTGTTTGTCGTTGATTTTCACCCCTTGGAGACGGTAAACTTCCTGTACTTCATTTACCAAATACTGCTGTACCGCAGAAGGTCCTTTGATGGCCAAGATGTCTTCTGGTGTAATAGAACCATCAGACAAAGGCATACCCGCGCGTACATAGTCGTTTTCCTGAACCAAAATCTGGTTGGAAAGCTTCACCAAGTACTTCTTAATCTCACCGGTTTTAGACTCGATGATAATCTCACGGTTACCTCTCTTGATTTTCCCGAAGGAAACTACACCATCAATTTCACTTACCACGGCAGGATTCGAAGGATTACGCGCTTCGAAAAGCTCGGTTACCCTTGGAAGACCTCCTGTGATATCCCCTGCTTTGGCAGATTTTCTTGGAATCTTCACAAGAATCTTACCTTCCTTGATTTTGTCCCCGTCATCAACCATGATGTGCGAACCTACAGGTAGGTTGTATGAACGTAGCGTCTCTCCTTTACCATCTTTGATCAAAAGGGTAGGAATCAACTTTTTGTTTCTGGATTCAGAAATTACCTTTTCTTGGAAACCGGTTTGTTCATCGATTTCTACTTGGTACGTTACGCCTTGCTCAATATTCTCATACGCAATTTGTCCTGTAAATTCTGAAACGATAACCCCATTGTAAGGGTCCCACTGACAAATGACAGTGTCTTTTTTGATTTTATCGCCATCTTTTACGAACAATTGTGAACCATAAGGAATGTTGTTGGTACTCAATGTAATTCCAGTGTTGGCATCGACAATCTTGATTTCAGAAGTTCTGGAAATCACGATATTGGACTTTTCACCTTCACTATTTTCACCTACCACCGTACGCAAGTCTTCAATTTCAGCAACACCATCGAACTTCGCTTCCAACTTGTTGTCTTCCGAAATGTTTCCGGCAATACCTCCCACGTGGAACGTACGAAGCGTAAGCTGTGTACCAGGCTCTCCAATAGACTGGGCCGCTACCACACCAACGGCCTCTCCACGTTGTACCATTTTATTGGTGGCCAAGTTTCGACCGTAGCACATTACGCAAATCCCTTTGGGCGCTTCACAAGTCAGCGGAGAACGTACTTCAACTTTCTCAATTGGAGCCGCATCGACTTTCTTCACTTCAGCTTCAGAAATTTCTTGACCCGCTTTCAACAACAATTCTTCTGTCAACGGATTGTATACATCATTTAGTGATACTCTACCCAAGATTCGTTCACCAAGGGTTTCCACTACTTCTTCATTTTTCTTCAAAGCCTCAACCTCAATACCACGAAGCGTACCGCAGTCTTCGATATTGATTATTACGTCTTGGGATACATCTACCAAACGACGTGTCAAGTAACCCGCATCCGCAGTTTTCAAAGCGGTATCAGCCAAACCTTTACGCGCACCGTGAGTAGAGATAAAGTATTCCAAAATCGAAAGTCCTTCCTTAAAGTTGGAAAGAATCGGGTTTTCAATAATCTCACCACCCCCTGCTGTAGATTTTTTTGGTTTTGCCATCAATCCACGCATACCAGTCAACTGGCGAATCTGTTCCTTGGAACCCCTCGCACCCGAATCCAACATCATATATACTGAGTTGAATCCTTGTTGATCTTCGCGAATACGTTTCATGGCCAACTCCGTTAACATGGCGTTGGTAGAAGTCCAAACATCAATAACCTGGTTATACCGTTCGTTATTGGTGATAAGACCCATGTTATAATTCATCATAATGCCATCTACTTGTTCGTTGGCATCATCAATCATTTCATGCTTTTCCGCAGGGATGATGATATCACCTAAACTGAAGGAAAGTCCTCCTTTAAAGGCGAATTCATACCCCATGGTCTTAATTTTATCCAAGAAATCCGCGGTAGCAGGTACATCGGTCACCGCCAAAATATCACCAATGATATTTCTTAAGGCCTTTTTATTCAATACCTGGTTGATAAATCCGGCTTGTTCTGGTACCACACGGTTGAACAACACACGACCTACGGTAGTTTCGATGATTTGATTCACCAACTCTCCTTCATCGTTGAAATCCTTCACGCGAACTTTGATACCCGCGTTCAAGTCAACCTTACCTTCATTGAAAGCGATAACCACCTCTTCATCCGAGTAGAAGGTCAAACCTTCACCTTGAATAGGCACTTCTTTCGTTGATTTTCGCTCTTTTGTCATGTAGTACAAGCCCAAAACCATATCCTGTGATGGAACGGTAATTGGCGAACCATTAGCAGGGTTCAAGATGTTTTGGGAAGCTAACATCAACAATTGCGCTTCCAAGATGGCCTCAGGCCCCAATGGAAGGTGCACTGCCATTTGATCCCCATCAAAATCCGCGTTAAATGCGGTACATGCCAATGGGTGCAAGCGAATCGCCTTACCTTCAATCAGTTTAGGCTGGAATGCTTGAATACCCAAACGGTGCAACGTGGGGGCACGGTTCAAGAGTACTGGGTGTCCTTTGATAACGTTATCAAGAATATCCCAAACTACAGGCTCTTTTTTGTCAATTATCTTCTTGGCAGATTTCACCGTCTTAACGATACCTCTTTCGATAAGTTTTCGAATCACGAAAGGCTTGTACAACTCAGCAGCCATGTCTTTTGGCAGACCACATTCGTACAATTTCATTTCAGGACCTACAACAATTACCGAACGAGCAGAATAATCCACACGCTTACCAAGCAAGTTCTGACGAAAACGTCCTTGCTTTCCTTTCAAAGAATCTGAAAGGGATTTTAGCGGACGGTTTGATTCTGTTTTTACTGCCGAAGCTTTTCTGGTGTTATCGAACAACGAATCGACCGCCTCTTGCAGCATACGCTTTTCATTACGCAAGATTACCTCAGGTGCTTTGATTTCCATCAAACGCTTCAACCGATTGTTACGGATAATAACCCTTCTGTACAAATCGTTCAAATCGGAAGTCGCAAAACGACCACCATCCAAAGGCACCAATGGACGCAATTCTGGCGGAATTACTGGAACCACTTTCATGATCATCCACTCCGGATTGTTCTCACGGTTCTGTTGTGACTCACGGAAGGCTTCCACCACCTGAAGACGTTTTAAGGCCTCAGTTTTTCGTTGCTTGGAAGTTTCAGTGTTTGCTTTGTGACGCAACTCGTAGGAAAGTTGTTCCAAATCGATACGTGAAAGCAAATCAATCAAACATTCTGCACCCATTTTAGCAATGAACTTGTTTGGGTCAGAATCTTCCAGGTACTGGTTTTCTTGAGGAATGGATTCTAAAATGTTCAAGTACTCTTCTTCAGTCAAGAAATCCATTTTGTTGATTTCCTCACCTTCAGGTCCTTTAGCAATACCCGGTTGGATAACAACATATCTTTCGTAGTAGATAATCATGTCCAACTTTTTGGAAGGCAATCCCAAAAGGTATCCAATTTTATTGGGCAGCGAACGGAAATACCAGATGTGTGCCACAGGCACTACTAAATTGATATGTCCTACTCGGTCCCTACGTACCTTTTTCTCGGTAACCTCAACCCCACAACGGTCGCAAACAATACCGCGGTAGCGAATACGCTTGTACTTTCCACAAGCACATTCGTAGTCTTTTACCGGGCCAAAAATTCGCTCACAAAACAAGCCATCGCGCTCAGGTTTGTGCGTACGGTAGTTAATGGTCTCAGGCTTCAATACCTCTCCTCGGGATTCAGCCAAGATAGCTTCTGGAGAAGCCAAACCGATGGAGATTTTATCAAACCTTTTTGGTACGTTATTATCTTTAATTCTAGCCATTTGTATATGGAAATAAAATAATTAAAACTGTATTCTAGTGTTCTACTCTTCCAATCGGATATCCAAGCCCAAACCTTTCAGTTCGTGCATCAATACGTTGAAAGATTCTGGCAATCCAGGTTCTGGCATGGTCTCACCTTTTACGATGGACTCATAGGTCTTCGCGCGTCCAATAACATCATCAGACTTCACGGTCAAGATTTCACGTAGGGTAGATGAAGCACCGTATGCTTCAAGCGCCCACACTTCCATTTCCCCGAAACGCTGACCACCAAACTGGGCTTTACCACCTAACGGTTGTTGCGTAATCAAAGAGTATGGTCCAATTGACCTTGCATGCATCTTATCGTCCACCATGTGGCCCAATTTCAGCATGTAGATGACCCCAACGGTAGCGGCTTGGTCAAAACGTTGACCGGTACCACCATCATATAGGTTGGTATGTCCAAATCTTGGAACACCTGCTTCATCGGTAAGTGCATTAATCTGGTCCAGTGTAGCTCCATCGAAAATTGGCGTACCGTATTTTCTACCCAATTTCTGTCCGGCCCAACCCAAAACGGTTTCATAAATCTGACCAATGTTCATACGAGAAGGTACCCCTAGCGGATTCAATACGATATCCACTGGTGTTCCATCTTCCAAGAAAGGCATATCTTCTTGACGAACGATTCGTGCCACGATACCTTTGTTACCGTGACGACCTGCCATTTTATCACCTACTTTCAGCTTACGCTTTTTGGCAATATACACCTTGGCCAACTTCATGATACCTGCTGGTAACTCATCCCCTACAGAGATGGTGAACTTGTCACGTCTTAGGTTACCTTGAATGTCGTTCAACTTGATTTTGTAGTTGTGGAGCAAATCGGCAACAAGCACGTTAGTCTTGTCATCGGTGGTCCAACTGCCACTAATCAAGTGCGCGAAGTCATCAACGGAATTCAACATTTTCACAGTGTACTTTTTCCCTTTCGGCAAAACTTCTTCGCCCAAATCGTTCATTACACCTTGTGATGTTTTACCGCTTACCAGACCGAACAACTTCTCAACTAAGATGTCCTTCAGCTGCTGGAACTTCACTTCATAATCCATTTCCAATCTGGAAATAGCTTCTTTATCTTCAGAACGCTTACGCTTGTCTTTGATGGAACGTGAGAACAATTTCTTGTCTATCACAACTCCTCGCAAGGATGGAGAAGCTTTCAAAGAAGCATCTTTAACATCCCCTGCCTTGTCACCAAATATGGCACGCAATAGTTTTTCTTCAGGTGTTGGGTCAGACTCCCCTTTCGGAGTAATCTTACCAATCAGAATATCACCAGGCTTCACTTCTGCTCCGATGCGAATCATACCGTACTCGTCCAAATCCTTGGTCGCTTCTTCCGAAACGTTAGGAATATCGTTGGTCAATTCTTCAGCACCTAGTTTAGTGTCACGAACTTCCAAGGCATACTCGTCGATATGGATAGAGGTGAAAATATCTTCACGAACTACTTTCTCGGAGATTACAATCGCATCCTCGAAGTTGTATCCTTTCCAAGGCATGAAAGCTACTTTCATGTTACGACCCAAAGCCAATTCTCCGGCTTGTGTCGCGTACCCTTCACAAAGTACCTGTCCTTTTTTCACCTTGTCCCCTTTTCTAACGATAGGCTTCAAGTTGATGGAAGTTCCTTGGTTGGTTTTTCTGAATTTCACCAAGCTATAGGTCTTGGTATCTTCTTCAAAACTTACAAGTCGCTCTTCTTCTGTTCGGTCGTATCGGATGGTGATTTTCTCAGCATCCACGTATTCAGCAACCCCGTCACGCTCTGCATTAATCAAAACACGTGAGTCAGTGGCAACTTGTCTTTCCAAACCAGTACCCACAATTGGTGAATCAGGACGCAATAATGGAACGGCCTGACGCATCATGTTCGACCCCATCAAGGCACGGTTTGCATCATCATGCTCCAAGAAAGGAATCAAAGAAGCTGAAATGGATGCAATTTGGTTAGGAGCGACATCCGTGTAGTTTACCTCTCCTGGGTCAACCACTGGGAAATCACCTTCCTCGCGCGCAATTACTTTATCGGAATCAATCTGTCCATCATCTTTCATTGGAATGTTAGCCTGGGCTATTTTCATTCCTTCTTCTTCCTCTGCGCTCAGATAAGTAAATTCTTTCGTATTCACTTTACCATTCTCCACCTTTCTATATGGTGTTTCCAAGAAGCCCATTGGGTTCACCTTGGCGAAAACTCCCAAAGAAGATATCAAACCAATGTTTGGACCTTCAGGCGTTTCAATCGGACAAAGTCTACCGTAATGGGTATAGTGTACGTCACGTACCTCAAAACCAGCTCTTTCACGAGAAAGACCTCCTGGCCCTAAAGCAGACAACCTTCTTTTATGGGTAATCTCTGCCAACGGATTCGTTTGATCCATGAACTGAGACAACTGATTCGTACCGAAGAAAGAATTGATAACCGAAGAAAGCGTCTTCGCATTAATCAAGTCAATCGGAGTAAATACCTCGTTATCCCTTACGTTCATACGCTCACGAATGGTACGCGCCATACGGGCTAGACCAACACCAAACTGAGAGGACAACTGTTCTCCAACAGTTCTAACCCGACGGTTTGACAAGTGGTCGATATCATCAATCTCCGCTTTCGAGTTGATCAACTCGATAAGGTACTTGATGATAGTAATGATATCTTCTTTGGTCAAGACTTCTTTGTCCATTCCGATATCAAGGCCCAACTTTTTGTTCATTCGATAACGACCTACTTCTCCCAAGCTATAGCGTTGGTCAGAGAAGAAAAGCTTGTCGATGATACCACGTGCGGTTTCTTCATCGGGCGGCTCAGCATTACGCAATTGGCGGTAAATATGTTCAACCGCTTCTTTCTCCGAGTTGGTCGGGTCTTTTTGAAGCGTATTATGGATAATACCGTAATCAGACTGTGCATGGTTCTCTTTGTGGAGCAGGATGGTTTTTACATCTGCATCCAAAATTTCGTCTACGTGTTCTTTTTCAAGCACAGTGTCACGGTCCAAAATGATTTCGTTTCTTTCGATGGAAACTACCTCACCGGTATCTTCATCCACGAAATCTTCATGCCATGTATTCAATACCCTTGCGGCAAGCTTTCTACCCAATACTTTTTTGAGTCCTGCTTTTGACACTTTTACTTCTTCGGAAAGGTCAAAGATTTCCAAGATATCTTTATCCCTTTCGTATCCGATGGCTCTGAAAAGTGTGGTTACGGGTAATTTTTTCTTTCTATCAATATAAGCGTACATCACCCCGTTAATGTCGGTGGCGAATTCAATCCAAGACCCTTTGAATGGGATTACCCTGGCTGAATATAGCTTGGTTCCATTGGCGTGGAAGGATTGTCCGAAGAACACCCCTGGTGAACGGTGCAATTGTGAAACTACAACTCGCTCTGCCCCGTTGATGACAAAAGTACCACTAGGAGTCATGTAAGGGATGGTTCCCAAATACACATCTTGAACAATGGTTTCAAAATCTTCGTGTTCTGGGTCGGTACAGTACAATTTCAAGCGCGCCTTTAGGGGAACGCTATACGTTAGTCCTCTTTCGATACACTCTTGGATGGAGTATCGTGGGGGATCAATGAAATAGTCCAAAAACTCGAGAACGAATTGGTTTCGAGTGTCGGTAATGGGAAAGTTCTCCATGAAGGTGTTGTACAAACCTTCGTTGCCTCTCTCATCGGATTTTGTTTCAAGTTGGAAAAAGTCTTGGAACGACTTAATCTGGATGTCCAAGAAATCCGGATATTCCGGTATGTTCTTAGCGGATGCGAAGTTTACTCTTTCAGTCTGATTAGTGAACATCAATGGACAAATATTTGATCATGAATAAATAGGGTTGGTGTATGGCTCTATACACGCCTCATTAAATAGGCTAAGGTCTAATCCGCCAGAGGCGGAAAAGACCTTTAAAAACCTGTATGGTAAAAGCTATTATTTAAGCTCAACTTCTGCTCCTGCTTCTTCCAAAGATTTTTTGATACCTTCTGCTTCGTCTTTAGCAACTCCTTCTTTAACAGCTTTAGGAGCACTATCAACAATCTCTTTAGCATCTTTCAATCCAAGTCCAGTAAGTTCCTTAACCAATTTCACTACAGCTAGTTTAGAACCACCTGGAGCTTTAAGGATTACGTCGAACTCTGATTTTTCCTCAGCAGCATCTTCACCACCGCCAGCAGCAGCACCTCCACCAGCAACTGCAACTGCAGCAGCAGCAGGCTCGATACCGTACTCTTCTTTTAGGATGTCGGCCAACTCATTAACCTCTTTTACGGTAAGGTTAACCAACTGTTCTGCAAAATCTTTTAAATCTGCCATTTTTCTATCGTTTAATCAAATTTGTAAAATATACTTAGTAATTGTGCGCGAATTATTTTTCAGAAAGGGTCTTCAAGATACCAGCTAATTTACCGCCTCCGGATTTCAAACCAGAAATAACGTTTTTGGCAGGGGATTGTAACAATCCGATGATATCTCCAATAACTTCCTCTTTGGACTTGATGTTTACCAAGGCCTCCAAGTTTTCATCCCCAACGTAAACGGCTTCTTCAATGAAAGCACCTTTCAAAAGGGGTCTATCGGATTTCTTTCTGAAGTTTTTGATAAGTTTTGCTGGTGCGTTTCCTGTTTCGGAAAGCATCAAAGAGGTGTTCCCCTTCAATACTTCAGGAAGCTCACCAAACTCCTTATCAGAAGCTTCCATTGCTTTTGCAAGCAAGGTATTTTTTACAACCGCCAATTTAATATTGGCTTTGAAACATGCTCTTCTCAAGTTAGAAGTTGTTGTTGCATCCAACCCTGAAATATCAGCCAAATAGATATTGGCATTTTCAGCCAGTTGAGCCGTCAAATCTTCTATTACTACTGCTTTTTCTTCTCGTGTCATAGATGTACGTTTTAACTGCCCTAGGCTTAAACTGCTTTAGGATCTAGTGCAACACTTGGGCTCATGGTAGTAGACATGTAAATACTTTTCATGTATACCCCTTTGGCCGCTGCAGGTTTCAATTTGTTCAATGTATCGATAAGCTCTTTTGCATTTCCAGCGATTTTATCGGCAGAAAAAGAAGCTTTTCCGATGGCGGCATGTACGATTCCAGTTTTGTCCACTTTAAAATCGATTTTACCACCTTTTACATCTTTCACGGCTTTGGCAACATCCATGGTTACCGTACCGGTTTTTGGATTAGGCATTAAACCTCTTGGTCCTAAAACTCTTCCTAAGGGTCCAAGTTTTCCCATAACGCTCGGCATGGTGATGATGACATCAACATCGGTCCAACCGCCTTTGATTTTATCCAAATATTCGTCCAACCCTACGAAGTCAGCTCCGGCTTCTGTTGCTTCGGCTTCCTTGTCTGGAGTCACTAACGCTAAAACTTTTACCTCTTTACCGGTACCGTGTGGCAATGTTACCACACCACGAACCATTTGATTTGCCTTACGAGGGTCAACACCCAAACGTACAGCAAGGTCTACAGAGGCATCAAATTTTACGTTGGTAATTTCTTTTACTAAAGCAGAAGCTTCATCCAAAGAATAGAGTTTGTTACGATCTATTTTAGCGTGCGCTTCTTTTTGCTTTTTTGTCAATCTTGCCATTGTAAAGTCTTTACGATGTTAAAAAGGTTTAGGTCCAGATACTTTCAGTCCCATAGATCTTGCTGTACCTGCAACCATTTTCATGGCTGATTCCACGGTAAAAGCATTCAAATCCACCATTTTATCTTCGGCGATATTTTTTACTTGATCCCAGGTTACTGAACCGGATTTTACCCTATTGGGTTCTCCAGATCCTTTTTTAATTTTCGCTGCTTCCATCAATTGAACCGCCGCTGGTGGAGTCTTTACAACAAATTCGAAAGACTTGTCTTTATAAACGGTGATAACCACAGGTAAAACTTTACCCGGTTTGTCTTGGGTTCTTGCATTAAACTGCTTGCAGAACTCCATGATGTTAACACCGGCAGCACCTAAGGCGGGTCCAACCGGTGGCGATGGATTCGCAGCACCTCCCCTAACTTGTAGTTTAACTACCTTATCTACTTCTTTTGCCATTGTTTCTGATTAATAATGAAAGCGTGTCAATTGGAAGCAACACAACTTTACGATATTGTAACAGCTCTTTTATATTAGAAATTGGATTTAAGATTCAAGACGCTAGACCTGTACTTAACATTTCAACTGCCTAAAAGCTCTCGTCTCTTTAATCCAACAATCCATTTACACTTTTTCAACCTGCATATAGCTCAATTCCAATGGTGTTTTTCTTCCGAAAATCTTCACCATTACTTCAAGCTTCCGCTTCTCTTCATTGATTTTTTCAACTGTTCCGTTAAAACCGTTGAAAGGTCCATCAATTACCTTCACCGTTTCGCCCAAGATGAATGGAATAGCAACATTATCTGTATTCACAGCCAACTCATCCACTTTACCGAGCATACGGTTCACCTCAGATTTACGCAATGGAACAGGGTCGCCGCCTTTGGTTTCCCCTAAAAAACCAATCACGTTGGTGATAGATCGAATAATATGAATCATTTCACCACCAAGGTTTGCCTTAATCATAATGTATCCAGGAAAGTAAACCCGTTCTTTGTTGATTTTCTTTCCATTCCGGATTTGCACTACTTTTTCAGTAGGTACTAAAACATCTTCCAAGTAATCTCCAAAACCATTGCGCTCCACCTCACTTTCGATGTAACCTTTGATTTTGTTTTCTTGTCCGCTCACCGCTCGGACCACATACCATTTTTTCTCTAGCACTTCCGACATTACGAACTATCCTATTACGTTATCAAAATACAGGGTAATCAATTTGCTGAACAAAGAGTCAACTCCCCAAGTAGCCAAAGCAAACAAAATGGAAAAGACCGCAACAACGACCATTAGATTTGATGCCTTCTCTCGGCTTAGCCAAGTGACATTATTCTTTAGTTCTTCAAATGATTCCTTTACGTATGTCAACATAACAGCTCTTGTATTTTCTTGCATGCTTCGACGCTGCTCAGCACAAGCTTCGTAGAGACTCGCATGCTTTCTAAATCTTCGCACGGGAGGAGAGACTCGAACTCCCGACACCTGGTTTTGGAGACCAGTGCTCTACCAACTGAGCTACACCCGTTTATATTTACACTGAAAGGTATCCCGCCTGAGCGGAACACCCTTTAGTGCAATACTATGTTTATACTCTAAAAATTAATCTAGAATTTCAGTAACCTGACCAGCACCTACTGTTCTACCACCTTCACGAATCGCGAAACGTAGTCCAACACTCAATGCAATAGGCTGAATCAAATCAACCGTAATAGTAAGGTTGTCACCAGGCATAACCATCTCAACTCCATCAGGAAGGTTGATGTTACCTGTTACGTCTGTAGTTCTTACGTAGAACTGAGGACGGTAGTTGTTATGGAATGGAGTGTGACGACCACCTTCTTCTTTCTTAAGGATATATACCTCAGCTTTGAATTTAGCGTGTGGTGTTACAGAACCAGGCTTACAGATAACCATACCTCTTTTGATATCGGATTTTTCAATACCTCTCAAAAGGATACCTACGTTATCTCCCGCTTCACCTCTATCCAAAATCTTACGGAACATCTCTACACCAGTAATAGTAGAAGCCAATTTCTCAGCACCCATACCAATGATATCAACAGCATCACCAGTGTTGGCAACACCTGTCTCATTACGACCTGTTGCATCAGTACCACGACCAGTAATGGTGAATACGTCTTCAACTGGCATCAAGAAATCCTTATCGATATCTCTTTTTGGAAGCTCAATCCACTCATCAACTGCTGCCATCAATTCCATAACAGTGTCGACCCATTTTTGCTCACCGTTCAAAGCACCAAGTGCAGAACCGGCAATAACAGGACCATTGTCACCATCGTACTCATAGAAAGAAAGCAATTCTCTTACCTCCATTTCAACCAATTCCAAAAGTTCGTCATCATCCACCATGTCAACTTTGTTCAAGAAGACAACAATACGTGGAATACCCACCTGACGACCCAATAGGATGTGCTCTCTAGTTTGTGGCATAGGACCATCAGTAGCAGCAACAACCAAAATAGCACCGTCCATCTGGGCAGCACCTGTAACCATGTTCTTTACGTAATCCGCGTGACCAGGACAGTCAACGTGTGCGTAATGACGGTTTTCAGTTTGATATTCAACGTGCGACGAATTAATAGTAATACCACTTTCTTTTTCTTCTGGAGCGTTGTCGATAGAATCGAAGCTTCTAAGCTCAGAAAGACCAGCATTGGCCAAAACCGTTGTAATAGCGGCAGTCAAAGTTGTCTTACCGTGGTCAACGTGTCCAATAGTACCAATATTTAAGTGTGGTTTGGAACGATCAAAAGTTTCCTTTGCCATTTTAAATGATTTTAATCTTAGTTTATATTAGTGTACAAATCGTTTTTGAGCCAATGACGGGATTTGAACCCGTGACCTCTTCCTTACCAAGGAAACGCTCTACCCCTGAGCTACACCGGCTTAATGGGTCTTACAGGGTTTTGCGTTTTGCATGCGGTTTGACCGTACGAGTCAAACGTTACACCCTCACTTGAAATCCTTCAAGTTTAGAGCGGGAGACCGGGTTCGAACCGGCGACATTCAGCTTGGAAGGCTGACGCTCTACCAACTGAGCTACTCCCGCATTGAAACCTATTATTATGTAAGAACTTCTTCGCTTCACTTCAAAAGCCCTCGTGGGGAGAGCAGGATTCGAACCTGCGAAGGTAAAAACCAACAGATTTACAGTCTGTCCTCGTTGGCCGCTTGAGTATCTCCCCGCCTTATTTTCAGTACTTTAAGAGCCGGTAGAGGGACTCGAACCCACGACCTGCTGATTACAAATCAGCTGCTCTAGCCAGCTGAGCTATACCGGCCTATACCGCCTTTTTTAACCATAAAAAAGCCCGTTATTTCTAACGGACTGCAAATGTATAGATTTATTTTTTTAATCAAAATAAATTTAAAAAAATTTTCCCTAGGCTTTAGCCCTCATTTTTTCCTTCTTTTTTACCAATTGACGCTCCAAAGAATTACAGGCAGAATCCACCGCCTCTTCAAAGGTTTTGCACTGTTTCTTTACAATAAAAACATCTCTTGGGACCAATACCTTAATTTCCACAATCTTATTCTCTTTCGCGCTGGTATTGTCCACCTTTAAATGAACGTCAGCACTGATTACCTTATCATAGAACAAATCCAACTTGTCCATTCTTTTTTGAATAAAGTCGATGAGCTTGCCGTCCGCAACAAAATTGACAGATTGTGCATTTACTTTCATATGGTCTTAGTTTTTAGGCGTCGCCCGATAGCGACAAGGTTTAACTTTGCAAGAAACTACTTCTTGCCTCTGGGATGGGCCTTAGCATGTATCTTTTTCAGCTCGGCGATACTATTGTGGGTATACACCTGGGTGGATGCTAAACTCGCATGGCCCAATAGTTCTTTCACAGCATTAAGGTCAGCTCCCCTATTCAACAAATGTGTTGCAAAGGTGTGCCTCAAGATGTGAGGGCTTTTTTTCACCTTAGGGGATATCATACTAAAATACTTATTAATGACCCGATAAACAAGTGTTTCATAAATTTTACCTCCCTTCTCCGTTAAGAAAAGAAACGGTTGTTCCGGACTATTTTGTACCATCTCCCTTTTAATCCTGTATGCTTCTAGGGCTTCGACAACCTCAGGTATTAGCGGCACAATACGTTCCTTATTGCGTTTTCCCAAAACTTTAAGCAATCCAGTGTTAGTATCAATGTCAGCGTCCTTTAGGTTGACTAATTCCGCACGTCGTATACCGGTGGAGTAAAGTATTGTTATAATAAGTCTATCGCGGCATCCCACAAAATCATTTCCAAAGGGAAAATCCGCCAACACCTTTTCCATCTCATTTTCAGAGAAAGGTACTTCCAGCAGCTTTTGGGTTTTCAGTGCTTTATGCTTTTGTAAGGGGGAGGTTTCTATCGCTTTTATTTTAACCAAAAACTTGTAATACGCCTTTAGCGATGATATTTTCCTATTGATTGAAGTATTCGATACGCCCTCGGCGGATAAGCTCACTATCCATCCGCGAATCAAGCTGTAGGGAACATCATCGATGTCTTTTGTATCATGTTGTGCTATGCAGTATTCGACAAAAGACCCAATATCCGATTCATAAGCACCGACAGTGTGTTTGGAGTAATTCTTCTCGTATTGAAGATATTCTATGAATGCAGATAAAGACATTACCTAAAGGTACCTAATGCAATTGATATAAAAAGAAAACCTCCCGCTTCTGCATGAAACGGGAGGTTTAATATATTTTGATAATAGAGCTTTATATCTCTTCGCTATCTCGAAGGCCTTGTATATACTCGGCTTTTTGAATTTCCGCTCTCCTTTTAACAGAGGGTTTCGTATACTGCTGTCGTTTTCTCAACTGACGCATTGTGCCTGTTTTATCGAACTTTCGCTTGAATCGCTTCAAAGCTCTATCTATATTTTCTCCTTCTTTTACTGGTATTATTAACATAGACTACAACCTCCTTTCTTTTGGCATTAAAGGTGCAAAGATACACCTTTTTTAATGTCACCCAAACAAAATCAACTTTGTACTACTTGGGCATATTCTTTTTTGTCAATCATCAATTTGGCCAAGATTTCTTTTAGGATTTCTGAAGTTCCTCCACCAATTCGACCCAATCGACTATCTCGTAACATCCGCGCTAGAGGATATTCTTCCATATAACCATAACCTCCTAACATTTGCAAGCAACCATCAATGACTTTATCTGCCATTTTAGTGCACATCATTTTGGAAATTGTTGCTTCCTTTACTGCATACTTGCCTTCTTCCAGAAGTTGCGCAACCGTATAATTATACGCTTTGCAAACCTCCATTTCAGCCGTTAGTTCCACCATGGTATGTCGTAAAGCCTGGAAATCGGTTAATGATTTTCCGAAAGCGGTACGCTCTTTCATGTATGACATGGTATACTCCAAAGCATATTCTGCACGGGCATGGGCATTAACCCCCATAACCAAGCGCTCCAAATCAAAATGCTGCATGATGTAGGCGAAACCCATGTTTTCTTCACCCATGCGATTGCATTCTGGAATACGAACGTTATCAAAAGACAACTCTGCTGTATCCGAAGCACGCCATCCCAACTTATCCAATTTCGTTGCTGAAATCCCAGGAGTATCTTTATCCAAAAGGAAAATACTGATGCCTTTATTCCCAGATTCTGGGGTGGTTTTCGCGGCAATCACCAAATAGTCGCAATAATAGCCATTGGTAATAAAGGTTTTGGAACCGTTGATAACATAAGTATCCGCTTCTTTGACCGCAGTAGTGCGCATACCTGCCACATCAGACCCGCCAAAAGGTTCCGTAATTCCCAAACAACCTATTTTTTCACCCAAAATACTTGGGGTGAGGTATTCATTTTTTATACGTTCATCACCTTCCGCATTCAGGTGAGTCATGGCTAGATACGCATGCGCCCAAATTGCCGCAGCAAAACCTCCGGAATTGACACGCTGTAATTCTTCCAACAAAATCACAGTGTAGAAAAAATCCAATTCCAATCCTCCATACGCCTCCGGATATGGCAATCCGAAATAACCCATTTCGCCAAACTTGGTCCAAATGGAACGGTCGATTTTACCTGATTTTTCCCATTCATCTACATACGGAACCACTTCCTTTTGAAGGAAGTCTCTCAAACTCTCTCTAAAAAGCCTGTGTTCTTCGTTAAAATAAGCATCACCCATAGCTGAAACTAGTCTTTCTTTAGGGACAAATATAATCCAATTCTAGTAATCTTATCTGTTGGAAAACCTTCTACAGCCTTTAAATCCTCTAGGGATTTAATACCTTGTGTTTCCCGATAGATTACGATATTTTCTGCAACATTCCGTCGAATATAAACCAAGGAAGCCAACTCCTCAACACTAGCTGAAAGCACGTTGATTTTTTCAATCCTTGGCACTTTTATCACCTGAAAACGCTTCAAGGTTTTTTCAACCGTTATAGAATCCAAACCATATACATCATAGAGTTGCTCGTTAGCCAAAAAGCCTCCCTAACGGTCTCGAAACTTGACAATTCTGACAGACAACTTTTCCCCAATACCATACACGGCTTTCAATTCCATAGCCGTAGCAGAATTCAAGTCTTTGACACGTGCTTCCTTTTTTGAAGGGAACTCTTGAGTGTAGATTGTTTTTTGTTGGTCAAAATTGGTTTGTTTGAATTTGAAATAGGGTTGCAATTCGGTCAGGAGGGAATCCGAAACTTGTGTCACTTCCTGAAACTGAGCAGCAGATTGGATGTATTTTCCCGTTTTTCTATATGCAAACAACCTATCGATTTCTTCGGGCGAAATGCCTAGAGTATACGCTTTGAAATCGGATAAGTAATTCGGATTGAATGGATATATTGCAGTCTTGCGTTGTTGAATGACTGCCTTTTTCATGCTATCCAATTCGATTAGTAGTGCAGCATCCATCAAGCTCACTTCGTTATCTTGCCTTGGAACCCTGTCAGCAATAAAAACCAGACCCTGAAGCACCACCAAAATAATAGCCAAATAAAGGGTCCCGCGTTGTTCTTGTTTGTTAAATGAAAAGAAGGAACCCACTAACGCTTTGCTGAATGATTTTATGCTTTTGAGGCTTTGATGGCGTCTAAGTAACGTCGAAGTTGTTTCTTCACTTCTGGGAATAAGAAATACAAACCGACCATATTAGGGAATACCATGGCAAAAATCATCGCATCAGAGAAAGCCCAGATAGAATCCATACTGGCGGCAGCACCGATAACGACAAAGGTCAAAAACAAAAGTTTATAGACTAAATCCATACGTTTCCCTCTTCCGAAAAGAAACTTCCAAGACTGTAGGCCATAGTAAGACCAAGAAATCATTGTAGAAACTGCAAACAGTACAACGGCAATCGTTAAAAATACATTGGAATAAGGAATGTATTGCGCAAAGGCTTGTGAAGTAATTCCTGCTCCTTCATAGGCAACACCATCAATGAACACCGCGCCAGAACCGTCGCCTCCATATTCAAATACACCTCCAAAGTTGAAGATTATAATGACTAAAGCGGTCATAGTACAAATCACAACGGTATCAATAAAAGGTTCAAGCAATGCCACCAAACCTTCAGAAGCAGAATATTTTGTTTTTACTGCGGAGTGGGCGATGGAGGCCGAACCTGCACCTGCCTCGTTGGAGAACGCCGCTCTACGGAATCCAACCAATAACACACCAATAACACCTCCAACACCAATAGCAGTTGGATTGAATGCTTCTTTAACGATTAGACCGATAGCATCATCAATTAGAGAGAAGTTTCCAAAGATGATGTACAAACAAGCCACAATATATAATAACGCCATAAAAGGCACCACTTTCTCCGTAACCGAAGCGATTCGCTTGATACCTCCAATAATAATGACTCCTACCAACAAAGCAAGTACTAATCCGATAATAGTCCCTGCCATGGCACTATCCCATCCAAACAGCTCTTTGACCACAATAGTGGCCTGGTTGGATTGAGCAGCGTTTCCACCGCCAAAAGAACCACCGATACAAAATACCGCGAACAAGGCTGCGGCAACTTTTCCTAATGTGACGAACCCCTTGTTCTTTAAACCACGGCTTATGTAGTACATTGGTCCGCCATAAACGGTACCAGATGCATCAACATCACGATATTGTACTCCCAGCGTACATTCCACAAACTTGGTAGACATCCCTAGTAATCCACAGACAATCATCCAAAAGGTTGCTCCAGGACCGCCTAAAGCGATAGCCAATGCCACCCCTGCAATGTTTCCGTTACCCACAGTACCTGACACTGCCGTTGCCAAGGCTTGGAAGTGACTCACCTCGCCTTCTTGGCTTTCATCACGAATCGTATCGGGTAAATCACCGTCAACAATATTAACCTCCGCTTTCTCAACGCCATGTCCAGCTGCTCCCTCTAAAGCATCGTATTTACCTCGAACCACATTAATGGCCGTCCAGAAATGACGAATGTTTGGAAATCCAAAATAAAGGGTAAAAAACAAGGCACTTCCTACCAACAAAATCAGTACAAATGGCGTACCCATGATATCAAAAAAGATAACCGTATTGAAAAAATCAGATACTGGCTTGAAGGCTTGGTCTATCTTTTGGTCTAGACCAATTTCTTCAGTTTCTTGTGCTATGGTAATAAGGGGAAGTAGTAGAGTGAAAATCGCGAGAAGTCTGCGCTTCATAATCAAAGGTTTGGTTTGTTAATTGGATGTTAAGCGGTCAATATCCAAAAAAAAATCAACGCAATCAAATATTGGGGTTGTTAAACTAACCTATCTTGAACATTTGGTTCAGTTTTCGAATTTGCTCGGGTCGGCCCAACACTATGACTTTTCCTTTGGGTTGCAATTCAAGGTCTGCTTCGGGGTTGATAATGTAGTTGCCATCTGGCTCAATGTAGCCGATTATGGTACAACCCGTCCGTTTTCGCAAGTCCAAATCCCGAAGGGAATTACAAGGCATTTGATTGGTGAAATCTTCAATTTCGACCTCTTCAAGGTTGGTGGTATGTTCACCTTCAATGGACAACTGGTCCATAAATGTAATCAGGTCAGGCATAACGACTAAAGAAGCCATGTGGTCACCGCCAATTTTATCGGGCATGATAACCTTGTTTGCACCGGCGAATCGTAATTTTTTGATAGAAGTAACTTCCGAAGCCCGGCTAATGATAAAGAGCTTTTGGTTCAGCTGTCGCGCAGAAAGCACCACAAATAAATTGGTTGCATCATCCGGAACGGCTGTAATCAAATACTGTGCACGTTGGATGCCCGCCATCAAAAGCGTCTCATCTTCATTGGCATCTCCTTCTATAAAAAGTGCTTCGTTTTCATGTCGCTCAATGATTTCTTTATTCTTTTCGATGACCACAAACGGTTTGTTGTAGGCTTTCAAACGTTCCGCGGCCTGTTTTCCGTTTCTTCCAAAACCGCAGACCACCACATGATTGTCCAAGGCATCGATTTTTTTCTTCACTTTCTTCTTTTTAAGGGTTTGCAGGGAATTGCGTCCTAACAAGTATTCCGTTACCACTGAAATAGCATAACCAAAAATGAAAACACTGGTGACTATTAAAAATACAGTAAAAATCTGGGTATGGGCATCCAAGGGTTTGACCTCAGCAAAGCCAACAGTAGTTACCGTGATTATGGTCATGTATACCGCCTCAATCCACGTAAAATCTCCTAAAATACGATAACCCAAAACCCCAAATACCAACACTAGAACCATTAGGGTCAAGGCAGTTACGATTCGTGAGCGGAACAGTTTTACCATATTAAAGGTCGAAAACAGAAGTTCTTTTGGTATAAATCAGGTCTTTAATACGCAACCAGAAGGCAATGAAAAGATATAGGGCAAAACCAAAACCCAAGGTGGCAAAAGTGAGGTAAATAAAGGTTATCCGCACTACACGAACACGGATTCCCATTCGGTCTCCGATTCTGCGGCATACCTCAAAACCACGTTTTTGTAAATAATACAATAGCTCGTACATCCCCTTCATGTGTTAAAATTATGGGTTTTGATTCAATAAATGCGTGCCAACCGCACATTGAAGACACTTTTTCTGTGTGCAGTACTGTTTGTACAATTGTATTCTAGCCTGAGTTTGAAATGCATCTTTGGATGACAATCCAATGGACTCGAAATTCTCTACGACGGTATTCTTTTCCGGAGAGAGTTGTCTAAGGATTTCTATTAGCGCTTGGGATGGTTCTGTTCCGAAATGCCTGTCATAACAAAACTTCAAAGGCACAATGGCATTGATAATTAGAAGGTCAACAAACTGATTGGATACGCGTTTCACGCGCTGCTTTGAAACCTTGTTGAAGGTAAAATGGGTTTCCCAGAAAGGTGCCGTTTGCACTTTCAATATTCTCCGATACTCCGCTACGCCGTTGCAAGTCATAAGAGTTTGAAAAAGACTTTCATGTTCATGATACAGACGGGCCAATTGGGATAATCGGATGGTGGGGAAGTTCCTTGGGCGCATTCCAAAAAAAGCAGGCACCTCCTTGAAGTGCGGTAAGGAAAACTTCTGCTTCTGGTATTCATATTCCTTTTTCAGACTTGTATGATAGGGCTCAAGACAATCCTCCTCTGCCAAAAGACCAAAATGTCCAAAGAAGAGACTCTCGAGAACTATAGAATCCCCTCGGAGCTTGCGGACTACAGAAAAATCCAGCTCCTGCGCTCGGTCAAAGAAGAAACTACTATTGACCTTAGTTCCGAAACTTCGGCAAAGCATGGTAAATAGCACACGCTCCCAATCATTTTGATTTTGATTCAGGTGTTCTTGAATGATTTCCGCTTTTTGTTCCAAGCGTTCAATGTACAAGCGCTCCTCCCAGAACTTCCAATGTATTTCAGGGAAGGCCGAAATATCTTTTTCACAAGATATAAAGCGGGTTGGAGGATGTTGAATTAAATTTTTATAGGAATCCAACAGATCCGTAGACACATATTCCTTGAGTTCTAGAGTAGGGATTTCCGTATTGTCTTTTCGAAAAATGGAAATGTCATCTTCCCAAACCACATGCAAGATGACATTATCGTAGTTTTTATCAGACTCGTGGCGGTGTTGGTACCAGTCCGAAGCTTTGATATGGATTTCAACATTGCCTGCCCATTGCTGTCCGCCAATGGTGATGCGCGCATTGAAAAAATCAGGACCTGCCAAGGTATTCAGTTGGCCAGGAGCAACAACCTGGACTGCTTCACCTTTGGTGGTCTTTATCGAGGTCGGGAATTTTTGATATTGCCAAACATAAGACAATAGGTCCTCTCGCATGATATAGAAGTTTTATCATGCACCAAGCTTCAAAGAAGGTTGATTTGAGGCTAACAGGGAAGCAAAAGTGCTTTTTACGTTAAGGGTTGGCTACCTCGCCTTCCCAATTCATAAAACCACCCAAGAGGTTATAGGCATTTGCAATACCCATATTGTTCATAAGGGCGCAAGCCTGACCACTTCGATTCACCGAACGGCAATACACGTAGAAATTTTTGCTTTTGTCCAATTTATCTACTTCGTCCAAAAATCCTTGTCCTAAGTAAATGTCAATATGATGTGCTCCGGGAATGTATCCTTCTTCCCACTCCTCTGGAGTACGAACATCAAGGATTAAGGCATTTT
>CALBPG010000172.1 GCA_937899065.1 uncultured Allomuricauda sp.
CACAGAGCTTTTTGAAGATGCGCAAGCTATGCTTTCAAAAGTATTGGAAGAAAAACAGCTGGTAGGAAAAGCGATTTTTGGATTGTTTCCTGCAAATCAAAAAGATGAAGATGACATTTTGGTCAAGTCTAGTACCGTTTTGGAAAACGGAAAGGATGTCGTCTTCCGTACGCTGAGACAACAGCTAAAGAAAAGAGAAGGTATTCCAAACATTGCTTTGGCAGATTTTATTGCACCTGAAGCATCTGGTTTGGAGGACCATATTGGTTGCTTTTGTGTAACCGCGGGCTTTGGGACGCAAGAGTTGGCTCAAGCTTATGAGAAAGACCACGACGATTACAGTTCCATTATGATAAAAGCCTTGGCAGACCGATTAGCAGAGGCATTTGCGGAATATCTGCATAAGGTGGTGCGAACAGAGTTTTGGGGCTATGCGAAAAGTGAAACCCTATCAAATGAAGATTTGATTGATGAAAAATATAGCGGTATACGTCCTGCTCCGGGGTATCCAGCTTGTCCGGACCATTTGGAAAAATTGACCATTTGGGACTTGCTCAGTGTGGAAGAACATATTGGGGTAAAGCTCACGGAAAGTTTAGCCATGTGGCCTGCGGCAAGTGTTAGTGGCTACTATTTTGCGCATCCTGAAGCCAAGTACTTCGGGCTCGGAAAAATCAAACAAGACCAAGTCGAAGATTTCGCGAATCGCAAAGGCATATCAATAGAAAAAGGACAAAAGTGGTTGGCACCGAATATAGCTGATGAATAAATCACACTCCGTGAAAAAAGGAACACAGATTAACTATCAACAATGAACCAACTACCATCAACAATGAACTTTAAGCAAGAATGAAAATCACTGAACATATTGCACAGGCAAAAGGTGAAACCCTTTTTAGTTTTGAGATTATTCCTCCTGTTAAGGGGCGCAGCATTCAGGAACTATACGACAATATTGATCCTTTAATGGAGTTCAACCCTCCCTTTATTGACGTTACGACTTCACGAGAGGAATACGTTTACATTGACCGTGATGGCCTTCTTGATAAAAAACTGACACGCATGCGTCCCGGTACCTTGGGCATTTGCGCTTCTATCAAGCATAAGTATGACGTAGATACCGTACCCCATGTACTTTGTGGAGGCTTCACCAAGGAAGAAACTGAATACCTATTGGTGGATTGCCATTATCTGGGTATCGATAATGTAATGGCATTGCGTGGAGATGCCATGCGAGAAGAGAAATACTTTGAAGCCACAAGAGGCGGACATTTGTTTGCTTCTGATTTGGTTAAACAAATTCACGGGCTTAACGAAGGCAAATACCTTCATGAAGTCATCGAAACTGATAACTGTGCTGACTTTTGTGTGGGAGTAGCTGGGTATCCCGAAAAACATATGGAAGCTCCATCCTTAAAAACCGATTTAAAACGACTTAAGGAAAAAGTGGAATTAGGTGCGAATTATGTGGTCACGCAAATGTTCTTTGATAATAAAAAGTATTTTGAATTTGTTGATGCTGCACGCGATATGGGTATCGATGTGCCCATTATTCCAGGAATCAAGCCCATTGCGGTTAAAAAGCATTTGCAACTTTTACCTCAAGTATTTCGAGTCGATATTCCGGAGGAGTTGATTGAAGCAGTGGAGGGTTGTAAAAACAATAAGGAAGTTCGTCAAGTAGGGGTCGAATGGTGTATAGCGCAATCCAAGGAACTCAAGGCCGCAGGTGTCCCTGTGTTGCACTATTATTCCATGGGAAAATCCGATAACATTAAAGCGATTGCACAGGCGGTGTTTTAATTTCCTACTTTCGTGCTTTATGATGAAGCGCCTACTTGTTGTTTTCCTCTTGGTTTCCGCTTTCAGTTGGTCCCAAACCCCAGAAACGACCAAGAAATATGTATTGGATGCCAGCCAATTTTATGGTTCCATCCTCTTGCATAACCCTGATATTTCACACTTGATTACCAATCATCCCGGTGGAGTTATTTTGGGTTTTAACCAAAAACGTTTTGGTGAAGAAGCATGGGAAGCCGATTATGGTTATCCAGACACGGGAATGACGTTCATTTACCAAAACATGAACAATTCAACCTTTGGAGAGCTTTTTGTACTTTATGCCCATTATAACTTTTATTTTTTTAAACGAAACCTTCAGTTTCGGATAGGGCAAGGGATATCCTACAATACAAATCCCTATGATAAGAATGAGAACTTTCGCAACAATGCCTACGGTTCTCATTTGTTGGCCTCTACCATGGTTTTGTTGAATTATCATAAAGAAAACTTGGTAGCCGGCTTGGGGTTCAAAGCAGGTTTGGCCCTTATTCACTATTCCAATGCCAATGTTAGAGCTCCCAATACCTCTACCAACACCATGGCCTTCAATAAGGGCTTGACCTATGACTAGGAAAAGGACGTGCCGAAAGAATTCATTGCACGAAAAGATACCGCTAGCGTAACGGAACCCATCCGATATAACCTCGCCTTGAGAGGTGGAGTGAATGAAAGTGATGTCAATAATTTAGGCCAACATGGGTTTTGGATTTTTTCAGCTTACGCGGACAAACGTTTGGGAAGGAAAAGTGCGTTACAACTCGGGGTGGATGTCTTTTTCTCTAATTTCTTGAAGGAATTGATTCGGTTTCAATCGACTTCTTTCCCTGAGTTAGAGGTAGACCCCGATGCAGATTTTAAAAGGGCAGGGGTGTTTCTGGGTCATGAACTGTTCATTAACCGAATGAGTTTGATAACCCAATTTGGATACTACTTTTATTATCCATTCGATTTTGAGGGGAGAACTTATAATCGCATTGGACTGAAACGCTATTTTGGAGATAAGGTTTTTGGAGCGATAACACTAAAATCTCATGCAGCTAAAGCTGAAGCCTTGGAGTTTGGGGTAGGAATTCGTTTGTAAAATGATACAGGTTTTGAAAAACATAGTAAGAAATCCGGTGCTAACTATGACGCTTTTAAGCGTTGTTTTTCTCCTTTCTTGCAATGGTGAAAATGTTCCCGATTGTCTTCAAAACGCTGGCGAAATCCAACGCATTACGGTTGAGGTTGAACCGTTTTCTCAAATAACCGTTTTCGAAAATCTAAATCTTGTACTGCGGCAAGGGGATGAACAACAAGTGGAATTAGAATCTGGGGAGTTTCTCTTAAACGAAATTACAGCGACGGTTGAAGAGGGGCGTTTAATTGTCCGCAACGAGAACAATTGCAATTTCGTTCGCAATTATGGTATTTCAACGGTTTACGTAACCGCACCGAATATTTCTGAAATACGCAGCAGTACCGGGCAATTAATTTCGAGCAATGGCGTGCTGGCTTATCCCGATTTGGCGTTGATATCAGAGAGCTTCAACAACCCCGAAACCGAAACTACCGATGGCTCTTTTGATTTGGAATTGGATTCCGAGCGCGTCAGTATTGTGGTAAATGGGATTGCTTTTTTTCAATTGAGGGGTAGCACGGATAATTTTGTGATAGGTATCGCCTCTGGAGATTCCCGTGTAGAAGCCGAAAATCTCATAGCCGAAAACGTCACCGTTAACCATCGTGGCACCAATGATGTCTTCGTGAACCCACAACAACGCATTTCGGGAGTAATTCGGGGTACGGGTGATGTCATTTCGTTTAACCGGCCACCTGAAATTGAAGTAGAGGAAATTTTTAATGGGCGTTTGTTCTTTAGGGACTAACCCAATTTTTCGCACTAGTTTCGGTCATGTGGTCATTTCTAAAGCATTTTTTTGAGCAACGTAAGAGTTCAAAGACCAGCCCTTTTGAAAAATTGCAAGGGCAAGAAAAAAGTGATGCGATATTCCACAACCTGCTTGTAGAAAACCGTGTTCCTGGAATATCAGTGACCATTCTTCAAGAAGGAAAAGTAATACTGCAAAAGGGATACGGACATGCCAATGTAGAATCAAAAACCAATATCGACCCCCAAAAAACTCTTTTTCGAATTGCAAGTATTTCAAAATGTATAACAGGGCTTGCTTTTGGAAAGATGGTCGAAGAGGGACTAGTGCATTGGGACGATTCCCTTTTTAAATATGTTCCCGAATATCCTCAAAAGCGATTTGATTTTACCTTACGGCAACTTGCCAACCATACCGCCGGAATTCGCGGTTATCGCGGTAAGGAGTTTGCCTTAAATGAACCCTATTCCATTGAGGATAGTTTGAAGGTTTTCAAGAATGATCCCTTGCAATTTGAACCAGGTAAAGGCTATCTCTACAACAGTTTTGACTTCGTGCTGTTATCCTTGGCTATGGAAAGGGCAGCTGGAACACCTTTTGAAACCTATGTGCAAGAAAAAGTGCTACTGCCTTTGGGCATGCATGATACCATTCCAGAAAAAGCTAACATTGCTGATAAAGTTGGGGTAACTGAGCGGAGTCGAATTAACCATGCTTCTTTAAAAGCAACCAACTATACCAAGTCCATTTCAGGTTTTAGAGAAGCGGTTCCAGTGAACAATTTTTACAAGCTCGCAGGGGGAGGTTATCTCTCAACGAGTGCGGATATTGCCAAAATGGGCAAGGCACTTTTACAGCAAGAACTCTTGGACAAAAAAACGTATCAAGAGATTCTCTTCAATTATCCCGTGAAAAACCATCCTATCTATTACGGCCTAGGGTTTCAGGTGAGTAAAGATGCATCTGGCAGACCGTATGTTGGTCATGTGGGCAGTAGTGTTGGTGCATACACTAACTTTTATGTATATCCCGAACAAGGTACAGTCGTTTCAATCTTAATCCATTGCACCGACCCTAAAGTGCAAGCGGATTTGGATACTGCCATTCAGGCGATTTGGGATTGAGTTTGCCGTGGATAATATCCGTTTAATGGAGTTGAATGCAGAAGAATCCTATTTTTGTGTAGAGAGATGCTTCGTATGAGGACAAAGAAAAAAACATTTCTGCTGCTTTTTTGGATGGCTGGCTTCTTGGTCACATTCGCCAATGATGCCAAAAAGGATAGTATTTTAAAGCAAAGTGATTCCCTTTTTCAAACTTCTGAACTCTCGTTGTCTGAATGGAAACGCTTCAAACGTTTCACCGAAAAACTGGAGTTGACCACCACTCAAAACGATACTGCCCAGCAGCGTCTAAAGGCTTACACAAGAGACTCTCTTCAAATCCTTGAGGTAAAGTTGATAGCATTGAAAGTGTTGCAATCCAAATATTTGTTGGACCAAGAAGTTCGTGAAAACACAGCATATTATCGGAATTTATTAGGAAGACTTCGTGCCAGTTCCATTCCGCCTAAAGAGTATCAATTTTTAGAAGAGAAACTGGTATTACTCAAATACCGAAGCTTGGAAAATCAATTGGCTGAGAGTCAAACCACCAATCGGTTGTTGATGGCGATTGTCGTTTTGCTTTCTATTTTGCTGTTAGGCCTTGTATTCAACTTCCGTAAAAAGCGAAGCCCTCAATTGAGCAAACAAGAACAGGTTATTCAAAATTTAATCTTGTCGGGGAAGACGAACAAAGAAATCGCCACTGAATTGTTCATTAGCTTGAGTACGGTCAAAACCCATATTACTAATCTATACAGCAAGCTTAATGTTTCCGGAAGAGCAGAGCTTTTGGAAAAAAAGAACGGGTACTAGTACCGAATTCCTACCCTTTAAAGTATGCCCATACGGTATGATGCTACTTCCTTTGTTAAGGTAAGCATCAATCATGTCGTTTAAAAAATGGAATTTTCGCTTGGGGTGGTTGCTATTTGCCAATGCCTTAATCACCTACACCCTCACTATGGAACCCACAGTGAGTTTTTGGGACACGGGGGAGTACATCGCCACTTCAGCCAAACTTGAAATTGCCCACCCACCGGGAGCACCGCTCTTTCAAATGATAGGGGCATTTTTCGCATTATTTGCACAAAACAAGACTCAAATTGCCACCTTGGTCAATTTTTCCTCGTGCATGGCAAGTGCTTTTACGATTCTCCTCCTTTTTTGGACCATTACCCACCTTACGTTGAAGCTGGTGACGCAAAAATGCGAGCTTTCCAATCACAATATGGTTTGGGTTTTGGGTTCCGGTTTGATAGGTGCGCTCAGTTTCACCTATTCCGATAGTTTTTGGTTCAACGCTACAGAGACTGAGGTCTATGCCATGGCCACTTGTATGATGGCCTTATTGATTTGGTTGGGGTTAAAATGGATGGAAGACTTAAACCAACCACGCGCCAATCGATGGCTATTGCTGATTTCGTTTATCACTGGACTCACCTTCGGAATTCAATTCATGGGCTTTTTGGTGATTCCTTCTTTGGTGTTACTATACTATTTCAAAACAACCCAAAAAGTAACGTTCAAGAATTTCATAATCGCTAATGTTTTAGGGTTAGGGCTGTTGTTCTTTGTTTTCAAGTTTTCCTTGACCTATGTGCTCAAATTTTTTGCCTGGGGTGAAATTTTCTTTGTGAATCAATTTGGGGTTCCATTTAACGTGGGCTCCCTGATAATCCTCTTGCTTTTCTTTGGTGTCTTCTTTTTTGCGCTGCGATTTACGGCCATTAAGCGTTGGGTAGGGGCCAACACGGTGGTATTGTGTTTTCTTTTTCTGTTTTTGGGTTTTTCTTCGTGGTTAATGTTACCGCTTCGGGCAAGTGTACACGTGGGCATCAATGAAAATGACCCTTCTGATGCGCGTACACTTTTGGCGTATTACAATCGAGAACAATACCCCAGCACGGATAGTCCATTTTATGGAGCATATTATACAGATAAGTTTGCCTCTGGTGGAGACAGTAAGGATGACAACCCTAAATACGAGCGAGATGAAACTTTAGGGAAATACGTAATTGTTAATGCGTATGAAGAAGCGCTTCAAGGTCCTCATCCAAATCATGTTGGCCTCCTTCCCAGAATGTGGAGCAGTGACCAAGCGGAGAATTATTCGAAATATTTCGGTCCTATCCAGTTTCAAATCAAACCGAAGTATCGCTCGAGTGCAGAGTTGCGCGATACGGTTTCGAGATTTAAGGAAGATTATGAAAGTGGAGCTATTGACGAAGAAGGATATATTCGTTTTTTAACGGATTTCAATGAGTATCTCATCGTTCAACCCCCTTCACTTTGGGATAATATGAAATTCATGTTCCAGTACCAATTTGGATATCTCTACATGCGCTATTTCATGTGGAATTTCGTGGGAAGGCAAAATGACATTCAGGGCAGATATGACGGTAATGGTGGTTGGTTGAGCGGGATTCCTTTTTTGGACGAAATCCATTTGGGAAGCCAAACGGATTTGCCTGATACCGTAAAGCAAAACAAAGGACGAAACACGTATTTCTATTTGCCGCTATTGCTCGGAATCATCGGCTTGGTATTTCAACTCACCACGGACCGAAAGCAGTTTTGGGTACTTTTTGTGTTTTTTGTGTTCTCGGGAGTTGCCATTCAGTTTTACACCAATCCATATATTTTTCAACCTCGGGAGCGTGATTATTCTTTGGTAGGCTCGTTTTATGCGTTTGCCATTTGGATGGGAATTGGGGCGTATGGAATTTTTGATGCTTTCCGAAAGTATATTCCCAAAAGAATGAGTGTTCAAATTATCTGCGTGCTGGGGTTGTGCAGTGTTCCGTTATTGATGGCCTTTCAAAATTGGGATGACCATGACCGCTCCAAACGTTATACCGCACGCGCATCCGCGAAAGCGTATTTGGATTCTACCAAAAAAGACTCGGGAGCCATCCTTTTTACCATTGGGGACAACGATAATTTTCCGCTATGGTACCTTCAAGAAATAGAAGGCTATCGTACCGACACGAGAGTAATTGTTACCAGTTATTTTGCCACGGACTGGTACATCGACCAAATGAAACGGAAAGCGTATGAAAGTGAACCCATTCCCTCTCAATTGACGCATGATAAATATAGTTATGGCACTAGGGATGCGATTTATTTCCAAAATGTGACCGACAACCGCTGGCTTATCCAAGACTTTATGAATTGGGTGGGCAGTGATCATCCACAAACCAAATACGAACACATTATAAAGACCCAAGGGGCGGACCCCAGCGAATATCCAGAAAGTACTCGAAATCTGATATACTATCCCACAAACAAGATTCGTGTACCTGTCAACAAAGCGAACGTATTGAAAAGTGGTTTGGTTAAACCTGAAGACGCGGACGAAATCGTGGAGTATATCGACATTGATTTGCCCAAGAATTATTTACCCAAGAATCGTCTTTTGATGTTGGATATTATCGCCAACAACAATTGGGAAAGACCTATTTATTTTTCAGGGGGTAGTTTTGACGATGCTGAATACATTTGGATGAAAGAATATTTACAAAGAGATGGATTGGCGTACAAACTGGTTCCTATAAAAACAACCTATGACGGTGGGTATCAAATGGGGAGAATTGATACCGAGCTCTCCTATGAAATTGCCAAAAAGTGGGATTGGGGCAATTCTGGAAGTACTGACATTTATCACGACCCACAGACCCGGAAACAGTTTGGGGTTACCCTTCGATTGAGTTTGGCGGGATTGGTTGAAGGTCTTATTGCTGAACAGAAATTTGAGAAGGCGAATGAGATTATCAAGATGGCCATGCAAAACATTCCCTTTGAGCACTATGACTATTATACGTTTGTAGAACCCTTTTTAAAAGGATATTTTCAGGTAGGTCGTCATAATACGGGAAATGATTTGTTTCAAAAATTGAAGAAAGTATATCAGCAAGAATTAAGCTATTATGCCGCTATGAATGAAGATGAACAATATGCTAATATTGAAAATATCATCTATGCCCTTCAAGCCTATCGCCGAAATGTCGATATTTTTCAAGAATTCAATGACGCTAAAGCAGGGAAGAAAGAAGAAGACACGTTTAACATGTATCTCACACAGTTCGATAGCATTCAGTGATATTTGCCCACTAGGCTTGAATATGTTCTGATTGTCCGGTCAATTCTGCAAAAACACTTTCCAGATTTTGATTTTTTCGGTTGAGTTGAAGGATTTTAAGACCATTGTTTTGTGCAAAATCAAAAATGGTTGACCTGTGGTCTTTGTCTCCCAAAAAAGTCAAAACGAATGCATTTTCACCTACAGAAGAGACAGATTTGATTTCTGGGATGTTGGCCAAGACCTTTTGGTCAGCCTTATCATCAAACTCGACCTCTATAACTTGGTCTTGGGCGTTCTGCAAATCTCCAATGTTTTGGTCTGCTACGAGTTTTCCTTTGTTGATGATGATAACACGGTCGCAAACCGCTTCCACTTCCTTAAGGATATGCGTGGAAAATAGAATGGTTTTCTCTTCTCCCAAGGTTTGGATGAGTTTTCGAATGTCAACCAATTGATTGGGGTCCAAACCTGTTGTAGGTTCATCTAATATCAAAACTTCAGGGTCATGAAGCAAGGCAGCGGCAAGTCCAACGCGTTGGCGATACCCTTTTGAAAGCTGTCCGATTTTCTTGTGCGCTTCAGGCGTAAGTCCTGTTTTTTCGACGGCTTCTGAAACATTTGACTTAGGTGCCCCATACATTTCAGCGCTAAAATTCAAATACTCCCGAACATACATATCTAGGTAAAGCGGATTGTGTTCCGGAAGAAAACCAATACTCTGTTTTACTTTTTGTTTTTGGGTATGAACATCGAATCCATTGACCTCCGCTTCGCCTTCATCTGCAGCATGATAGGTAGTTAGTATCCGCATCATAGTGGATTTACCAGCACCATTAGGGCCTAAAAACCCTACGATTTCTCCTTTTTTGATTTCGAAGGAAACCGTATCCAACGCTTTTTGGTTCCCAAAAGATTTGCTGATGTTACTGACCAATATGGACATTACCGGTGGATTTATGTCAAAGGTAAGCCATGAAATCCATACAGAACAATTGCCTTGGTATGGATAGATTACCTAACAGGTTAAAGATGTTTTTTAACTATTCTCATTTTCTCCACAACTTTAATTGTTTTTTTTCAGTGTTTTTTTGAAAATGAAGAAAAAATCGAAAAACCTGTGCACATACTTTGAATTGTCAAGGGAAACTTTAATCTTCGTCCTTCAAACGTTAAACATGCGCAGCACATATTTCTGGACTGGTTTTTATTTCTACTTCTTTTTTAGAAGCAGAACGGGACGGTTATAAAGTGTAGCGAACACAAATACAATTGAAGTCCCGATAAACATCGGGGCTTTTTTTTTATGCCATTAAAAGTTGCCATACAAGGAATTAAAGGAAGTAACCACCATCAAGTGGCCCATGACTTTTTTGGGGATGACATCAACTTGGTGGAATGTTTGTCTTTTGATAGTTTGATAGATAGCGTTTTGAACGGTAGTGCGGACAAGGCTATCATGGCTTTGGAAAATTCCATTGCAGGCTCTATCATTCCCAACTACAACTTGGTTTACCATAACGATATGCACATCATTGGAGAGCACTATTTGAGCATCCACCATCATTTGATGGCACTACCTGGGGTTACGCTTGAAGATATTGCTGAGGTACATTCGCATCCCATGGCCTTATTGCAGTGCAAGGTTTTCTTAAAAAAGCACCCTAAAATCAAACTGGTTGAGGATGTGGATACAGCACTCACTGCCAAGCGAATCCAAGAAAATCAATTGGGTAACATCGCTGCAATTGCACCGAAGATGGCGTCGGATTTGTATCAGCTGAATATCGTTAAAGCGGATATTCAAACCCTCAAAAACAACGCAACCAGATTCATTGTCCTGAAACGGCAAAACAAAATTCTGCCCAAGGAAGAAATCAACAAGGCCTCCATGCGCTTTGTTACTGACCATAAACGCGGAAGTTTGGCAACAGTGTTGAACGTTATGAGTGATTGTAATTTGAATTTGACCAAAATCCAATCCCTTCCCATTATTGAAACACCTTGGAAGTATGCCTTTTTCGTGGACGTTACTTTCGAGAATTATGAAAATTTTGCCAAAGCAAAATCTTTATTGGAAATCATGTCCGAAGATTTTAGGGTTTTGGGGGAATATAAAAACGCATTGAAACCATGAAGGTTGCAGACAGGCTTTTAACCGTAAAAGAGTATTACTTCTCCAAAAAGTTGAGGGAGGTAAAGCAGTTGATTGCTGAAGGTAAACCCATCATCAACATGGGTATTGGCAGTCCTGATTTGCCGCCACCTCCGGCTGCAGTCGAACATTTGCAGTCGGTTTTGGGAGCACCAAGTGCACATCAGTATCAAAGTTATCAGGGGTTGCCTGAGCTTCGAACCGCGATGACTGATTTTTATGAAAGTCGTTTTGGGGTGAAGTTGGATGCTAATAAAGAAATTTTACCCCTCATTGGTTCTAAGGAAGGCATCATGCACATTAGTATGGCCTTTTTGAATCCAGGAGACGGTGTTTTGGTTCCCAATCCAGGATACCCTACGTATACCTCGGTAGCAAAATTGTTGGATGCCCGAATGATACCATACAATCTTACCGAAAAGAATGGCTGGCTTCCAGACTTGGAGGAAATCGCCGCAATGGATTTGACCGATGTCAAAATCATGTGGATTAGCTATCCCAATATGCCAACGGGTGCTACTATAGACGTTGCCAAAATGGAAGATTTGGTTGCCTTTGCCAAGAAAAATGAGATTTTGTTGGTCAATGATAACCCCTATAGCTTCGTCTTAAATGACAATCCGACAAGTATACTTCAAGTACCTGGCGCAAAAGAGGTGGCCTTAGAGTTGAATTCATTGAGCAAGACCTTCAATATGGCAGGCTGGCGTGTGGGGATGGTTATGGGTAGTGCAGAACACATTTTAGCAGTACTTAAAGTAAAAAGCAATATGGATTCCGGTATGTTTTACGGGATTCAACAAGGCGCAATTGCTGCGTTGAAAAGCGCAGATGAATGGTATAGCAATTTGGATGCAGTCTATGCGGAGCGACGAAAGTTGATGTTTCAACTGGTTGAAAAGCTCGGTTGCATTTGTGATAAAAATACAGCGGGGATGTTTGTTTGGGCCAAGTTGCCCCTATCCGCTCCTCCTGCTGAAGAATTCATTGATGCGGTGTTGCACAAGCATCACATTTTCATAGCCCCAGGAACCATATTTGGAAGCAATGGCGAAGGATATATTCGCTTCTCGCTGTGCGTGAAAAAAGAAAAGATTAAAGAAGCGATTCAGCGCTTCGATAGAAAGTAAGGAAAGGATGCATACCGCGATAATAGGTGTTGGATTAATTGGAGGGTCTTTTGCGAAGGACATCAAAAAGTTGTGGCCCGAAGCTACCATCTACGGTATTGATTCAAATCCTGAGCATGTTCAGCAAGCCTTAGACTTATCCATAATTGACCAGAAGGCAGATTACGCGGTTCTTGCGGAGTGTGATTTGGTCATCGTCAGTATTCCGGTAGATATTTTGGTAGTTGAATTGCCGAAAATCTTGGATGCTTGTGGAGAGGATACAGTGGTGGTAGATGCGGGTTCTACCAAGCAGTTGATTTGCGAGACTGTTGCAGAACATCCGAAGCGAAGAAATTTTTTGGCATGTCATCCTATTTCGGGTACAGAGTTCTCTGGTCCTAAGGCGGCTATGGATGGTTTGTACCAAGGCAAAACCAATATCATCTGTGAAGTCGAAAAAACGGCTTTTGTGTTGCAAGAAAGAGCATTGAAATTGTTCCAAGCGTTGGATATGCGTATCCGATATATGAATCCAGTGGCGCATGACAAGCACATCGCCTATGTTTCCCATCTATCGCATATCAGTTCTTTTATGTTGGGCAAGACGGTGATTGAAAAGGAAAAAAACGAACGCGACATTTTTGATATGGCAGGGAGTGGTTTTGAGAGCACGGTTCGTCTGGCGAAAAGTTCACCTCAAATGTGGACTCCAATTATTAAGCAAAACAAGAAAGAAGTTGTTGAGACTTTGAATGAATACATCCAAAACCTGGAACATTTTAAGCAGCTCCTTTTTGAGGAGGATTATGAAAGTGTTTTCAGTGAGATGGACAATACAAATAGAATAAAACAAATATTAAAAGGAATACCCCTTACGAAAAACAAAATAAACGATGGAGAATAGTAAAGAAATGCGAAAATGGTTGGATGACATGGCGTTGCCGCATCCTTTGGTGATAGCAGGTCCGTGTAGTGCCGAAACCGAGCAACAGGTTTTGAAAATTGCTCACGAACTCAAAGATACCGACGTGAATTACTATCGTGCGGGAATTTGGAAACCGCGTACTCGTCCTGGAAATTTTGAAGGAGTGGGTGCGATTGGGCTAAAGTGGTTGCAAAAAGTGAAGGAAGAAACCGGTTTGAAAACCGCTACAGAGGTGGCCAACAAAACCCATGTAGATTTAGCTTTGGAGCACGATGTTGACCTGTTGTGGATTGGAGCGCGCTCTACTGTAAGCCCTTTTATCGTGCAAGAAATTGCGGATGCTCTTGAGGGTACGGATAAAATCGTATTGATTAAGAATCCTGTAAATCCTGATTTGTCTTTATGGTTGGGGGCAGTGGAGCGATTGTACTCCGCGAATATCAAAAAGTTGGGTGTGATTCACCGAGGATTTTCCACTTACGAAAAAACGAAGTATCGAAATATCCCGGAGTGGCAATTGGCCATTGAGCTGCAATCTAGTTTCCCAGATTTGCCTCTTATCAACGACCCAAGCCATATTACTGGAAAGCGTGACATGATTTTTGATGTTTCGCAAACCGCCCTGGACCTCAATTTTGACGGATTGATGATTGAAACCCATTATGACCCCGATAACGCATGGAGTGATGCAGCACAGCAAGTTACCCCATCCAAATTGGTGCAGATTATGAAAGATTTGAGAATTCGAAAAGAAACAGACCAAGAGGCAGAGTACAACAACAAGTTGAGCAATTTAAGAGCCCAAATTGATGTGATTGATAACCAATTGATTGAAACCTTGGGCAAGCGTATGAAGGTTTCTGATGAGATTGGAACGCTAAAAAAGAACAAGAATGTAGCCGTTCTACAAACCAATCGATGGAATGCCATCCTTGGCAATATGATTTTGGAAGGGGAACAGCGAGGTTTAAGCGAGGAATTTGTCCTTCGTATGTTCAAGGCCATTCACCAAGAATCCATCAACCACCAAGAGAAGATAATCAAGGCTTAAAAGGATTCCTTATAAATTTTTAAGCGCTTAAGTTATTTTCTTGAGCGGTTTTTTTGTTTTTTACTGTAACAAATACAGCTTTTGAACCTCTCTTTAAAAAACGAACAAATGAAAAAAATAATTACGCCTCTGTTTTTACTTGCCACGCTCTGTTCTTTCGGACAAAGAATTGTCGATACCGAGGTAGGTGATTTTGATAAAATCAAAGTCTTTGACTTGATCGAGGTCAACCTGATACAATCTGACGAAAACCGCATCCTTATCAAAGGACGCAATGTGGACGATATTGTTTGGAACAACCGTGATGGCGTGTTGAAACTTCGCATGCAATTGGATAAAAAATTCCGTGGAGAAGACACCTTGATAGAAGTGTATTACGAAGGACTTAAAGTCATCGATGGAAATGAAGGCGCTCAAATTACCTGCAATGAGTTGGTAAGTCAAGACCGTATTGAGCTTCGAACACAGGAAGGGGCCAAAATCCATATTGGAATGGAAGTTGACCACGTAGATGTTAGAGCTGTTACTGGAGGAATTGTGGAAGCTTCGGGCTTGGCTAAAAGCCAGAGTATAGTACTGAACACAGGAGGAATTTTCGAAGGTAGGGAGTTGCGTACGTCTAGTACTCAAGTAAAAATATCTGCCGGAGGCGAAGCAGAAGTATTCGCTAAAAATGATGTGGATATCAAGATAAAGGCTGGCGGTGACGTACAGGTATATGGAAGACCAAAGCACGTGAACAAGAACACATTTGTTGGGGGGAGGGTTTATATGGTGGATTAGGGTTTAAGGTGTTTTTGGTAAAGAAACGCTCTTACTCCTCTCAATAATCAAAAAAACCTCGTGAGATATCTCACGAGGCTTTTTGCATCTTCATGCTGTGTTTACTTTTTAAAGATGTAACGGGTAATGAAAATCCCTTTGCCGTCTCCTTTGCCCCCTTCACTTTCTACCGCACTGGATACAAACACAAGTTCCCAACCTTTTTCCGTCATATCATTCAACATGGAAGTAATCAAAGCATCATTCGCTGCAATATTTTGAAAACGAATACCTCCAATGTTGTAGAAGTTCAAAAGTTTGGTTTCCTCAAAGTTCTTCACTCTGATTTCACCCCGTTTTGACTTGTTTCTTGTATTGTCTTCCTCGGTTTGAACACTGGTGTATTCACGATAGTCTTTGTCTTCAAGAGCGTTTACTATTCTTGAACGACCCAAGCCATTTGGAACAATGGACTCCACACTAGTGACGACCTTATATTCCTGGGCCTTAACGTGTAAGCTAACGGACAGTACTAATCCTACGACCCATAAAACTTTCTTCATATTTTTCTATTTTACTATTATCTACAAAGACAAATGAATAGGTTGAAGGGTTGCATCAAGGCCAAAAAAAAGCCCTTTGAATTCTCAAAGGGCTTTCCATAAATGAATTTAAGGCTATTTTTTGAAGATGTAACGGGTAATGAAAATCCCTTTGCCGTCTCCTTTACCCCCTTCACTTTCCACAGCACTGGCTACGAAAACAAGTTCCCAACCTTTGGCCGTCATGTCGTTCAACATGGAAGTGATCAAAGCATCGTTGGCTGCGATGTTCTGAAAACGAATACCTCCAATGTTGTAGAAGTTCAAAAGTTTGGTTTCCTCAAAGTTCTTTACTCTAATTTCACCCCTTTTGGATTTGTTTCTTGTGTTGTCTTCTTCCGTTTGAACACTAGTGTATTCGCGATAGTCTTTGTCTTCAAGAGCATTAACGATTCTTGAACGACCCAAACCATTCGGGACAATAGATTCCACACTGGTAACGACCTTGTACTCCTGGGCATTCACCGAAAAGGTGGAGGCTAGCGCTAAAAACGCCACAAATAATAGTTTTTTCATAATTGCGTGTTGATTGTTAAATGATTATGATACCAAAGATATACGCGAAAACTAAACGATTATTGTTTCTTTGCACACAAAATATGTATGAAAGGTGCGCGGAATTGTGTATAAATCCACCGGGAGCTGGTATCTAGTGAAATCCGAAGATGGGAATTTTCACAAATGCCGCATCAAAGGAAAGTTTCGCATACAAGGTATCAAAAGCACTAATCCCGTTGCAGTTGGAGACGAAGTAGGCTTTATCTTAGAGACCCAAGGTGATGAAGAAGTAGGAATTATTTCTGAGATAGGCGACCGGAAAAATTACATCATTCGGAAATCCGTAAACCTTTCCAAACAGACTCATATTATTGCTTCCAACCTAGATTTGGCCTTTTTGTTGGTTACCTTGAACAATCCGCAAACCTTCCCTAGCTTTATCGACCGTTTTTTGGTCACCGCCGAGGCGTATGAAATACCTGCCGTGTTGCTCTTCAACAAATGGGATACCTATGATGAAGATGAATTGGTTGAAGTACAATACTTGTCTGATTTATACCAAGAAATTGGCTACCAATGTCTTTCTATTTCGGCAAAAACAGGGCAGAATGTAAGCGAGGTTCAAGACTTGATGAGGGATAAAACCTCTATCTTCTCAGGGCATTCGGGAGTTGGAAAATCTACTTTAATCAATGCCCTTCAACCCGGTTTGGAATTGAAAACAACCGAAATCTCAGAGCAACATTTGCAAGGGCAACATACAACCACCTTTGCCCAAATGTATGATTTGGATTTCGGCGCCCGTATTATCGATACCCCCGGGATAAAAGGTTTTGGTGTAGTGGATATGGAACCCGACGAGGTAGGGGACTATTTCCCTGAGTTTTTTAAACTAAAAGGCGAATGCAAATTCAACAATTGTTTGCATTTGGATGAACCGCACTGCGCCATAAAACTAGCTTTGGAAGAAAATAGAATTGCTTGGTCACGTTATCGCAGTTACGTGCAGATTGTAACGGGTGATGAAGAAAACTATCGGATTGACGTTTACAAAAACTAATTTATGCGCGCTGTAATCCAACGGGTTAAACACGCCCACATAAAAGTCGATGGAGTAACAGTCGCTGATATCGGCATAGGTTTTTTGATTCTATTGGGGATTGAAGTTGAGGATGGCAATGATGATATAGTATGGCTTTCGAAGAAAATAAGCAATCTGAGGGTTTTTGGTGATGCCGAAGGCGCCATGAACCTATCCCTTTTGGATGTGGATGGCGAAGTCATTGTCGTAAGCCAGTTTACCTTACACGCCCTCACAAAAAAAGGCAATCGCCCTTCTTTCATCAAAGCAGCCCGTCCTGAGCAAGCGGAGCCTCTTTATCTAGACTTTACAAGAACCTTGGAAGAACATCTGGGCAAAAAGGTGCAAACCGGCATATTTGGGGCTGACATGAAAGTAAGCTTATTGAATGATGGTCCGGTAACCATACTTATGGATACCAAAAACAGAGAATAACCGCAGTTCGTCCAAATTGTTTTTGGATTTTGTAAGAAATTTGACAATTTCGTCTCAGCATTTTTCCAACTAAGCTATACATGAAAAACCTCCTATTGGGTGCTTTTCTACTATGTCAAAGTATCCTTTTCGCCCAAGAAATTGACCTTTCGGTCGCCTCGATTCCAGAAGATTTAAAAGAGAATGCGAATAGTGTGATGCGATTAGATGCATTGGATATGGAAATTCATTCGTCCAATCGCTTGAACTATACCGCCAGGGTCATAACAACCGTGCTCAATAAAAAAGGGTTACGAGATGTACGTACTTCAGTGGGCTACAATCCGAATACTAAAGTAAAAAGTATTGATATACGCACATATGACGCTAATGGGGAAGAACAAGAACACATTAGAAAGAAATCCTTTTCTGACGTAAGTGCTGTTGACGGTTTTTCCCTTTATTTGGAGAGCCGGGTTTTGTATTACAAATACAAACCTGTAGAGTATCCATTTACCATTGAGTTTACGTATGAAATAGAAACCTCGAACACCGCCTTTTTGCCACAATGGTACTTTAAACCGGGTTTCAATCAGTCAGTGCAAAAAAGTCGCTATTCCATCACCTATGCCAACGCGTCTTTGAGGCCCATCATCAAGGAAAAGAATCTGAATTTGATTATTTATGATAAAAAGGATGAAGGAAATCGTATTGTTTACTCTGCCAAAAACCTGAAAGCAGATAAAGAAGAAGCGATGATACCGGATTTTTCAAAAGTGTCCTCAAACCTTTCTGTGCGATTGCCCAAATATCAAATCGAAGGTTTTGATGCAACAATCGGAGATTGGAAAGAGATGGGTATCTGGATGAATCGCCTTTTGGAAGGAAGGCAAACATTAGATCAAGCCACCAAAAACAAAGTTCTGTCTTTGGTAAAGGGAGTGGATGATGACCTAGAAAAAGCCAAAATTGTATTCCAGTTTGTACAGGACAATACCCGTTATGTAAGTGTACAAATTGGAATCGGTGGATTTCAACCCATCAGCGCAATTGAGGTAGATAAGGTAAAATATGGTGATTGTAAAGGGCTATCCAACTATACCAAAGCCCTTTTGGAAACAGTTGGGGTAGAATCCTATTACGTACATGTAGAAGCAGGTTCGCGAAAAGTTGATTTTGACCCAGAATTTCCGGATTTAATTCAAGGAAACCACGCCATTCTGGCCGTTCCTTACAAGGGTGAATATTATTGGGTGGACTCTACTAGCCAAACCATTCCTTTTGGGTATTTGGGTACGTTCACGGATGATAGAAAAGTTTTGGTGATAAAACCCGAAGGAGGTGAAATTGTTACCACCCAAGCCTACTTAAACGAAGATAATCTCAAAGAGACCTATGGAAAGTGCATCCTAGAAAAGGATGGAACAATATCAGGAGACTTGGTGATTTCCACAACGGGAGCTCAATACAGAAGACATTATTGGCTGCAAGAAGAAGATTCCGAAGAAATTGACGAACATTACAAAAAATTCTGGAGTCACATTAACAACCTATCCTTAGAAGAATATGCTTTTGAGAATGACAAAGAAGCTATCAAATTCAAGGAAACCGTAAAGGTAAGTGCCAACAGTTTTGCAAATACGGTGGGTAATAGAATTTTGTTTTCGGCACGTACGTTCGCTCAAAAAACCTCAGTTCCACCACGACATCGAAACCGAAAGTATCCCATGGAAATTCAAAGAGGATTTTTGAATAAGGATTCCTTCGAAGTGTCTTTGCCTGCGGGATATTCCGTTGAGACCCTTCCGGAACCTACAAAAATCGAAAACAAATTTGGGGAGTACAGCATCAGCTTTTCTGTCGATGGAAACCAGCTGAACATTGAAAGAAAACTTTTGATAAAAGCGGGTGAATACCCCAACACCGATTACGATTTGTATCGCGCCTTCAAACGAAAGATTTCCAAGTCTGACAGGCGCCAAATTGCACTTATTCAAAAAACCCAACCATGAAAAAACAACTGTTCAGCACTATTCTTATGCTTGGTTTGAGCATAGGACTAGTGGCACAAAACTATGAATTTGGAAAAGTTTCCAAAGCGGAGTTGGAAGAAACAAAATGCCCTATAGACGATGGCGCTTCTGCTAGTGTTTTGTACAAATTCCAAAATACATATCTCGTAACCAACAGTGGGAACACCCAACTCGTAACTGAGATTTACGAAAGAATCAAAATCTATGGTAACGAAGGGTTGGAGTATGCCAGTAAAAGCATTCCGTTGTACAAAACCAAAACTTCCGAAGAAAAGGTGTCTAGGGTTAAAGCAGCCACGTATAATCTCGAAGGCGGAAAAGTAGTTACTTCCGAATTGAACAAATCGGACATATTCAAAACGGACATGAGCTATAACTTTAATCAGGTAAGTTTCACCTTGCCCAATGTCAAGGATGGTTCCGTCATTGAGTTCTCCTATAAAATATCCTCTCCTTTCATTTGGAATATTGATGAATTTCGATTCCAGTATACCATTCCCATCATGAAAATGAATGCCGAATTGAGAACGCCAAAGGGATACAGGTTTAAACAAACTTTTAAGGGGTATCAGAATGTTTATCCCAACACCTACACCAAATTGGATAACCGCATTGGAATGGAAGTGGTAGTCAACGAATACCAAGCTGAAAATATGCCCGCGCTTGAAGAAGAGCAGTATGTGGACAACCTAGAAAATTATTGCTCAGGGGTCATTTTTGAGTTGGTTTCTGTGGATTTACCCGGTTTCAGTCGTAGCTATGCGCAAACTTGGAAAGATGTCGCTCAATATATTGGGGGTACCACAGATTACAAAAACGAGTTGGACAAAAGCCGCTCCTTTGATGACGAGTTGGATGTTTTGTTGGCCGATGCTGCAACCCCTATGGAAAAGACCAAGCGAATTTTCAAATATGTAAAGGACAATATTACTTGGAATGGGTACGACGGAAAATATTTCTATAACGGATTAAAGAAAACCCTGAAAGAGAAGAAAGGGAACGCAGCAGATATCAATCTTTTACTGGTGGCGATGTTGCGCTATGCAGGCATTAATGCAAATCCAGTGGTCATTAGCACAAAAGACAATCTCATTCCTATTTTTCCGACTAGGAATCGGATGAATTATGTGATAGCCTACGCCGAGGTAGATGAAAAACCGATTTTTATGGATGCTACCGATGAATTTAGTGATTTGAATGTATTGCCGGTCAAGGATTACAATTGGAAGGGAATTTTGATTGACAATCCAAAACAAGTCTGGAGGCAAATCAATTTGCTTTCTCCAGGAACCTCAAGAAACATGTATTCGGTAGACCTCGAACTGAATTCGGATGGTTCGGCCGAAGGCACGTTTAATTCCCGCTACGATAGACATAGCGCGTTGAAATTCAGAACAGCGTATGCGGCCACCGATGAGGAGGCTTATATCACTGAAAAAGAGTCAATGTATCACAATATTGAAATTTCGGACTACGAAGTGACCAATGCTTCAGGGTACGAAGGTACCGTATCGGAAAAATTCAGTTTTTATGATGAAGAGGCTGCAGATATCGTAGATACTGATTTGTACATACAACCGCTCTTGTTTTTGGGAACCGAGGAAAATCCTTTTAAATCTGAAAAGCGCGAATACCCTGTTGATTTTGGATTTCCCTTTAAGGATGTGTACATGATGAAGTTGAAACTACCAGAAGGGTATCAAGTAAAATCCTGTCCAAAATCCCAAGTCTTTGGGTTGCCCGACAAATTAGGGTTGTTCAAATACAATGTTATTCCTAGAGAAAATCAAGTGGATGTAATTGTCAATTTCGAGATAAAAAATGCGTCCATTGCGTCTATTTACTATCCATATTTAAAAGAATTCTTCAATCAAATTATCACCAAAGAGTCCGAAAAGTTAGTTTTGTCAAAAATCTGACAACATGGATATTCAAAATGCCCAAAAAGCGGTAGACAAGTGGATTCAAAACCATGGGGTTCGCTATTTTAACGAACTGACCAATATGGCCCAACTGACTGAAGAGGTTGGGGAAGTAGCACGAATCATTGCTAGGCGCTATGGTGAACAGAGCGAAAAAGCGTCCGATAAGTCAAAAGATTTGGGCGAAGAGCTGGCCGACGTGGTTTTTGTGGTGCTTTGTCTGGCGAATCAAACGGGTATTGATTTACAGGCTGCATTTGACCGTAAATTGGATATCAAAACCAAACGTGACCACGACCGGCATCATGATAATGAAAAGCTGAAATAGCATATCTTAGCCGCTTCATTGTAACACCCTTCTGTTTTGAAATTACAACTCTCGAAACAATCCCAAAATACCATAAAGGGAACCATTCAGGTGACCGGTTCCAAAAGTGAGACCAACCGTCTCCTCCTGCTTAAGGCACTCTATCCCAATGTGACCCTTGGCAATGTATCCATTTCCGATGATGGACGTGTCATGGAAGCAGGTCTTCAAAAAACATCGGGTGAAGTAGACATTCACCACGCCGGTACAGCAATGCGTTTTTTGACTGCGTTTTTTGCCTCCCAAGAAGGGCGAGATTTGGTATTGACAGGTTCAGCACGAATGAAACAACGCCCCATTGGCGTTTTGGTGGAAGCTTTGAAATCCTTGGGAGCTGAAATTGAGTTTTTGGAAACAGAGGGCTGTCCGCCCATACGAATTAAAGGAAAACGACTTTCCGAAAGTCAAGTGTCTCTGCCCGCAGATGTGAGCAGCCAGTACATTTCCGCTTTGTTGTTGATTGCGCCCAGCTTACCCAATGGATTGACTTTGGAGCTTGTTGGGAAAATCACCTCTGTCCCCTATATCAAAATGACCCTAAGCCTATTGACTCAACTGGGAGTGGCCACTACTTTTGAAGAAAATATTATTACCGTAGCGCATAAAAGTGAAGTTCCCGACATGGCGATTGAGGTGGAGTCGGATTGGAGTTCGGCGAGCTATTTTTACAGCATACTTGCCTTGAGCACGCCTGGTTCGGAAGTTACTTTGCGTTCCTATCGCCAGAATTCATTGCAAGGGGATAGTGTATGCGAACAGATGTACCAAGCTTTTGGAGTTGAAACGACGTTCGATAACCAGACCATGACTTTGCGAAAAAAGCAAGTCGAGCTACCCGAACGCTTCGAATGCGATTTGTCCAATGCCCCGGATATTGCCCAAACGTTGGCGGTAACCTGTTTTGGTCTGGGAATTGGGTGCTATCTTGAGGGTTTGCATACCTTGCCCATCAAAGAAACCGACCGTCTGGCGGCCATGAAAACAGAGCTTTCCAAGTTTGGCGCTGAGGTGCAAACCGATGATAAAAGCCTTACACTTGCACCT
>CALBPG010000173.1 GCA_937899065.1 uncultured Allomuricauda sp.
AAGCCCTGTTGACAAAGGAGTTTGAACAGCCTTATTTTCAACTATTAGCAGCTTTTGTAAGAAGCGAATACAAGCAACACCAATGTTATCCAAAAGGGAAACATATTTTCTCTGCATTTGACCACAGCCCCTTTCATTCGACTAGGGTGGTTATTTTAGGACAAGACCCGTATCATGGACCCAACCAGGCCAATGGATTGTGTTTTTCGGTAAATGATGGGGTGCCGCATCCTCCTTCTTTGGTCAATATTTTCAAAGAAATCAAAGTGGATGTTGGGGTGCCATATCCAAAGAGCGGTAACTTGGAACGCTGGGCTTCGCAGGGTGTTTTGCTACTTAATGCCACGCTTACCGTACGTGCCCATACCGCTGGTAGTCATCAGAATAAGGGTTGGGAAATCTTCACTGATGCCGTTATCAAGACCTTATCGGAAAAGCATGAGGGATTGGTTTTTTTACTCTGGGGTGGATTTGCCAAAAAGAAGGCGAGATTGGTAGATACTACAAAACACCATATCCTAACTTCTGGGCATCCCTCACCGCTTAGTGCCAACCGCGGTCTATGGTTTGGCAACCAACATTTTAGCAAAACAAATGCGTTATTGGCAAAATTTGGGCACCAGTCTATTGTTTGGTAAATCTGGAATTAACCGCCAAACATAATAAGATTATTCGTACGTTTGTTGCGAAGCCAAACTACCAAACCAATTTTTTTTGAAGAAGTTAAAGTCAATTTTACTCGTTGATGACGACGAAACGACCAACTTTTTGAATAAGTTCTTTATTCGCCAAGTTGATGCTGGTCTTCCCGTGTATATTGCAGAAAACGGAAAGGAAGCTATCTCCCAGCTGAAGCAATGGAATCAAGAAGAAGATTTTCCTTGTTTGTTGATTTTAGACACGAATATGCCGGTAATGAATGGATGGGAATTCTTAAATGCCTTTGCTGAGCAGTTTGATGAAGCGTTCCGTAGCCAAGTCACCATTGTGATGTTAACCGCTTTAGACACAGAGGAAAACAGAAAACTCGCCTTAGCTTGTCCAGATGTGACTGACACCGTTCAAAAACCACTTTCCGACTTGAAGTTCCGGGTTTTGATAAACAAGTTTTTTTCCTAGGGTTGGTACAAAAGGGATTCGATATCCAAAGGTTGTTCCAGTACATTAAGGGACCTCAGTTTGTCAGCAACTTCTTGCAGTGTTTCTTTGCTGATTTGAGATTGCGACCACTCCGTTGTGCTTAGCCAAGCTTGAATTTCTTCAAGTTTTTGCCCATATCGATTGCTAAATGTACGGTCAATACTGGGGATGTCTTTAATCTCTGAGCTATAGCGGTTGATGATTTCCAATGTATGGCGAATTAAACCCGGTTGGCTCTTTACAAATTCTGGATGCGCCACGATGACAAAACAAGGCCAAGGTGTAGGAAAATCACCTAAATGTTTAAAATGCCCACCAGTTACCAAAGGTTTAGTCGTATAGTGTTCCCACAAAAAATACGTTTCAGGATTTTCTTTTAAGTAGTTTACTGCTCCTTCGAGATGATTGATAATCCGGAAGTCAAGCGTATCGGTTGGCCATCCTAATGTTTGTGCATGTACCATTGCCATTAAATGACTACCGCTACCTATTCGGCTTACGGCAACTGGAGCATCTTCTAAATCTTGTAATTGCTCATGCTCGCTTTCAGCGTTTACATGGATACCCCAAAGCAGCGGGGAACCCACATATTCTTGTAAGATGGTAAGCGGATTTCCTTTGGCTGCATGTCGAAGCGCACCTTCGGTTAAAACCACTGCCATATCCACTTCGCGATTATTCACCAAATCGCACATCCTTCCTGTGCCTTCTGGCACATCGAGCCAAGTAACCTCCAAACCACGGTCTTCAAAAGCGCCTTCTTCCAGCGCGAGGTGCCACGGAAGATTAAAATGCTCTGGAACTCCTGCTACGGTTATTTTTTTCAATTGATTTTAGTTTTTAAATAATCGTAAATAGCGTATTGAGAACGTACTTCAGCTTCTCCTGCTATTGGTGAAACCTTTGTATTGCTATCGGCCGCATCCAAAATACGGGCTTTTACGTTGTCGTTCAATTGAATTTGAAGAATATCGTAAAGTTCTTGAAAAACATCAGGGTCCAAAATTGGGGTAAGCACCTCGATTCTTCGGTCTAAATTTCGTGTCATCCAGTCGGCCGAGCCCATGTACATTTTTTCTTTACCGCCATGATGGAATAGATAAATCCGGCCGTGTTCCAAATACCGGTCTACGATGCTGGTGATTTTTATGGGTTTCTCGCCTTCTTCCAATTCATCTTCTGGAGTTGGTGAAAGGCAACAGAACCCACGCACCAATAGGCGTATGTCAACCCCAGCTTTACTGGCTTTTAAGAGTTCACGAATCATTTTGGTATCCTCCTAGCTGTTCATTTTTAAAGTAATCTTAGCAGGCAAACCCAATCGCGCTTGTTCAATTTCATATTCAATAAGCTCTAAAAATGCTAGTCGTGTGTTGAAAGGGGAAACCAACAAACACTTCAATTTAGGAACGATATACTTTCCTTCCAGAACCCCAAAAACCTGAGCTAAATCTCGTTTTATTCGAGTGTTGGCCGTAAAAAGTCCAATGGCACAATACAGTTTGGCGTTTTTTTCTTTTATTTTGGCCGCTCCGTTTTAGGCGAACG
>CALBPG010000174.1 GCA_937899065.1 uncultured Allomuricauda sp.
CGTTTGCGCCGATGGTACTGCCACACCAGGTGGGAGAGTAGGTAGCCGCCTCCTTTAAACCCTCCTTAGTCCAAAACGACTTCGGAGGGTTTTTTTATTTTAGCACTGAAAAGTTGACCCCCAAAGAAGTACTACACGAAAAATTAAATACGTATTCCCATGCCTTGGGTTTCGCATTAAGTGTAATAGGTCTCTTTTATTTCATTCTATTTTACGGACAGAGCAAATTAATACTGCCGTTATTGGTATACAGTGGTAGCTTAATGCTACTCTTTTTGGCTTCAACACTCTATCATGCCGTTAAACGTCCGGTATCAAAACAGCGGCTACGAATATTAGACCATATCAGTATTTATATATTGATTGCAGGGAGCTATACTCCAGTTTGTGTAGGACTGCTTTCAGGTTCAAAAGGTGAGTTGCTGCTCTATCTGGTTTGGGGCATTACCCTCTTTGGAATTGTATTAAAGTTGTTTTTTACAGGAAAATTTGAAATACTTTCCCTTTTACTATATGGTGTAATGGGTTGGTTGATTGTTCTGGATGTTGGTTATCTTCAAAAACAACTTCCAGAAGGCGGACTCCTGTTCTTAGGCCTGGGTGGGGCATTCTATACCTTAGGCATCTTTTTTTATGCCATGAAACGGATACCGTATAACCATTTTATTTGGCATCTTTTCGTTTTAGGGGGAGCACTATGCCACTGGGTATTCATGCTCAATCAAGTGGTAGTACCTAATTCTTGATAATCGGGCACGATTATTTTGAATTTTAAAACTTTGATTATCAGTTAACTACATAAATTTTAGAGAGAATAGTGTTGTATTGAAAAACTTCAATCCCCTGTGTGCTGTTCCAATTTGGATACCTGTTTCCAACTTATTTGAATTTTATCGCTTTAATGTTCTGTATGGTTGGAACGATTGACTCTTGGTTTGACGAACAAGAAAATAAGGCAGTAAAAATGATTTATTTTTGCGCAAAGTATTAAAACACGTTATGGCTGGAAACTTTCGTATGTTGGTGAAAACGCAATTCGGGATGGAGCAAATTTTGGCTAACGAATTGCGAAATCTAGGGGCAGGGGATATTAAGACAGGAGTTCGAAATGTTTCCTTTGATGGGGATTTGGGTTTCATGTACAAGGCCAACCTTTGTTTACGGACGGCTTTGAAGATTCTGAAGCCTTTAAGTCGTTTCAAGGTATTTCATGAAAAAGATCTTTACCATAACGTTTTCCGAATGGATTGGGCGAAATACTTTGATGCGGATTGTTCGATTGCAGTCGATACTACCATGCATTCCACGGTTTTCAACAACTCCATGTTCGTCTCCCAAAAGGTAAAGGATGGTATTGTAGACAAGTTTCGCCGAACTGCCGGACGTCGTCCTTCAGTAAACTCGCAAGACCCTGATGTGCGCATCAACGTGCATTTGTATGAAGAAAACTGTACCATTTCGTTGGATAGCTCTGGCAACTCCTTGCATCAAAGAGGATATCGCATTGAAACGAACTTAGCACCTATCAACGAGGTACTTGCGGCAGGGATGTTGTTGTTAAGTGGATGGGATGGCCGTTCAGATTTTTATGACCCCATGTGCGGTAGTGGTACCTTATTGATTGAAGCTGCTATGATTGCGTGCAATATTCCAGCAAATATCAACCGAGAGTTTTACTGTTTTCAAAACTGGGCCGACTTTGATGAAACCTTGTTTGATAAAATTAAAACCGCTAGCCTGAATAAGATTCGCCCGTTTACTTATAAAATTATGGGAACGGATAAAGCCCCTTCTGCAGTGCGCAAAGCCACCGAAAATGTAGCCCACGCTAACCTTTCTGAATTCATCACGATTGAACGAAAGGATTTCTTTAGAAGCGAACCTCCCATTTCTGGCGCGAAAATGGTTTTCAATCCGCCGTATGGCGAGCGTTTGACTATTGATGCCCCGGAATTTTATAAGAAAATAGGAGATACCTTAAAATCAAGCTATGCTGGGAGCGATGTGTGGTTTTTGTCTTCTAACCTGGAAGCGCTAAAGTTCGTTGGACTTCGTCCTTCAAAAAAAGTGAAACTCTTTAATGGTAAATTGGAATCGCGCTTGCTTCAATATGAAATATTCAGTGGAGATATGAGCTCGCATAAACGTAAAAAACATGAAACCAAAGCATAAAGCGCTTCTTTTCAATTTTCTGGGGTTCGTTTTCCTTTTTGTTCCAGTACGACTGCTTTTAGGCTACTTTCTGCCTATTAATCGCATTTTTTTGGCAGTCACCTCAGCTATTATTGCCAATATATTGGCGCCAAAATTTGTGGCTATCCAAACGGATGAAGGTGAAAAAGTCATGATGAAATGGATTTTCATCAAGGGAATACGAGAAATATGAAGGTTACTCCTGGGGTTCAGACCCTTCTGTTTCTTCCTTTTTCTTCTTTTTGGCTTTTTTATAAAGTGGTATGAAGTAAGAAATAGAATAGTTATACCCTACACCAAAATTACTTCCGTCCGTTACCCGGTTAAACCCTGGAATCCATAAATTGGGAAAACGCTCTGCTTCCTTGTTCGTTAGCAAGAATCCCAAACGTGCGCTTACCGCTAAATAAATGTTGGCAAAGAGTTCAGCTTTTACTCCTAAAACAAACTCCAACCAAGAGGCGTTTAATCCTGAAAATTCTTCATTGGGTTGAGCCCCGGGCAAAAAACCATCTTCATTAAAAAAGCGGTCGGAATTGTAAATCACATAATCGTTCAGGGTTTGACTGAAACTGGAAAAGGCATAGCGACCTCCTATGGTGATAACGTTGTTCATGCCATACCAGTTTTGGTAGGTATTCCAGTCAATACCTGCTTTGATGTAGCTTCCCGATGTGGTAAAATCGTATAAGGCGATATTATCTAATTCCTCGGTTTGGGTTTTTTCTTCATTCCCTATTTCGGCAGCGATGTAGAGCTTTTGGGTCAACCGATAATCGCCTACCAATTCCAAGCCTTGGTAGTTCTCATCCGTAAAAGAAAGCACCAAACGACTGAGGTCAGCTCCTACCCGAAGTCCATAGGTTTGTTTGAATTCAACGCTGTCTTTAGGAGCGTCTTCAGGGACATCTTGGGGCCTATCTTGGGCATATCCTAAGGTCAAGGCGCCCAGAAGCATAATGATACTAGTGGAAAATCTTGACATGGATATTACTCTCGTTTTCAATATTGGTTTGTACTACATTGATATCTTGAATCCAATTGTCGTCATCAGTCGTGAGCTCGATGGCGATATTATCGTATCGGACGACAACTCCGCAGGCACGGGATATGAATTCTTCTCTAGGGTTGTAGGTGATTCGCAAGGTATCGATGTTCCCGGTTTCTTCATCTTCAGTATCTCCGTCAGCCGAATCGGTAATTACGGCAAAGGTGATATTGTCTTCGTTTGTGCGCAAGGGAACTCCAATAGAATCATTGGTGCTGGTTCTGTCAAAATCACCTGTTCCCAGTGTGGTATCTAATGAGGTTTCTTTAATTCGTAAGAGTGTCACGGATATTGACTAAGCGATGTCAATAGAATCGATAAAACCA
>CALBPG010000175.1 GCA_937899065.1 uncultured Allomuricauda sp.
GAATTGGAACCAGAGTATGCCTACAATATTGAATTGGGAGTTCGAAAGAACTTTCATGACAAACTGGTGCTTCGAGGTTCTACGTTCTACACCTATCTCGTCGATGCGTTGGTCCGCCGGGATTTTTCATTTAATGGCCAGGATGAGATTTTATACAATGGAGAGCTTAGCAATGTCCAAGCCATTCAAAATGCCGCGAAGGCTTACGTCTATGGTTTTGAATTAGGTCTCAATGCCTTTTTTACAGAGCGTTGGTCCTTAGCTTCAAATTTGACTATAACTGAGGGAATTGAAGAAGAAGCCAATGGGGAAGATACTCCAGCACGACATGTAGCGCCTACTTTTGGGGACATCCATCTAATTTGGCAGAACCAGAAACTGAAGGCTGATTTTTTTGTGAATTATAATGGAGAAATCCCTTTTGATGACCTAGCCCTTTCAGAACGGAACAAGCCTTTTATCTATGAGAGCGATGCAAATGGCAATCCTTTTTCTCCCGCTTGGTACACTTTGAATTTTAGGTCTCAATATCAAATTTCGAATGCCTTAACGGGGTCACTTAGTTTGGAAAACCTAACCGACCAAAGGTATCGCACCTATTCCTCGGGAATTGTAGCGCCAGGCACAAACCTGATACTTTCCTTGGATTACGCTTTTTAAATAAAAAAAGCCCGGAAGTCCGGGCCTTTTGAGTTTTAAAAAGAAAGGATTTATTGCTTCATCTTTTCTTTGGCGTCCTCAGCAGCCTTTTTCACATCATCAGCCGCTTCATCCATTGTTTTTTTGGCGTCTTCGCCCATCTCTTTTGCTTTTTCCATGGTGTCTTCACCCATTTTCTTGATACTGTCCATGGCCTGTTCTCCCATTTCCTTGGCTTCTTCACCAGCTTCTTTGGCGGCATCCATGGCTTCGTTAGCAGTTTCTTTAAGCTCGTCTCCCGCTTCTTCCAAAGTTTCAGCGGCTTCCTCAGTGGCCTCTTTGGCCTTATCAGAAGCCTCTTTGCATGAAATGGCTCCAACAAATGTCAAGCTGAGAACCATTAGGGATAAAACAATTCGTTTCATAATAAATAAGATTAGTGTTATGGCTCTAAAATACGGATTTCGTTTCACTAACAAGATATCGGGCTTATCATCTTTAGGTTAAGGCCTTAAGGATAAAACGACATGGTTTTACTGCCGCTGTTTCAGCTAAATTCATAATTTTGCAGACTTGCAATTTTAGACGAGGAAAGAATCATGAAGTTCGCTGAATACAAAGGGTTGGATTTGCCGAAAGTCGCAGAAGGAGTTTTACAGTTCTGGAAGCAGGAGAAGATTTTCGAAAAAAGCGTCTCTACACGAGAAGGCAAAGATAGTTATGTGTTTTATGAAGGTCCCCCTTCTGCTAACGGTATGCCCGGTATTCACCACGTTATGGCGCGAACCATAAAAGATATTTTTCCACGCTACAAAACCATGAAAGGGTTCCAGGTGAAGCGAAAAGCAGGCTGGGACACCCATGGTCTTCCAATTGAATTGGGCGTTGAGAAAGAGCTTGGCATTACCAAAGAAGATATTGGAAAAACCATTTCGGTAGAAGAGTATAACGAAGCCTGTAGAAAGGCAGTGATGCGCTACACGGATGTTTGGAATGAAATGACCGAACAAGTAGGGTATTGGGTGGACATGGATGACCCCTACATCACCTACAAATCTAAATACATGGAATCGGTGTGGTGGTTGCTCAAACAGATTTACGACAAAGGGTTGTTGTATAAAGGGTATACCATTCAGCCATACTCCCCTAAAGCTGGAACAGGACTTAGTTCTCATGAATTGAATCAACCGGGAACCTATCAAGATGTAACGGATACTACGGTAACGGCACAGTTCAAAGCGATTAAAGAATCTTTGCCCGAGCCATTTCAAAAAGTGGATGGAGAAGTATTTTTCTTGGCTTGGACGACCACACCTTGGACCCTTCCATCGAATACAGCCTTGACCGTTGGTCCCAAGATTGATTATGTACTAGTGCGCAGTTTCAACCAATATACCTTTGAACCTATCCATGTAGTTCTGGCAAAGGCCTTGGTCAACAAGCAGTTCTCCGGAAAGTTTTACGAAGCTGAAAATTCATCGGATTTTGAACAGTTTGAAAAAGGGCAAAAAAAGATTCCATTTCAGGTTTTGGAAACTATAACTGGCGCTGAATTGGTTGAAAGTCGATATGAACAAATTTTGCCGTATACCCTACCGTATCAAAATCCCGAAAATGCATTTCGTGTCATTTCTGGAGATTTTGTGACGACCGAAGATGGTACTGGAATCGTGCATACGGCGCCTACTTTTGGTGCGGATGATGCCTTGGTGGCCAAACGTGCCCAACCCGAGGTGCCCCCTATGTTGGTTTTGGATGAACAAAACAATCCCGTTCCCTTGGTGGATTTACAAGGGCGTTTTCGTCCTGAATTAAAAGAATTGGCGGGGAAGTACGTCAAAAACGAATACTATCTCGATGGCGAGGCCCCCGAAAAATCCGTAGATGTTGAGTTGGCCATTGCTTTGAAAGAGCAAAATCGTGCTTTCCGAGTGGAAAAGTATTTGCACAGTTATCCCAACTGTTGGCGTACTGATAAACCCATTCTATACTATCCGTTGGATTCATGGTTCATCAAGGCTACAAAGGTCAAAGACCGAATGTTTGCATTGAACCAAACCATAAATTGGAAACCGAAGGCTACGGGTGAAGGACGTTTTGGAAACTGGTTGGCTAACGCAAATGATTGGAACCTTTCCCGCTCAAGATATTGGGGTATTCCACTACCCATCTGGCGGACCGAAGATGGAAGTGAAGAGAAAATCATTGGCTCGGTTGAGGAGTTGAAAACCGAAATGCATAAGGCCATTGCAGCTGGATTAATGACCCATGACGTCTTTGAGGATTTTGAGGTGGGGAATATGAGCGAAGCCAATTACGACAAAGTGGACCTTCACAAGAATGTGGTTGATGCGATTACCCTGGTGTCCGCTTCAGGACAACCGATGCGTCGCGAATCAGATTTGATAGATGTTTGGTTTGATAGTGGTTCTATGCCCTATGCGCAATGGCACTATCCGTTCGAAAATAAAAACTTGATTGATGATGGCGTGTCTTTCCCAGCGGATTTTATTGCCGAAGGGGTTGACCAAACCAGAGGTTGGTTTTACACCCTACATGCCATAGGCACAATGGTATTTGATTCCGTAGCATATAAAAATGTGGTCTCCAATGGTTTGGTGTTGGACAAAGACGGCAAAAAAATGTCCAAGCGATTGGGGAATGCGGTTGATCCTTTCAAAACATTGCCAGAACACGGAGCGGATGCGACGCGTTGGTATATGATTTCAAATGCCAACCCTTGGGACAATTTGAAGTTTGATATTGATGGGGTGGTTGAAGTGAAACGCAAGTTCTTCGGAACCCTCTACAATACGTATTCCTTTTTTGCCCTGTATGCCAACATTGATGGTTTTGCCTACAATGAGGCAGACACGCCCTTAAAGGAAAGACCAGAGATTGATCAATGGATTTTATCTGAATTAAATACGTTGATAGCTAAGGTTGATGAAGCATATGCGGACTATGAGGCAACGAAAGCAACCCGTTTGATTTCTGAATTCGTTCAAGAGAACTTGAGCAACTGGTACGTGCGCCTTTGCCGAAGAAGATTCTGGAAAGGGGACTACCAAAAGGACAAAATATCGGCCTACCAAACCCTGTATACCTGTTTGGTTGAGGTTGCAAAGCTATCAGCACCGGTGGCTCCCTTCTATATGGATCAACTGTATAAAGATTTGGTTGCGGTTACTGGAAAAGATGCCTTTGAAAGCGTGCACCTTGCTGATTTTCCAAAATCTGATTCTGGAATGATTCAAGCCGATTTGGAAGAAAAGATGCAAATGGCACAAAAGATTTCCTCTTTGGTGTTGTCCATCCGACAGAAAGAGAAGATAAAAGTGCGTCAGCCGCTGCAAAAGATTATGGTGCCTGTTTTGGACGAGCATCAAAAAACGGCGATTGAAGCGGTATCCGATTTAATCAAGTCCGAAGTGAACGTAAAAGAGCTTCAGTTGTTGGATGATGCTTCCGGAATTCTGATCAAGAAAATCAAGCCTAATTTCAAGGTTCTAGGACCTAAGTATGGTAAGGACATGAAGGCTATTGCAGGTGCGGTGGCAACCTTGGGACAAGAGGATATCCAAAAAATTGAACGGGAAGGCGAATTATTGATTCCTGTAGAAAATAAAAACATTAAATTACAGTTAACCGATGTAGATATCAGTTCCCAAGATATCGAAGGATGGTTGGTTGCAAGCGCTGGCCCATTGACGGTAGCCTTGGACATCACCATCGATGACGCCTTAAAACAGGAAGGTATCGCTAGGGAATTGGTAAATCGAATCCAGAATCTGAGAAAAGAATCCGGATTTGAGGTTACCGATAAAATTGATATCAAAGTGATGAAAGATGGGTTGGTCGAGGATGCAATTTCCAACAATGAGGAATACATCATGACAGAAACCTTGACTGCCGAATTGAATCTAGAGGAACATCTAGACGAAGGAGTGGACATCGCTTTTGATGACGTTAACACAAAATTGTTGATTCAAAAACATTAGGAAAATGGCAGAAGATTTAAAAGTAAGATACGCTGACAGTGATTTGGAGGAGTTCAGAACACTGATTGAAGAAAAGATAGAAAAAGCACAAAAACACCTCGAGTTGCTAAAGAGTTCTTATATGAACGATGGCAACAATGGAACTGACGATACCTCTCCAACCTTCAAAGCCTTTGAAGAAGGTTCGGAAACCATGAGCAAAGAAGCGAATACCCAATTAGCTATTCGTCAAGAAAAGTTTATCCGGGATTTGAAAAATGCTCTTTTGCGCATTGAGAACAAAACCTATGGTATCTGCCGTGTTACTGGAAAGCTTATCAATAAAGAGAGATTAAAGCTTGTACCCCATGCTACTTTGAGTATTGAGGCCAAGAACATGCAAAAGTAAGGCAGTGCCTTACTATGTTCGGAATAGCATTCCATTGATTATCCTCAGTTTGGGACTGTCCGTAACGGTATGCGCCCAAAAATTGGTGAAGAAAACCGTGGTTGACCCCGAAAACCAAGCCATAACCATTCAAGCAGACCGTTGTTTTCAAGTGGACATCTCCAATTCGGAAACCGATGAGCTAGTGGTAGCCGCTGAAATGGAAGGAGAATATGCCTCGAACCTCTTGGTTAATTTGGAGGAAAAAGGAAAAACCATTTTTATTAGTACAGGCTTCACGCCAAATTTTGAACATCCTAACGATAAACTAAGTGCTCACAAGGTTATTGCCATTGCCTTGCAAATCAAGATTCCGAAATACAAACAAGTCAATGTTTTCGGAACCGGGGCCCGAGTTTTGGTAACAGGGTTATATCGAAACCTTGGAGTAGTGCTTGCAGACGGGGAATGTATTTTGGATGATGTTGGAGAGACCGTTGAGGTTAAAACCCAAAATGGAAATATACGTGTAGTTTCCGGCAAAGGCATCTGCGAGGCTTCTAGTGATTATGGCCAGGTCGTTGGTAGTTTGGATACTATAGGAAATACGGTTTACAATCTTCATTCGAAGGAGGGCAACATCTACTTGAACAAAACAAAATAATATGGCTACTTTTGCCCATTCTTAGCTGTTGACATGAGTTTGAAGAAATCTTTACTGCTAATTGTTTTGGTACTTCTGGTAGACCAAATCAGCAAGATATACATCAAAACCAACTTTGCGCTGCAAGAGTCAGTGGAAGTGTTCAGTTGGTTCAAAATATTCTTTATTGAAAATGAAGGTGCCGCTTGGGGAACCAAATTGAGTGATCTCTTGCCCATATCAGAATCTACCGGCAAACTCATTTTAACCGTTTTTCGATTGTTTGCCATTGTCGGAATTGGATACTGGCTAAGGGACATTATTGTGAAACAATCTCCTCGCACATTGATATTGGCCGTTTCATTAATTTTTGCTGGGGCTTTTGGCAATATTATAGACTCGGTATTCTATGGTGTCATTTTCGATGATAGCTATGGTCAGGTAGCACAAATGTTTGCTGACGAACCCTACGGAAAGTTGTTTTATGGTAAAGTAGTGGATATGCTCTATTTCCCAATGATAGATACAACCTGGCCAGATTGGGTGCCAAAATTGGGAGGAAATCGTTTCCGTTTTTTCGAGCCTGTTTTTAATGTCGCTGACACGGCGATAAGTACTGGGGTTGGTATTTTAATCGTCTTCAACAAAAAAGCCTTTCCAAAAAACGAGGAGGCTTAACGTTCAAAGTGATATACGGTTTTTGGGGTAACGCAATAATGCAATGGTACGTCATTGGGATGAACATCCGGAATAGGTTCGGTTTCTGCTTCGAAGAAAGAAAGTCCCACAAAAATGGAATCTTCGCGACACTGGGCTAAAAAAGTATCATAAAATCCCTTACCATAACCAACCCGATTACCCAGCTTGTCGAAAGCTATAAGGGGTACAAAAACGACGTCAATTTGGTTTTCATTCACTTCATAACCATTAACAGGTTCGGGTATATGCCATTGGTTCGTTTTAAGGCGGGTGTTATCGGTAAGTAGATAATGGCGTAGGGTGTTCGGCCCGGTAACTTTAGGAACCACAATGTCCTTGTCTTTGCCGTGCAACAAAGTTAACAAGGGTTCAGTATCGATTTCGCGGTTTTGCGGAATACTAAGGAAGGTATGAAAACAAAAAAAATCCCAAATAGGGATTGACTGTAATTGATTTACTATTGAAATACTTTTCTCAACAACATCTGCTTCACCTAGTTGGTTTCGAAGTTGTTTGTATTTCTTTCTAAGTTCATGTTTCAACACCTAAAATGTTGAAGGGTTTGGGGGAAGGCTCAGGGAATCCGTGATTACTTTTTAGTAGCCACAGAGAAAAAAATCTTGAAAAAAAGCATCAAGATTACATACATTCCAAGAACCATTATATAATTCTCCATTCTGATAGTTACATTGGTAGATTAAAATTACGTAAATAAATTGGTAAAACGCCATGAAATGCACTTTTTATCGGTGAAAAGCACTTTTTTTAGCAACAGTTTAACAGAAAACAATAAGTTTTTAAGCTAAATCTGCTTACGTGAAGTACATCTTTTTCCTTTGTATTTTAACGATTGGTGAAATCAAATCGGACATCGACATGCATCAAACCGCCGTTTGTTAATTTTGAACCAAAAGACTTCAGAATCCTGCTAACTTTGTAGTAATTGCAGTTCTTCTTATGGCCCAACCTTCCATAAACGTACAAATACAAACTTTGCCCTCCCAACCTGGAGTTTATCAGTTCTTTGATGATGATGGCAAATACTTGTATGTAGGGAAAGCCAAAAACCTCAAAAAAAGGGTAAGTTCTTATTTCACCAAAAACCATGAATACGGTAAGACTCGGGTGATGGTGAAGAAAATTCATAGCATTCGTCATATTGTGGTGGCTACGGAATCGGATGCGCTTTTGTTGGAGAATAACCTTATTAAGGAGCATCAGCCCCGTTATAATGTGTTGCTCAAAGACGATAAATCGTACCCTTGGATTTGCATCAAAAATGAACGATTTCCTAGAATCTTTCCTACGCGAAAGCTCATAAGGGATGGTTCGGAATACTATGGCCCATACACCAGCATGAAAACGGTCCGTACGCTTTTAGATCTGGTGAAAAGCATTTACCCGCTTCGCACCTGTAATTATGATTTGTCTGAAGAAAAAATTGAAGCAGGAAAGTATAAAGTGTGTTTGGAATATCACTTGAAGAATTGCAAAGGCCCTTGTGTGGGCTATCAGGATGAGGCTGAATATCATGCCCAAATCACGAATATTCGTGACATTATCAAGGGAAATTTTAAAGCTTCGGTTGCCCATTTAAAAGCCAAGATGCAAGAAAAGGCGGAAAACATGGAATTTGAGGAAGCCCAACAAATCAAGGACCGAATTGGAATCTTGGAAAACTATCAAGTCAAATCCACAGTGGTGAATCCCAAAATCACCAACGTTGATGTGTTCACTATTCTTTCGGATGAGACTCATGCCTACGTGAATTTTTTGCAGCTTTCCCATGGTTCGATAACCCGTTCGCACACCATGGAAATCAAAAAACGTTTGGATGAAACCGATGAAGAGCTATTGGCCTTGGCCATTACAGAACTACGGCAACGATTCGAATCCGATTCCAAGGAAATTTACTTGCCCTTTCCCGTTTTGGTTGATAGTGAGTTGAGGATTACCATACCGAAACTTGGAGATAAAAAAAGAATCATGGAATTGTCGGAGCGAAATGCTCGTTTTTTCCGACAAGACCGCTTTAAGCAGATTAAGATTATTGACCCTGACCGGCATACCAAACGGTTGATGGGTCAAATGAAATCAGATTTGAGATTATCTGAAGAGCCTAGACACATTGAGTGTTTTGATAACTCCAACATTCAAGGGAGCAATCCCGTGGCGGCCTGTGTAGTTTTTAAAGAGGGTAAACCCTCTAAAAAAGACTACCGCCACTTCAATATCAAAACGGTTGAAGGTCCAGATGACTTTGCCAGTATGGAAGAGGTAGTGTTTCGACGGTATCGAAGATTGTTGGAAGAAGCCACTCCGTTACCCCAACTAATAGTAATTGATGGTGGAAAAGGACAACTATCCGCAGCCTTGAAAAGTCTTGATGTTTTGGGACTTCGCGGTAAAATCGCCATTTTGGGTATTGCAAAACGATTGGAAGAAATCTATTTTCCTAATGACCCCATTCCTTTGTATTTGGACAAAAAATCTGAGACCCTAAAAATCATTCAACAACTTCGAAACGAAGCCCACAGGTTTGGAATTACCCATCACCGTAACAAAAGAAGCAAAGGAGCACTTTTGTCTTCGCTTACAGATATTGATGGCATTGGCGAAAAAACAGCCAACGAGCTTTTGAAAGCGTTTAAATCCGTAAAGCGGATTAAAGAAGCGCCGGTTGAAAGTTTGGCGAAAACGGTAGGAATGGTGAAAGCAAAAAAGATTTATGAAACATTCCACTCGTAAACGGTTCCAATACCAATATATATTCAGTGTGCTTTTTTGCTTTTTATGGGGGGGTACAGGACCGTTGTGGGCACAAGACCAAGATGTAAAAGTGGGTTTGGTGCTCAGTGGTGGTGGGGCCAAAGGTCTTGCGCATGTTGGTGCCATAAAGGTAATTGAAGAGTCCGGAGTTAAAATCGATTATATCGGGGGCAGCAGCATGGGGGCCATTGTGGGCGCCTTGTATGCCTCTGGCTATTCCGCCAAGGAATTGGATTCCATTTTCAGAAATACCGATTTCTCAGCTTTAATCCAAGATAACTTCCCCAGAAGCTCCAAAACGTTTTATGATAAGGATGATGCCGAACGGTACGCCTTAAGTCTTCCTTTTGATAACTTCAGTGTCTCTTTTCCGCAAGGGATATCAGGCGGACAAACGATTTACAATGAATTGGTAAGATTGCTTTTTCACGTAAAAGACGTCAATAACTTTCAAAACCTGCCCATTCCTTTTTTATGTATTGCCACCAATGTGGAAACAGGAGAAGAGGTCTTGCTGGACCGGGGATACCTTCCAGAAGCGATTATGGCCAGTGGTACATTTCCGTCCTTATTTGAACCCTCTGAAGTGGATGGCCAAATATTGATTGACGGGGGAGTGGTAAACAATTATCCGATTGACCAAGTGCGTGAAATGGGGGCCGATATTATCATAGGAAGTGATGTGCAACATGGCTTGGTGGATAGAGAATCCCTGACCTCAGCCACGGAAATTTTGTTACAAATCAACAACTATCGAACGGTTCGGGATATGGAGAAGAAATCGCAGCAGACCGATATCTACATCCGACCCGATATTGATGGGTTTACGGTAATTGATTTTGAACGGAGTTTGGACATCATGGAAACCGGAAAAGTTGCGGCAGAAAGCAAAATAGAAGATTTAAAAGCCTTGGCCGCACAACAAAATAAACAGGGCGAAATTATCAGTGACAATGTTACGGTTATGGATTCGCTCACCATTAATCGTTTGATTATCAGAGGAAACGACCGATATACACGAGGGTTCATTAAAGGAAAACTTCGCTTTGACCTTGGGGAGGCCATTTCATTTGAGGATTTTAAACAGGGCATCACCAATCTTTCAGCTACCGGAAACTTCAAAGCGATACGCTATGAGCTCATTTCTAATGGATTGGGAACTGATTTGATTTTGAAATTGAAAGAAAACGACACCAAGATGTTCATCAAAATGGCAGCACACTATGATGATTTGTACAAAAGTGCAGCCATGATAAACCTCACCAAAAAGAACTTGCTTTGGAACGATGATGTTGCTTCATTCGATTTTATTTTAGGAGACCATATCCGATACAACTTCCAATACTATGTTGACAAAGGTTCGTATTGGAGCTTTGGGGTCAATTCAAATTTCAACACCTTTGATGAGCAGGTTGATTTTAACCTCATTCGTTCAAATTTTGATGTGCCGGATGACCCTAATATTAGGGAAATCAACCTTGATGTAACCGACCTGACCAATCAAGTGTATTTACAAACAGTACTGCGAGAAGAGTTCGCCGTTTCCCTAGGTGTTGAACATAAGCTTTTACGTTATAGCACCACTACCTTGAATGATTTTGCTAGGGATATTGAAACCAGTTTTGTGCCTACGGGTAGTGACCGCACCTTTTTTGAAGATTCCAATTACTTCAATGCTTTTGGTACGGCAACTTTGGATACCTATGATGACAAGTACTTTCCTTCCCGTGGACTGTATTTCAACGGAGATTTCCATGTCTATCTATTTTCTTCAGATTTTAATGACAATTTCAAGGAATTTTCTATTGCCAAAGGAAGACTTGGAACAGCTATTTCCGTGTTTGATTGGTTGAGTTTGAATCTGGAAGCAGAAGGCGGTGCAAAATTTGGAACATCCAATGTGACCTCTTTTGATTTTGTTCTGGGAGGATACGGTAACGATTTGATAAACAATTTTGTCCCCTTCTTTGGATACGATTTTTTAAGTCTTCCAGGGAACAGCTTCGTAAAAGCGTTTGCTCGCACCGATATTGAGTTTGCGCGCAAAAACCACTTTTTATTTGCAGCGAACTACGCCAATGTGGACGACGACTTGTTTCGTACGGGAGATTGGTTTACCGCGCCTACCTTTTCTGGCTACGGTGTGGGTTATGGGTATGAATCCTTCCTTGGGCCGGTACAGGTATACTATTCTTGGGCTCCAGAAAGTGGAAACGATCATATTTTCTTCAGTGTCGGCTTTTGGTTCTAAATGCGATAAAGTAAATAATAACCCGATTTGTCAAAGAATAGTAAAGGTTAGTTAAAGTACGTTAAAAACTTATTTTCCTACAAAACCTTAAAGTATCTTTACAAAACATAAGGGGTGGTTCCCTTATCACTTTAAGTATTGGTTTTTCATAATTTAAAGTTTGGTTGGTTATTTAGGAAAAGCCCAGTTGATACTGGGCTTTTTTTGTGGCACAATATTTTGGAACAGCTTTTGTTTAAGTAATTGTAAACAACGAATACAAGAAATTGAATCTTAGTAACTTTACAATAAGAATAAGCGCTATGAAGAAAATATGTATCCTACTTTGCATCGTGCTGTCAACATCTGCTTTTGCCCAAAAGCGGAATCCCGCCTATAAATCGGGAGAATGGCTCAAATTCAGAATTCATTATGGGTTCCTGAACGCTAGCTATGCTACCCTACACCTAAGCACTGATAAAATAGATAGTATTCCTGTATACCACGTTGTTGGCAGGGGACAGACCACAGGTTTTGCCAGCATTTTCTTCAAAGTAGATGATACTTTCGAAAGTTACTTTGACCGATATGACGGTAAACCCTATCGGTTCATTCGTAAAACCAACGAAGGCGGATATACCAAGGATATTGAAATAGACTTCAATTACGCAGATGATAAGGCCGTTCTAACAGATAACAAAAGCGGTAATGTCCAGGATTTTTCGGTGAATACCAATATTCAAGATCTGCTTTCGGCGGCGTACCATTTAAGAAATCGTTACGAAATTGATGATTTTGAAGTAGGGCAGTCCATTAATATGGATATGCTATTCGATGATGATGGTATTTTTAAGTTTAAGCTCAAGTTTTTGGGGAAAGAAGTCATTCGAACCAAATTTGGCAAAGTAGAATGCCTTAAATTTAGGCCCTTGGTTCAGTCTGGGCGCGTGTTCAAGGAAAAAGAAAGTTTAACCCTTTGGGTTTCCAACGACCTAAACAAAATACCAGTTCGAATTAAAGCAGACTTGGCGGTAGGTTCTCTTAAAGCCGATTTGGATGCTTTCAATGGACTACGCAACCAGTTTAAGATTATCATGAACTGAGACTAAGCGTCTTTTACCTATGGATGAACATATTGAGTCCCAGATAAACAAACTTGAAGAAAAATTCAAAGACTCGGGACAAGACCTAAGCTCTTATTTAGACGGGCTGCTCTATCAACGGTATCTAACCTATTGGGACTACATACACCTCGATACCCTGTTAAGTCTTCAGGTACCAAGAACCCATTTTCCAGACGAAGAGATTTTCATCATCTATCATCAGATTACAGAATTATATTTCAAGTTGATACTTCATGAACAAAAGCAAATCGTGGAGGATAAATCCAATGATTTGGGCTTTTTTCAGGAAAAGGTAAACCGCATCAATAGTTATTTCAAGGCTCTGATTTCTTCCTTTAGTATTATGATTAAAGGAATGCAACGCGAACAATTTCTGCGCTATCGTATGGCCTTGCTCCCTGCAAGCGGTTTTCAATCGGCGCAGTATCGTATGATGGAGATATATGCCACACCTCTGTATCATTTGGTGCATCATACAGAACGCGATACCTATTCTGAAGAAAATAGTATTGAAGAGCTTTTTGAACATATTTACTGGAAAAAAGGGGCAACCGATGTCCGCACAGGCGACAAAACCTTAACCCTGAAACAGTTTGAATTTCGCTATACACCAAGACTGCTTCGTATTTCAAACCAAGTAAAAAACCAGACGCTATACCACAAGTTTTTGCAATTGTCAAAAACGGACCAAGCGAATGAAGGTTTGTTGGAGGCAATGCGGTTGCTAGACGTGAACGCCAACGTAAATTGGCCCTTAATGCATATGGGTTCGGCCTATCGTTATTTGGCCAAAGACAAGCAAGAAGTTGACGCCACTGGAGGTACTAATTGGAAGACCTATTTACCTCCAAGTTTCCAGAATATTATTTTTTTCCCAAATTTGCACTCAGAAGAAGAACGGAACAATTGGGGCAAGCAGTGGGTCGACCATGTTTTCAACCCCGATAAAAATAAGTTGTAGCGAATGAAATATTGGGGCATCTGTATGGCATTGGCCATATCTATCCAGCTTACGGGTTGTAAAGAAACACCCAAAACCGAAACCCTTGAAATAGCCCAAATACCCGTAGAACCTGTCATCCAAAAGGTATATGGGTTCAACAAAGAAGACTTCACTATTGTTCACGATACCGTTAAAAACGGAGATAGTTTTGGTCAGTTGATGCTGCAAAACCATGTGGACTATCCTAAAATCGTAAAGATATCCGAAGAGTACAAAGACAGCTTCGACGTAAAACGCATCAAAGTTGGAAGACCCTACACCATTCTAAAGTCTAAAGATTCTTTGGAAAAGGCGGAAATCTTTATCTACGAAAACGATAAAATCAATTTCACGGTGGTGGATTTAAGGGATTCTGTTACCGCCTACAAAAGCAAAAAGAAAGTCACCTACAAGCAACGTGAAGTTGCTGGGGAAATCCAAGGTTCACTATCCATGAGTCTTGATAGTTTGGGCGTGGATTACTTGGTGACGATTGATTTATCTGAAATTTATGCGTGGACGATTGATTTCTTCCGTTTGGAGAAAGGCGACCGCTTTAAGATATTGTTTAAAGAACGTTACATCAACGATTCCATTTATGCAGGGGTTGAGCCTATTGAGGCGGCATTGTTCGAACATAAAGGCAAACAGATTTATGCGTTTCCCTTTGTAACCGATTCCTTGAATCAAGTATCTGACTTTTTTGATTTGGACGGAAACAATTTGCGAAGCACCTTTTTAAAGGCGCCCATCAAATTTGGATATCGCCTCTCTTCGCGTTTTAACCTAAAACGTCGTATCGCTTACTACGGATACAAAGTACGACCCCACCGTGGGACAGACTATGCCGCTCCTATCGGAACACCTATTGTCGCTACTGCCGATGGTACTGTGACAGAATCCACCAGAAGAGGTGGTAACGGAAAGTACGTCAAAATCAAGCATAACGGTATGTATAGCACCCAATACCTACATATGAGAAAGCAGGCGGTACGCCGTGGCGATTTCGTGCGTCAGGGAGATGTTATTGGTTGGGTAGGTATGACTGGAAATACGGGTGGCCCCCATGTTTGTTATCGTTTCTGGAAGAATGGAGTTCAAGTGGACCCACTTCGTGAAAAACTACCTTCGGCTGAACCGCTAGCGGACTCCCTTAGACCTCGCTTCAACGAATTTATAAAACCTATCAAACAGCAACTGGACTGTATCGAATTTCCAAAACGCGATAAGCCAAAAACGGACAATCTTTTAACCCTCAACTAACGCCATGGCCCTTCCCAAATTCAACCCAATCGAAACCGAAAGCTGGCAAAAACTACAACAACATTTTAATGAAATCCAAAATCAGCACCTAACCGAATGGTTTAAAGCTGATGCAAAACGTGCAGAAAAGCTTAGTCTGGTCTGGAACGATTTTTTGGTGGATTTCTCTAAGAATAGGATTACTCCAAAAACCTTGGAACTGCTTCTGGATTTGGCCAAGGAGGTAAAGCTCGAAGAAGCGATGTCGGCTTATTTTGATGGAGAAATCATTAACGAAACCGAACAAAGAGCTGTACTGCACACGGCGCTGAGGGCCAATACAGAAAGTACAATTCTGGTGGATGGCGAAAATGTTGTTCCAGGTGTTCAGGACGTACTAACTAAAATGAAAAGCTTCTCCAACGCGGTGCTCGACGGAGAAATCAGCGGCCACACAGGAAAAAACTTTACCGACGTAGTCAATATAGGTATTGGCGGTTCCGATTTGGGGCCTGTGATGGTGACCGAAGCCTTACAATACTATAAATCCCATCTTAAGGTACACTTTGTAAGCAATGTAGATGGCGATCATGTACAAGAAGTGCTGAAAGGCTTAAACCGTGAAACTACCCTATTCGTGGTAGTATCTAAATCGTTCTCAACCCAAGAAACCTTGACCAACGCTGAGACGATTAAAAAATGGTTTTTGCAAAACGCTTCGCAAGAAGATGTTGCCAAACACTTCGTTGCAGTTTCCACCAACTTGGCCAAAATTCAAGAATTTGGAATTGATGAGGACAATGTTTTCCCAATGTCGGATTGGGTGGGAGGACGATTTTCGCTTTGGAGTTCGGTAGGACTTTCCATTTGCTTGGCGGTTGGTTTTGACAACTTCAAACAGCTTTTGGAAGGTGCCCAAGCTATGGATGAGCATTTTAAGACTAGCAGTTTAGACAAAAACATCCCTGCAATATTATGGCTGCTGACCGTTTGGTACAACAACTTCTTTGGTTCCCAAACCGATGCTGTGATTCCTTATACTCAATACCTAAGTCGTTTTCCAGCCTATCTTCAACAAGGTATTATGGAGAGTAATGGAAAAAGTGTTGACCGCGCTGGGAATCCTGTCACTTATCAAACTGGTAATATCGTTTGGGGTGAACCCGGAACGAATTCCCAACACGCTTTCTTTCAATTAATTCATCAAGGAACTAAGCTCATCCCCGCAGATTTTATCGGGTTTAAAAAATCCCTTCACAGCGAAACCGACCATCACAACAAGTTAATGGCCAACTTTTTCGCACAGACGGAAGCTTTGATGAATGGGAAATCAGGGCATGAAGTTCGGGAAGAGCTTTCGAGCCAGGGTCTTTCGGAAGCAGAGATGGATGCACTAGCCCCCTTTAAGGTTTTTGAGGGGAACAACCCTACACCCAGTATTCTAATTAAAAAATTGACCCCATTCAACTTGGGGGCTTTGATAGCCCTTTATGAACACCGCATTTTTGTGCAGGGCGTGGTTTGGAATATTTTCAGTTACGACCAATGGGGGGTAGAATTGGGCAAACAATTGGCCAAAACCATCCTTTCAGATATTGAAAGTTCCGAAATTGGCAATCACGATGGTTCTACAATGCTTCTTCTTCAAAATTTCAAGGGCTAATTTGTCATATTGAGAATTGTTAATTTTAGTTGATAACAATTTGTTTATCAAGCTTTTTCATGTGTTAACATATCGTTAACTTGACGTGGGTTTTTTAACATTCCCTTAATAAGGGAGTGTTAAAAATGACACACTTTTGCAGGGCTATTTAAACAAATTAAACTTGAAAATGAGAAAATTTTACTTGGCTTTAGTGGCGGTTTTAGCATCCACTATGGCATTTGCACAAGGGGTTACCACATCCTCCATGGGGGGTAAGATAACCGACACGGCTGGAGAACCCTTAGCGGGTGCCAGCATTGTAGCCATTCACGTTCCCACTGGAACTACGTATGGTGCGGCAACGGATTTCGATGGTTTCTACAGAATCTCTGGTATGAGGTCAGGAGGACCTTACAAGATTACCATTTCCTATGTCGGATTCAATGATGATATCAAAGAGGGCGTGTTCCTTAACTTGGGTTCAACGGAAAGAATCAGTACGCAACTACAAGAATCTGCCACGGCACTTGACGAAGTAGTGGTAACCGCGGTTTCAAGTGGAGTATTTGGGGCGAATAAGACTGGTGCGGAAACCAACATTTCGCAACGCCAAGTAGCAACAACCCCAGCAGCCTCAAGGTCCATTGCGGATTTTGTGCGATTGACGCCTCAAGCCCAGCTGACCGAGGGAGATGATGGTTTTTCTATATCACTAGCTGGTCAGAATAACCGATACAATGCAATTTATGTGGATGGAGCGGTAAACAATGACGTCTTCGGACTTGCAGGTTCAGGAACCAATGGTGGTCAAACTGGAGTTAATCCGCTATCCGTTGACGCGATTGAAACATTTCAGATTAACATTGCTCCTTTTGATGTGAGACAATCTGGTTTCTCTGGAGGTTCCATTAACGCTATTACACGTTCAGGTTCCAACGAGTTTCAAGGCTCGGCCTATTACTTCACTAGAAACGAAGCGATTTCAGGTAAAACACCTGGTGCGCTTTTGAATGAGGGTGATGAAAGAGAAAAGCTTGCTGAATTTTCTGCGAACACTTACGGTGTTCGATTAGGTGGGCCACTTATCAAGGATAAACTGTTCTTTTTCGTAAACTACGAGAAAGGTGAAACCGAGATTCCCCAACCTTTTATCTTCAGCAATTACACAGGTCGTTCTACTCAAGCGGAGCTCGCAGGTTTATCAAGTTTCTTGCAAAGTAGCTTCGGTTATGATGCTGGAATTTTTGATAACAATACCAGAACGCTTGAGAGTAATACACTTGTTGCGAAGTTGGATTGGAACATCAATGAGAATCACCAGCTTTCTTTAAGACATAGTTATGTAGGGGCTGAAAACCTCGAAGCTAGAACCTCTGGAAACCGGGAAATTGGTTTTCTTAATGGTTCAGAATTCTTTGAGTCCAATACCAACTCTACAGCATTGGAATTGAACTCAAGATTCGGAAACAAATTCAGTAATAACTTGGTAATTGGGTATACCGCCGTTCGTGATGATAGAGACCCACTCGGTGCCGAATTCCCATCGGTTGAGATTCAAGATGGTGATGGAGATATCTTCTTCGGAGCGGAACCTTTCTCAACAGCCAACTTGTTGAATACGGATTACCTTACTATTACAAACAACTTCAACATCTATGCCGGTAGACATACCGTTACCGTTGGGGCGAACCTTGAATTTGCTGAGGTGAAAAACTTATTCTTCGCCTTTAACTTTGGTTCTTATGTTTTTGAAGACCAGTTTGACGATGACGGAAACTTGTTGTCTACAGGTTTAAATCAATTCTTGACGAATCAAATAGCTAATGAATATAGCCATGGATACTCTTTGGTAGGAGACCGAACTGTAGGGGATGAGTCTGCTGGTTCAGCTGACTTTAAAACAGAACAATATGGTTTTTATGTTCAAGATGAAATTGACGTAAGCGATAATTTCAGAGTAAGCTTGGGTGCGCGTATTGACATCCCTGTTTGGAAGGATGGACCCGTTAACGAAGAGTTCAATACTACCACAGTTGGATTACTTGAAGCAGCTGGTAAAGACCTTCAAGGTGCCCGAGTTGGACAACAAATCAGCAATGCTGTATTCTCTCCTAGATTAGGATTCAACTGGGACGTGAATGGCGATCGTACCACACAGATTCGTGGTGGATTAGGGGTATTTACTTCTCGTCTACCATTGGTATGGCCTGGGGGTACCTACAACAACAATGGTGTAACCGGTGGTTTCGCATTTGATGCCACTTTCTTTGGCCCTGGCGCAGGACAGTTATTTGAGCCAGACGTGAACAATCAGTTCAAGTCTGTTGAGCCGGGTACTGGCGGATTGGGTGGGAACAGCGATTTGGTTGCTGCCGATTTCAAATTACCTCAAGTAATGAAGTACAACATCGCGGTTGACCAAAAACTTCCTTGGTGGGGATTGATTGCTTCTGCAGAATTTCTTTACACTGATGTGATTCAAGATATCTATTACGAGAACTTGAACCTACGTGGCCCTGTCAGGTTCTACGATGGAGCAGATAATCGCCCCGTCTACAACAGAGGTGACGAGATTGATGATACCTACGGGCGTATTATTTTGGCTTCGAACACTGGTGCTGGTGATGCAACAAACGTTACCTTCACATTAACCAAGCCTTATGAAAATGGGTTTGCAGGTTCTATTTCCTATACCTACGGAGAGTCTAGCAAGATTTTTGACGGAACCTCTTCACAGAATAGCTCGCAATGGAGAAACATCCAGACCGTTAATGGTAAAAACTCTCGTTTGCCTGTAACACGTTCTGACTTTGCTTTGGGAAGCAGAATTGTAGCAAGTACTTCTTACAGATTGAATTGGAACGAAAACTTGGCTACTACGCTATCCTTGTTCTATCAAGGTTTCCAAGGATCTCCGTACAGCTTTATTTATAATGAAGGACGTGACATCTTAAATGATGATTCAAGAGATAATGCATTGATTTATGTGCCAAGAGATGCTAGTGAGATTGTGTTTGCCAACCTTACCGATGCTGATGGTAACCTAGTCGCTACTCCTGAGGAGCAATGGCAAGCCTTTGACACGTTTATCAGCAACGATGATTACCTAAGTACAAGAAGAGGGGGTTATGCAGAGCGTAATGCTTCACGAGGACCTTGGAGTCATATCGTTGACTTGAAACTTCTGCAAGATTTCAAAATCAAGTTTGGAAATACAAAACACACGTTCCAACTATCTGCGGACATCTTTAACTTCACCAACTTGTTGAACAAGGATTGGGGAAGACTTAAGTTCGTAAACAACGGGGAAGCGAGTCCATTGACTACAATTTCCAATGGAGACACCCCTACATTCAACCTTAATACAGGAACTGTAGGATTGGATGGTACGCCAAACTTTGTTGAGTTTGACGACGAGGGAATCCAGTCATCTAGATGGCAGGCCCAAATCGGTATACGTTATATCTTCAATTAAGAATAACCACCACGATAATGAAGAGACCCCGCCAATTGGCGGGGTTTTTTATTGCCAAAAATCCCTATTTTTAAAGCTCAAACCACTTACCTGATGGAAATCTTAAGAAATCTACACTCTTATTTGGCTTATATCGTTTTGGCCGTATTGGTATTTGCCGTCTTCAATGCTATCACCGGATGGTTGGGCAAAAGGCAGTTCACCATGCACAAGGACTTAAGAATAAGCCTATTCGCCCTTATTTTCAGTCATATTCAGTTGTTGATTGGCCTAATCTTGTACTTTGTTTCCGAGAGTGGTTTAAAAGCCTTGCAAACCTTGGGCATGTCGGGTTTGAATGCCGCCGCACGCCTTTTGGCTGTGGAGCATCCTTTCACCAATATCATAGCCATTGTTTTGATTACCATTGGCTGTTCCATACATAAAAAGTCCGATGACAGCACAGGCAAATTCAAGCGCATTGCCATTGGTTATGGTTTGGGACTACTACTCATCTTGAGCCGCATCCCCTGGGGGCAGTGGTTTAATTAGAAACCTTTTTCAACAAATACATATAAATCGGAAAATGGTCGCTGTAGCCACCGGCGTAGCGCCCACCCGCATACGTACGAAAGGGATATCCCTTGTACCTTCCTTTTCGGGTAATCAAAAATTTGGGTTTCCAAACCCCTGCTTTCCAAAAAGAGAGGGTTTCCTTTGATTCCGAAATAAGATTTTGGGTTATATAAAACTGGTCAAACAAGTGCCAACTATCCCAATGTGCTAAACTACCCACTCCCTTTTTATACAAGGCATCCATGGGATTATAAAGTTGATGTAAACTGTCGGGCCGTTTCAGGTTCCCAGTTTTCAGGGTTTTCTTTAAGCTAGTATCAAAAGGGTCATCATTAAAATCACCCATACCCACGATTTTGGCTTGAGGCTCCAAGGTCAAAAGTGAATCGGTTATGCGTTTGTTCAAAAGTGCAGCTCGAATACGTTTGGGATTGGAAATAACCGCTCCCCCTCTTCTTGAGGGCCAGTGGTTCACAATAAAGTAGAATAGTTCTCCATCCAAATAACCCCCAACTACAAGTTGGTCGCGGGTGTATTGACGGGTACCGTCATCTTCAAATAGGAGCAGGCGCCTACTTTGAAAAGAAGTAGGGGTAAAACTTTCTTCGCGACATAAAAGCGCTACATCGATTCCACGTTTGTCAGGAGAATCATAATGAATGATATCGTAGCCCAAACGCTGGAGTTCAGGATGCGCTACCAAATCCTCCAGTACCTTGCGATTTTCAACTTCACAAATGCCAATTACATCGGGTATAACAGGACTTCCCTTTGGGGTTTTGAAACTGCGAAGAACTTTTGAGATGTGGTCAAGTTTGGTTTCATACCGGTTTTGTGTCCAATGGTACCGACCTTCTGGTGTTCTGTCATCATCCCAAACTAATGAGTCATTTGTGGTATCAAATAAGTTCTCCACATTATAGAAGACTATGGTACGAAGTGAAAAACGTTCTGACGATTGTGCAAATCCTCGGGTACAACAAATCAGTAAAAGCAGTGTTAAGTAGGTTCTCATGAAATAAAATTTGGGATGGAAAAATAAAAATGATTATTTTTCGCCCCATAAAGAAAGACAATAACCTCAGTCTTTACAAAAAATTCGTACAATGAGGTTATTGTTACTCTCCTTTTTCCTTTTTACTTCTCTGTTTGCAATGGGTCAGAATCCAGTGGAATTGACCGGACTGCTTTTGGATGCTGCAACCAAGTTCCCGTTGGAAAATGTAAAGGTTCAAATAGAAGGAGAAGTTACGGAAACCTACTCTGATAATGCAGGCTTCTTCACGCTTAAAATACCTAAAGGATTTGATGGGATTCTAAATTTTTCAAAGAAGGATTATCAAATCAAACGGATTCCGCTTGACGTTGTCGAGAATGATTTGGCTTTTGGAAATATTTTTCTTGAGAAAGATGTTACTCAAGAACTCACGGACAATCTGATCACTTTGACAGATGCTGAACTATTGGATGAGAATGAGGCGGATGTTTTTTCAGGGGGCTTGTTGCAGGCGAGTAGAGATATCTTTTTAAGAAGAGCTGCGTTTGATTTTGGACAAGCTTTCTTTAAGGTAAGGGGTTATGATTCGCGTTACAGCCGTGTTTTTTTGAATGGGATTCCGATGAACCAGCTTTTTAATGGGCGACCTCAGTGGAGTCAATGGGGAGGGTTGAATGATGTCATGCGCAATCAAACTTACACCCATGGAATCACCCATAACCCTGCAGGAATCAATCAACTTTTAGGAGGGACCACAATCGATACCAGACCTTCCCAGATGCGAGAGGGAATACGAATCTCTTCATCCTTATCCAACCGAACGTATACGGGTAGAGCTATGGCTACTTATGTGGCGGAAAATTCCAAAGGGAATCTGGCCTATGCTGTTTCAGGCTCGCGCCGCTGGGCGCAAGAGGGTTTTATTTCTGGAACGCCTTACGACGCTTGGGCTTTTTTTGGTGCATTGGAGTACAAACTAAATCCCACAAATAGTTTCCTTTTAACCAGTATCCTATCGAAAAACCGAAGGGGACGCTCTTCCGCCATTTCGGAAGAAGTTTTTGACATGATGGGTGGTCGCTACAATCCCAATTGGGGCTTTCAAGATGGTGAAGTTCGAAACGCCAGGGAAAACCGACTTTTCAAACCCATATTGATGTTGAATCATTGGTTTACTTCTGAAAAGGTCTCTGTTAGCTCCGGATTGATGTATCAGTTTGGAAAAGACGCCAGAAGCCGACTTGGGTATTACAACGCACCAAATCCAGACCCAACGTATTATCGATATTTACCCAGTTTTCAAATTAATAGCCCAATAGGTGCAAATTTTATCGCCGCGGATAAAGCGGAAGAGGGGTTTTCGGAACAAGCCCAAATCGATTGGCAACGTTTATACCAAGCCAATCAAAACAGCGCATCAGGTCTGGCGGCGTACCTTTTGTATGATGATGTTTCTGAAGACCGTATTATGGCCTTCAATACCATGTTTGAGTTGCAACTGATTCCTAAAACCAACATTTCCGGTGGATTACGATATCGACGCGAAAACACCCAAAACTATGCTTTGATTCAAGATTTGTTAGGGGCCACGTTTCATGAAGACATTGACGTGTTTTCAGAAACCCGAAATGACTTGAATGGAACCTTGCAAAAGGGAGAAGGCGATAGATTCAACTACCATTATGATATGGTTTCTTCAAGATTTGATACGTTTCTCCAGGGGCAGTATACCGGGAAGAACTGGATGGGATTCCTTGGTTTGGGCTTGAGCAGTTTGAGCAGTCAAAGAACCGGGCGGTTTCAGAATGAAAGATTCTTATCGAATTCGGTTGGGGCCGGCGAAAAGATTGGGATTTCTTCAATTTCAATGAAAGGTGGTGGACGCTATTTTCTCACGGGGCGTCATTTTTTCGAAGCGAATTTGGGGCAACTTCAGGCGCCTCCTGCTTTACAAAACCTTTACATCAATCCAAGGGAGAACCAACTACAAATAGACCAACCGCAGCCTGAAAATATCACAACGGTTGACCTAGGCTATCATTTTCGGTTGCCAAAACTTACGGGTAGGATAACGGCTTACTACACACGTTTTCAAAACGGTACGGATATCAACTTCTTCTTTGTAGATTCTGGTTTGGGTTCAGATTTTGTGCAGGAAACGGTTACAGATTTAGACCAACTGCATAAAGGGTTTGAGCTTGGAATTGAATATGCTTTTTCACCCACTACTACATTTTCCTTAGCAGCCAATTTAGGAGAATATGTATATGCCAATGCCCCCGAAATCGAAATCAATTTTGACCCCAGCGGAGATCCCGAAACCTTAATTGATGCCTCAGGAAACAAAAACTTGGGTATTGCAGATTTAAAAGGCCTACGAGTTAGCCAAGGCCCACAAACGGCCATTGCTTTAGGAACTACTTACCGAGACCCCAAATACTGGTGGGTAGGAGTGACAGCAAACTACCTGGAGAACAATTTTGCATCGTTTTCGACCATTAATCGAACCAATAGTTTCGTGCTAGACCCCGAAACAGGCTTGCCTTTTGCCGCCGCGACACCGGAAAATGTGAACAACTTATTGGAGCAAAAAGCATTGGAAGCCATCCATTTATTGAATCTCGTCGGTGGAAAATCATGGTACCTAAAAAAGAAATATGTTAGTGTTTTTATGAGTGTCAACAATCTTTTTGATACGGTTTTTCGCAGTGGCGGATTCGAGCAGAGTCGCAATGGCAATTACGCTCAATTAGCGGCAGATAACCTTAGCGGTTCTCCTTCTTTTGGACCGAAATATTGGTATGGCTTCGGAAGAACGTATTTCTTGAATCTGGCCGTTAGTTTCTAACTCATTATCCATCAATATGAAAACATTTCGTTTGACCTACTTACTGATAACCCTGCTGAACTTTTCCTGTAAAAACAACTACGATTTTGACACGCTTTCCTCACCTTGCCCAGCTTCATTGGAAGTCAATATGAGTCTTAGTGAGCTGGCGGAACGGTTTGAAGGGGAGCTTTTTCAAATTCAAGAAGATTGGATTGTAGAGGGTTATGTGATTTCTTCTGACAAAGCGGGTAATTTTTTTAACGTACTTCATATTCAAGACCATCCGTCAGAACCCACCATAGGTGCGGTTTTGGAAATTGACCAACGGGAATCACATCTCTTCTATCCGGTGGGTAGCAGGGTCGGAATCAAACTAAAAGGTCTTTACATGAATAAAAATGATAGCCTTCTGGAATTCGGAGGCGCTTTTACTGCTTTTGGTTCGTTGTCAGTAGGTCGAATTCCCTCTTCTGCCGTACCCTTGCAAGTATTTGCATTGTGTGACGAGCCTACTGATTTGTTGCCCACCCCAGTTAATCTGCAAACCTTGGGTCAGCAACCTTCTGGAACCTTGATTCAGCTGCAAGAGATTGAGATGGCCGACGCAGAGATTGGAAATACATTTGCTATTGAAACCGAGGATACCGAGCGAATCTTGCAAGATTGTGAAGAAACACAGACCATTTTATTGAATAGCGGGTACTCCGATTTTCAAAATGAATTTTTGCCTTCGGGTAGGGGAACACTAACCGGTATTCTTCTGAAGGATGGAGAAGATATTCAAATTGTAATTCGTGATTTGGGTGATATTGAGTTCACAGAAGAACGTTGTCCAGAGATTATCACGGAGTTTACATCCGAAAATATCTTCATTTCTGAACTCGCTGACCCCGACAACAATGCGAAAGCAAGGTTTGTAGAGTTGTATAATTCAGCTGATGACCCCTTGGATTTAAACCTTTGGACTTTAAGACGGTACACCAATGACAACCTAGAAGTCAGTTCAGAGATTGATTTGTCCGGATATATTTTGGACGGGAAAAGTACTTTGGTGATTTCGCCCAATGCTGGGGAATTTGAATTGGCATATGGTTTTCCTCCGGACTTGGGTGTTTCCACAAACAGTCCTGCCGATTCAAATGGCGATGACAACTTAGAATTAATTGACCCTTTTGGAAAGGTCATTGACGCATTCGGAATCATCGGTGAAGATGGTTCGGGAACCAATCATGAATTTGAAGACGGTCGGGCCTTTCGAAAACCAGAAGTAGTCAAAGGAAACCCGGTGTATACCGTCGAGGAATGGATTCTATACAATGATACCGGCGAATCAGGAACGATTAAAGAACCCAAAATAGCACCACAAGATTTTACGCCGGGGGATAGAAATTGATGGACATTTTTTTCAAAAGTAGTAGAGATATAGAGAAAAGGTTGGCAACTCGTAAAGGCGATGTTAGTAGTCATAAGAACGAAACGTGTGTCTTTTGATTTTGAATAAAACTTTCAGGGAATCTAATATTGGATAGGTAAGTGCAATTGTAGTAGTAGTTTATAATACTTGCCCTAGATTCACAACTTTAAGTTTTCTAAAGAGTTGTTAGTTAACCAATTCGAGGGCCTGTTCCAAAAACTCATCTCTACCTGCCGTTACACCATCTATTGTCTTCGAAAGAAATACATCTGGGATGACACCGATGATATGATGTTGAGCACCATTATGTTTAACAACCTTTATCCCTGTCCAGTTTATGCTAATATTTCCTTCAAGTTCGAAAGTGTTGATATTACCATTTGTTCCTGCAGTGGGCTGGCCTATGATTTTTCCAAGCTTGTAGTCTTTGATAAAAGCCAAGTAACTTTCAGCAGAACTTATTGCGCTACCATCGGTAATGAAAACGATTTGCTTGTCTCCTAAATAAGGAGATGCAGTTGGCAGGGACCATCCAAACTTTTCGAAACCCTGGATGTTTTTTCTATCCGGAAAAATACAATTTGGAATTTGCATCCAAGAAACTGAAGTATCCTTCTCTTTGAGAAAATACGAAATCAATTTATGGTTTACATTGGGGTAACCTCTGAGGTCACAAATAATAGCTTTGGATTTCTGTAATTCCGGTAACAATCTTGAAATGGTGTCCATTTCGATAAGCGTTAGATTTAGGTAATAGGTACTATCCCCAATCTTTTCATAAGCGGACTGACGCGGTGGTTCGTTGTAGACCAGGCTTTCCCTTTTTAAGGAGATTTCCCTTCCACCTACTTTTACAACCATACTGGTTTTCCATTCACCTAACAGACTTTTTGTTTTGGCTTTGTGGTCTAGCCAACCCTTAGTTCCTGCTGATATCCGCGATTCTACCTCGTTAAAATAGGCTTTGGAAGGAACCCCATCAATATGTGTGACAACATCGCCAATTTTCAGGGGTATATTATGGTCTAGTACATTGGTGATGATTAAATTATCTTCCACCCATTCCCAGGTAATTCGAGGTGCATAAATCTTGCTGAGAGACGGAAAGTTGATATAAACATGCCCATCTCTCAATGAGGCGGTGAATTTTTCTAAAGTAACATAATGATCGTATTCAGTGCTATCAGTCAAACTTCTTGAGAGGGCATTTGTAAGTTCGTTTTCCCAGTTGACATCTACCACATCCATATAAGGATAGAAATGCTGGAATACATTGTAAGTGTTGATGATGTTACCCAGTCGAACATTTAGGTCTTTGGTACTACCGGGCATGGAATCGACCTTTTGTCGAAATCTTTGTAAGCGTATGGAATCCACTTTGGGAAAAGTTCCGTTGTCGTTCCTGTAAAGAGCAATCGGTACTTGGCAAAAGATGGAATTCCCGATTTCCTCATTTACCATTTCTCCAAAAACAGGGGCGGCATCAAATATTTTCTTGTTGATTTCGAGGGCTGGTTCCTCATAAAAAAAACGAGCAAATCTGTTTGTGTGCGCAGAAGTGTCTTTTGAAATCTCCAAGGTATACCCTGAACCTCTAGCAAACCAAGTTTCAGTACTTTTTGAAGCACTCGTTTGAGCTTTTTCAAAATCACCGTTATGAACTGGAATTGCCTCCCATTTATTTCCGTTCCAATAATCTAGCTTTACATTATCTAAGAGCAAGGAGGTATTCCCTTTAAGGGCTACGCCAATTTCTAGACGTTCCATTTCATCTCCGGAGTCATATATAATTTCATATGGACTCCAAAGACTACCCTTGATATTGCCCTTTTCCAAAATGGTGCTTCCATCGGCATTGATGGCGGCCAGACGCAGATATGCGGATACTTTTGCTGTATCGGCCAGTTTGGCCATTGCTCTTAGACGTAGTTTGGTGTTTCGGTATTCCTTGGCGTTCAATATTTTTACCATTGTACCATGGTTTCTACCTATCTCAATTTTTGCTGGACTGTTTACACGCATACTGGCGTACGGATATCCTGGATACGACTTCATGCCGATACTTACTCCTCTATGCTGCCAAAAAGTGAGTTGGTACCCCATAAGGTTTTTGGGCCTTATTTTGGATAGCTCATTACCATTGATCCTTTTGCTTGAAAAGGTCACGGAAGGTGCGATTGGTCCAAAAAGTTGCTTTAACTCATCTAACAGTTCCGCATCTGTATTGCAATCTATCACTTTGGATACCCCATAAGAGGCAAACTTTTTCCAATCTATATTAGACGCTTCATCACTTGGATGGAAATATTTGACAAATCCGTAAACACGTGCAAAAGTCTTAAGATTTTCAATCTTACGTGGGGTGTCCAACGGTTTTGACTCAGAAGAACATGCCATTAGCACCAAGAGAGCCATAACAAAATATTTGGTTCTGCTCCTCACCTTTCAAATAGTCCGTTAATTATATAGAAATCAAAGCGATGTTTTACCATTACATTTTTCCATTGTGTTCAATAGCAATGGACGATGTCGGAAGCTATGGTTAAAACACGTTAGAAATACTTGTGAATTTGAAGAGAAAAACAATCAACATGGTACCCATGAGGCTAACAAGAACGATAGTCCACGACTCATTCATAAAAGACGAGTATAAACCTTACGAATAAATATAAATTTAAGAAATTTCTCTCGAATGTTATTATGCTACTTTCATAATGAAAAACGCATACTATACATAAGTTCAGTACCAATCCTTTTTTTGATTGTAACTAATAAGCAAGCTAATAGATAGAAGTTAAGACTATTGTTCTGACATTTCTGAAACTAAACTACTTATAACCTTACTCAATAAGTCCTTCTCTTTCCTTTTAAAAATGTTGACTATGAAAATTGGTTGATTTTTGCCTCGGTAACAGTATAGCAAACTGTACTCATGCTTTTTGTTCAAAGTACACCCTAAATCAACTTTAAATATGTTATTCACCGCTGTAAATTTTTTACCCATTCGAGGTTCACGGGAAATTTTTTCAATCATAGATTCGATGTAATCAGAATCATATTTGCCTTTTACTTTGTTTTGAAAAGTTATGCTGGTAATTGTGGTGTGCATTGTGTTGAAGTTTACTTAAATACATTGGTTGATTAAGCCATGCTTTTTTGAACTTTAAAATTCAGATTCTGGAATTCCCAATTAAGTATTTCTTGTTTTAAATCTTTAACTGTTCAAAACCCGTTTAAGATTATAAATTCCCCAGACCATCATGAAAAACTCCAATAACATACCTACTGTATATTGAATGGAAACGCCATCGACAATCAAGCTTATTATTCTTCCGAAAGCCAAACCTCCCATAAAGATGACATTACACAGGGTTGCACCTTTCCAATATTTAGGTTGTTTTAGCGCCCATATCCAATAACAGGCAAAAGCAATATACAACCCCATAATTCCTCTGAAGATGTTTTTAAGCTCAAGATTTTCTAATCTAAAATCAAAGAATATTGGGAGTAAAGTTTTTGGAGCTCCACCATAAACAATGGCAGCAAAAATTACTACTACGGCGGAAATACCTAAATGTAACTTTATCGATTTTGTATCCAAATTATGATGGCTTATTCAAATTTTAGTTTTACCCCGGATAATTTATCGGGTTTCAAAGAAAGTTCAATCCCTGTCTTAGGCTATTTAAGGTAGTATTAAATTCTTTAATGCTACTCGTATTGGTAACCTCTTTATTTAATTGAAGAATGAAGTATTTGGGATTTTCCTGGTAATAAGGCCCCCAAAAAATAGTATGGAAAAGACTTAGAACAGAGCAGATAACATCTCTTGTAGTCTGAACAAACTAACTCCTATTTAGGACGAACAAGAAATCAAGGCCAAATGGAAACAAAATCCTCTTCCGTAATGATAATATGGTCGAGCAGTTCCATTCCTAAAATAACAGCTGCCTTGGCCAAATTTTCCGTTAGGGCTATATCCGCTTCGCTGGCTACAAGATTGCCTGAAGGATGATTATGGCAGCATATGATTTTCAAACACTTTTTGGACACAGCTAGACTTAGAACTTCAGCTGGAGCTAATATATTCCTGTTCTGTGTACCGATGGTAACCAATTCGATATACTCAATATCGTTCGCACGGTTTAGACCTATTGTCCAAAAATATTCCTTCGCCCGATGGTGTTTGTTTTGGCGGAGAAGCACCTTTTGCATGATACGTGCAATATCTCCAGCCTCGGAGACATTTTTGTTTTCATCTTTTGGTAGTCTAACGGTCACTTAGGTATACAACAAATTAGCCCACAAAAGGTAAGATATTCTTGTGCGCTACAGTTAAAAAAGAAAGAAAAAAGATTAGAAAGGCTTAAACTTAAACTTCTGCCCACCTACAGAGGCATCGGCCATAAAACCAGCCTTGGGCATCGCAAATACCGCTACGCCATCCTTGTATTTGGCATTGGCCGCCACACCAGATTTTAGAGCGACTGCCGAAGCTTCCGCTGCAAACTCAAAGGTACCTTGGGTAAAGCGCTCCAAATCCACATAGGTTTCAAAAAAGATGACTTCAATAATGGCCTGGCCCCCTGCTTGGAAACCAACATTCAGTTTCTTTAGGTTGGCCATACCTATCATTTCACCACCATCATACACCACTCCGTTGCCTGCGGCCCCACCAATAATGAAACCACCTTTACCGACATTGGGAAATAAAACATATCCCGCAGATTTTTCAAAAAAGCTATCCAAACCAACATTGGCATCCAACAGGGTTTGTTTGGCTTTCTCGGCATCATCAATAATTTTTTGGTCTTTCGCGGTTTGGGCGTTTAGGTTAAACAATCCAACCGAAAAAAGTAGGGCAATAAGGGAAAACGTAGTCTTCATAAAAGGGAATTTAACAGCTCCAAAAGTAACTAAATAACTTGGCGACCGAGCAAGGGTGCTCCTAATATATTGTTAATCCGAATGTTGTCTTTTCGATTAAAACAGAGGAAGGATAGAAAAATCCTATGTGTTGATAAATTCAAGTTGTACGAAAAGTAAGCATAACGGCCACATTTCACTAGTTTTGTTGAGGTTGCAATCTGAAAACGTATGAAAGCACAAGAAGAACTTTTTTTCACTGAAATCAAGAATGGAAATGCAAAAGCCCTTGCAAAGATGTTTGAAGCGGATGCCTCACTTTTGCAAGCGAAAGATGGACGCGGTTCCACACCTTTAATTCTTGCCGCCTACTATAATCACCTTGAGGTGGTGAAGCTTTTGTTGGAACAGGGTGCTGAAGTTGATGCGGTAGATGGTTCGGGCAATACGGCCCTGATGGGCGTCGCTTTTAAGGGCTATGAAGAGGTTGTTGCCCAACTTTTGGATGCTGGTGCGGCGGTAGATACGGTAAATGTGATGGGTGCTACTGCTTTGATTTATGCGGCTACCTTCAAACATGTAAAGATTACCAAAATGCTTCTGGAAAAGGGAGCAAATACACAGATAAAAGATGCTCGCGGTAACACAGCGCTCGACCATGCCAAACTGCAAGAAATGCCAGAATTGGTAGCACTTTTGGAAAAACACGCGTAGGCCCTAATATGGAGGACAAAGAAATCCTAAACCAAATCAAGCGCTTGAATGCTTTGGCGGATATGGGCTTGGTGTATGCCGAAAACGGATTTGACAAGGAGCGTTATGAGGAACTCAAGTTTATTAGCCAAAACTTGATGGCGCATGTAGGCAAGGTACAAATCAATGACCTAGCTCCCCTACTAATGCCTCCGAAGGACTATCCCACACCAAAAGTGGATGTGAGAGGATTCGTTTTGAATGAAAAAAAGGAGGTGTTGATGGCTCGGGAGCAAGTTGACCAAAAATGGACGATTCCCGGAGGTTGGGCCGATATTGGGAGCACGCCTTCGGAAATCGCAGTAAAAGAGGTTTTTGAGGAAACCGGGATGCAATGCAAAGCCGTTCGCTTGCTCGGGGTTTGGGACAAACAGGTACATCCCCATCCACCTGAACCCTATTACATTTACAAACTGATGTTCCATTGTGAGTTGGTGGGTGGAACCTTAACGCCTGGTTTCGATATGATGGAAGCCGGTTTCTTTCCCTTGGATGCTTTACCACCACTATCCGAAGAGCGTATTTTGAAATCACAAATTGAGCAGCTTTACCATATGGTGGAGCACGATGTTCAAGACGTCTATTTTGATTGAAACGATGCAAGAAGACCTTAGAGTAGCCTTGGTACAAACCCATCTGCATTGGGAAAACCCCATAGCAAACCGGCAGTACTTGCAAGAAAGGTTTCAGGAGCTTAAAACGCCCGTTGACCTTATTGTTCTTCCTGAGATGTTTAGCACAGGCTTTACGATGACTCCCCAAAATATTGATGAGGTTGAAGCGGAACAAACGCTGTTTTGGATGCAAGAAATGGCCAAAAAATACAAATCCGTTGTGGGTGGGAGTCAAGGGTTTACTGAAGAGGGAAGGTACTTCAATAGGTTATTTTGCGTAATTTCAGACGGGTTTTTCGGGGAATATGATAAGCGCCATACATTCACCCTTGCGGGCGAGGACCGGGTATATGAAAAAGGTGAAACAAGGCTTCAGCTTGAAGTAAACGGGTTCACCATTTGTCCCTTGATATGTTATGATTTACGATTTCCGGTTTGGTCTCGAAATGTAGCCGATTATGATGTTTTGCTTTATGTCGCGAACTGGCCTAGTCCTAGAATTTCAGCTTGGGATACGCTTCTGAAAGCGCGCGCCATTGAAAACATGGCCTATTGTATTGGGGTAAATCGTATTGGATTGGACGAAGAAGGCCACTCGTATCCCGGGCACTCTGCCGTTTACGATGTGTTGGGAAATCAAATTGCGTTTTCTCAAAAAGAGGAGGTCGTTACGGTGAGTTTGAGCAAATCCCATATCACGAAATATCGGGATAAACTCAAATTCCTTGATGATAGGGATTCTTTTATTGTGAAATGATAAAGTTCTGTTCTAACTCCCAGTTTGCGCGAACTTCAATTTTGTCAGGATAATAGCTAATCCGTTCGGGCTGTAATCCTTTCAAGTAGTTTCCGGTATCCCAAATACCATTGCCATTGGTATCAAAAATCACTCGAATTACATATTGACTAGGGTCAAGGTTGTTGAATTCCAACACGCCTGGTTCTTTTGAAATGATTTCCCGTTGTATTTCTCCTTTTTCATTAGCGAGCTGAACTACTACAGGGTATACCACTTCGCCACTCAAGAACAATCTTAAATTCCCATAGTCGGCATAGCTTCCCGTGGATAATGAAAAGGAAAGGGAATCACTTTCCATACCGAAAAAGTCCGTTATGGTACCGGGCAGCATCTCAAAACCATATTGCTGGTTAGGCTCCACAGGAAAACTAAAGTCAATTTTGTTGCCAAGGGTGTCTTTTTGGAATTCATACTTCCCAGGAAGGCTATCGTTGATAGTGAAGGAGATTTTGCTGGTATCAAAACCAACAATTGGTGTATTGGCCAAAAGACTGAACGAATCCTCAAAACCTAGTTTACCTCTCAAATTGGAGGATACCAAAAGCGAATCCAAAGGTAGTTTTCTCGTTTTCACAGTAAAGGTGTCCAATTTGTCCAATTTCTCGTTTTTCACAAGGAACAGAATGGAGTCCACATCCGTGGGTGTCAACCAATAGTTCAAGGTGTCCTTCTCCCTATCCTTTAAAATCCTGGTTTGTACTGAATCGGGTAAGGGAAGTAGAGTTTCAATGGCAACGTCTTCGAAATCCCCTTGAAAACCAAATAGCACTCGGTTCTTCGCCACATAGCTGGGCACGGAAGCACTGTAATTGGGAATTTCTGTGAATAAGTTCAACAAGTAGACAGAGTCGGTTGGAATGGTAATGGTATCGGATAAAAAGCCAATTTTATCTTGACGCTGGTCAAAAAGGTTGTTTTTATTGACATCCTTAATAGCAAATAGCTTGTATTGACCTGCCTTTAGGTTTTTAAGCTCAAATATGGGGAGGCTATCCAGCGTATTCGTAATATAGTTCGGAGGCCTTTGATAAATTACGCTATCAGTATAAGCGCTATCAAGCGCGTACAACATAACAGACACAAATTCATCAGCCTTTCTGTTGAATGCATCTTTGACGGCTCCGGCAACGGATAGGGAATCAATGTAATCCCCGGTGGAAAAAACATAGGTCAAAAAACTGTTGGGGTTTCCTTCATTGTTGTCGACTATACTCTGCCCAAAGTTGATGGTATAGGTAGTATTTTCAAGCAGTGTATCCTTGATGACTACCTCCACATATTTACTTGCCCCACTTTGTGGACTAATAATTGGCTTGTACTGTAATGGGGGAGATACCACCAATTGATTTTGAACGTCTTCCAACTTGATAAACTCGTCAAAATATAGCCGAATCCGCTTGGCTTCAAAGTTGATGGTGTAGTTTTCAGGTTCCGTTTTGGTAACTTTTGGAGGAGTAACATCTTTTTCACCTCCTGAAGGGGCACCCCTTCTTGCACAATGCCAAAGTGCAGTGGTCATCAAGACCAGAAATAAAAGTGCTAAAAATCGACGTACGTACTGCATAAGTGACCTCAAACGGAGCAAAGAAACAACTAATTTGTATGCTTCAGGTTTCGATATATGAAAAATTTAACCCTTGGGTACAACGGCCAAGCTGGCCACCGAAACGTTAACCCCTTTTAGGGTTTGTAATGCTTGCACACAAGCTTCAATAGTGGCCCCAGTGGTTATGACATCATCTACCAATAAAATGTGCTTTGGCAAAACGTCAGGTTTCTCGCCCAAGGTAAAAGCGTCCTGACTATTCTGCCACCGAAGTTCCCGGTCTTTTTTGGTTTGTGAACGAATGTTTTTCGTTTTTTTCAGAACGTTTTCAGAGAAGGGAATATCCAATTCATGGGCCAATTGTTTGGCAAAAGGCGTTACCTGGTTATACCCTCTCTTTCGAAGTTTTTTGGGATGAATGGGTACCGGAACTACCAAATCAAAAGGATTGTTACCATTTTCTTTTATTTGAGCCCCAAACCATGTCCCAAAATGGGAACCAATCTTTTTCTGATTGCGATATTTTAAAAAATGCAACAGGTTTTTGGTAACACCTTGTTTGGAAAAATAGAGAAAAGCAGCCCCCTTTTTCACCTTTGAACGGCCATAAAAAAGACGGTCTACGGAGTTCTCTTCCTTGAAGTTATAGTCGGTGAGTGGTAAATCATGTCGACAAACGGTACACAAGACGTTTTCTCCTCCCGATAATCGCGCGTTACATCCAAAACATACTGGTGGCAATAGTATGTTATTAATCTCGTTTATTATCTTAGCCAACCGTTTATACACCATAAACTGTATTTAGCTGGAGCAGCTATAACCCCATGGACGCCCAAGATAATAATTTCAACTACAAGATTATTTTTGCTGCCCTTCTGGCTGTCATTGTGGGTATTCTCATTGCATTTTATTACAGCTACGCCCAATCCAAAAATCAAATGGTTTTTCTCGAGCAAGAGAAATCTTTATTGGTCAAAGATTTGACCTTAATGAAGGCTGAGGTGGACCGCTTATCGGGACTGAATGAAGTCAACGAAATTGAATTGCTAACTTCCCGATTCAAAGTGCAACAATTATTGGATTCGGTAGGAAGGTTGAATTTCAGCCTGACCAAACTAAAAGAAACGCGAAAAGAGTTGCGTACACTTGAAATCACGTTTGATAGTTTAAAACTGAAAAACAACTTCTTGCGCTACAACAATAGATTATTGGCCGACCGATATGAAGAAACGCGCAGACAGCTCACCGAAGCCAAAGGTCGCGCAACCGATTTTGAACGTTCGGAATCGGTTTTACGAGAAGCGAACAGAGAATTGAGTAGGGAGTTGAAAATAAAAAGCTATCTAAAGCTGCAGAATGCAGAGGGTAACGGATTTCGTTTACGAGCCGGTAGACCATTAAAAACGAATAAGGCATCAACCATTGAAAAGTTAAGAGGATGTGTTACCGTTTTGAGTGACCCTTCTGAAAAAGGTAACGTCCGCGTGCTATACCTTCAATTCTTAGGCCCGGATATGAAGGTCATTGAGGATAATGCATCTACTATCAGCGTTGGGGGGAATACTTACAGCAAAAAAGTTGAAATTGTCTATACCGGAAAAGAAATCAGCATTTGTGATGCGATTACCGTTCCCGAAAACTCATTGGTAGAGGGAATCTACACCCTTAACGTCTACGAAGACGAAAGACTTTTGGCCTCGACTGAATTTCAGTTGAAATAACTACACATTTTTGGGTAAAATTCTATTTTTGCCCAATGGCGAATCAAGACGATATTTTCAAGAAAGTTATTTCCCATGCTAAGGAATATGGGTACATATTTCAATCTAGCGAAATCTATGATGGCCTAAGTGCTGTTTACGACTATGGGCAGAACGGGGTAGAACTCAAAAAGAACATCCGAGAGTACTGGTGGAAAGCCATGGTACAACTCAATGACAATATTGTTGGGATTGATGCCGCCATTTTGATGCATCCTACCACTTGGAAGGCATCTGGACACGTTGATGCCTTCAACGACCCCTTAATTGATAACAAAGATTCCAAAAAAAGATATCGTGCTGACGTTTTGGTAGAAGACCATGTAGCCAAAATTGAAGGAAAAATTGAAAAGGAAGTCAAAAAAGCTGCAAAACGCTTTGGCGATAGTTTTGATAAGGACCAATTCCTATCCACTAATCCGCGGGTGTTGGACTATCAATCAAAAGCAGATTCCATTCTCAAACGCCTTGGCAAATCTTTAGAAAACGAAGACCTAGCGGATGTCAAAGCCCTCATTGAGGAATTGGAGATTGTTTGCCCGGTTTCCGGTTCAAAGAATTGGACGGATGTGAAGCAATTTAACTTGATGTTTGGCACCAAGCTAGGCGCTTCCGCAGATACGGCCACAGATTTGTATTTAAGACCGGAGACCGCGCAGGGTATTTTCGTCAATTTCTTGAATGTTCAAAAAACAGGGCGGATGAAAATTCCTTTTGGGATTGCGCAAACCGGTAAAGCGTTTCGAAATGAAATTGTAGCACGACAATTTATTTTCCGTATGCGGGAGTTCGAGCAAATGGAAATGCAATACTTCATCAAACCTGGCACCCAAAAAGAATGGTATGAAACCTGGAAGGAGAAGCGGATGAATTGGCACCTTTCACTGGGAATGGGCGAGGATAACTATCGTTTCCACGACCACGAAAAACTGGCGCATTATGCTGATGCCGCTGCCGATATTGAATTCAGGTTTCCATTTGGTTTCAAAGAGTTGGAAGGCATTCACTCTCGAACGGATTTTGATTTGGCCAACCATGAAAAATATTCCGGAAAGAAGCTTCAATATTTTGATCCTGAACTGAATGAAAGCTACGTCCCATATGTTTTGGAAACTTCGATTGGTTTGGATAGAATGTTCCTAGCAGTTTTTTCCAATTCCCTTGAAGAAGAACAATTGGAAAACAATACGTCACGGGTAGTCCTCAAACTACCAGCCGTGTTGGCTCCAACCAAGGTTGCCGTGTTGCCCCTTTTACGGAAAGATGGCCTTCCAGAAATAGCCCAGAAGTTGGTGGACGAATTGAAATGGAATTTCAGTGTGGTGTATGATGAAAAAGATGCTGTAGGACGCCGTTACCGCCGTCAAGATGCCGTGGGGACTCCTTTTTGTGTTACCATAGACCATCAAACGTTAGAAGATGAAACCGTGACGATTCGCCATCGTGATTCTATGGAACAGGAGCGAATTCCACTAACTGAGGTTGCAAGCACAGTCTCCAAAGCGGTAGACCTAAAAGAGTGGCTCCAGAAGCTTTAATCCAGAATAAATGCTGCCAACAATTCGGTTAATCCAGCAGCGAGGGGTAAATTCGGATTAGAATAGGTTTGCAGGTTGGGTAAGTAGGCTTCATCCGCAATTTTAAGGATATGGTTCATTCCCTCAATCACCTCCATTTGGGCTTTAGGATTCCCTTCGGAAAGCAATTTTGCTTCAGAAAGCTCAAGTTGAATATCGGTTGTTCCGTGAACAAGCAATATCGGAACCTGTAACTTGGCAATTTCGACTTTAGGGTCATACTTTATCCACGAAATCATATAGGGTTGAACACTTGGTCTGAAAATGGAAAATAAGGCCATGGGGACCTCTTCCACAGTTTCTCCTTGTTCCAGTTTCTCAAAAATGGGCAATGCCTCTTCCAAAAGTGAGGGAGATTGCTTTTCAAGTTGTTCTTTTAGTAAAGCGGAGGCATTTTGCCCAGCTCCCGCCAATGAGATGAATTGGTCCACTTTCATTTGCTGGCAGGCTAGCATTCCGAGTAAAGAACCTTCGCTATGTCCAACAAGGACTAGCTTGGAGAATCGGGTATAGGATTGCAATTTTTTAAGCCACCCAATAGCATCGTTTGCATAGTCTTCAAAACGCAAGTCCTGCTCATTAAAGTTTTGAAGGGCACTTTTCCCGACACCCCTTTTATCATAGCGCAGACTGGCTATGCCTTTTTCGGCAAGTCCTTCTGCCAGTAACTTAAGATGATTATTGGTCATCATCATATTGTTGCCGTTTCTGTCGGTCGGTCCAGAACCAGCATCGATAAGCGCTATGGGAACCTTTTTATCCGTTTTGGGGATTAGAAGCGTCCCTTTTACGGAGCCATTTTCAATCTCGAGTGAAAGAGCTTCTTCTTGATGTTGTGCATGAACTAAAGCTGTTGAAGTGCATAACAAAAGGAAAAAACAATAGAATAGATTTTTGGTTCGTGGCATTTTACAAATAGAGGTTAGCGAAGCTGATTTTTTTAAATATACTGCTTTAGGGAATTTGGTGTTATGTCCAATGACGGATGTTTTTATGATAAGCATTGGATTTACAATGGGTTGAGTGTAAGAAATCCCTGTAAGTAGGTACTAAAACCAGTTTCTTCACGTTTACATATTGCCTTCGTAAGACCCAAATTTTTGAAGATGCGCAAACCACACCTATTACTTTGCATATTTTTTTGTTTCAGTCTTGTCTCTGCACAGCAAGAATCCTTCGATTATTTTACACCTCCTGAGGATAGTTCTGAGGCGGAAATATTGACCATTTTGGATAGTTTGAAACAAAGACTTACCCATGACTACTACAAGAATAATTATGTAGATGTTCTGAAGTATGGGGATTTGGGATTTAAGCTTGCAGAGCGCATTAAGAACTTGGAATGGGAAGTTGAAATCGCGAAGTATACTGGAAGTGCCTTGGTTAAAATGAAGGATACACTGCGGGCACAGAAGACCTTCACCGAATCTTTGCAAAAGGCTCAAATCATTAATGATTCCATTTTGATTGCCGATACCTTCAACAACTTGGGCAACTTTAACAATGAAATAGGGACTGATGAAAAGGCCATAGAATACTACAACGAGGCGGTCAAAATTTATAAGGCCAAACAAAACATTACACGGGTTTTCGTTATAAACTTTAACCTGAGTGACATCTATTTGGACCAAAAGAATGTCGAAAAGTCTAGACGGCATGTAAAAGTGCTAGAAAAATACATTGATTCAGTTGAGATACCGCTTCTTAAAGCGGGATACCTTTTATCGCAGGGAAAGCTTGCGTTGTTGGAAGGCAATTATGACCGCGCCATTGTCTTTCTTACGGAAAATATTGAGCTATCCAAAAACTCGGATTACACCGATGGTATCATTCAAGGCTACGAACATCTATTGGAAGCATACGCTCAAAAAGGGGATTACAAACAAGCGCATTTTACCCGTCAAGAGTTGGATGTTTATGCCGATAAAAAACAAGAAATAGAGAAAGCAACGGCAATCAATGAGGTTATTGCTCGAATGAACGTCAACCAGTACAAACAGGACTTAAAGGCAAAGGAGCTGGAAAACGAAGTCAATCGCCAAAATGCAAACCGAAATAAGATTATTGTTTACATCACCTTGGGGGCGACTTTGGCCGTGTCCATTTTTGCTTTTGCCCTATTATTATTTTTCAAAAGGAGAAAAGCCTTAGTCAAGAGCTTACAAGAAAGCAATACCCAATACCTTAAGGCCAAGAAGAAAGCAGAAGAGCTTTCGGAAGTAAAGACCAACTTTTTGTCCGCTATCAGTCATGAGTTGCGAACACCTTTATATGGTATTATTGGTATTTCTTCCATTTTGCAACAAGACAAATCCCTCGGAAAATTTAAGGAAGACATCACGTCCCTAAAATTCTCAGCAGACTACCTATTGGCGTTAATCAATGATTTGCTTTTTCTGAACAAGTTGGATGCGCTGAAAAACAGAAAGCTAGAACAAAAGCCTTTTCAACTACGTGAACTTGTAGTGAACATTATCAATTCGTTGGAGTTCATGCGCTCGAAAAACAATAATGTTTTCGAAGTAAAAATTGCTGATGAGGTCCCAAACTTTTTAAAGGGGGATTATGTAAAGCTTTCGCAAATCTTGATTAATCTTATCAGTAATGCCTGTAAGTTTACTGAAGAAGGAACCATCACCATTGACATTCAACCTGAAGAAGTTTCCAACAAGACCATCAAACTGAATTTTAGAATTGCTGATAACGGTTTGGGGATTTCAGAGGAAAAACAACGGATTATTTTTGACGAGTTCACTCAGGACAAAAAATCCAACGACTTTCAAGGTACAGGCTTGGGGCTTGCCATCGTAAAAAGATTATTGGATTTGCATGATGCACCCATTGGGTTAAAGAGTGAAAAGAACGTTGGAACGGAATTTACGTTTACCATCGTTTACGACATTGCTCAAAAAACCGAAGTTGAAGTTGTTCAGAAAAAGGAAAAAGTCAACCGAAATGTAGAAGGCAGTCACATCCTTATCGTTGATGACAATCGCATCAATCGCCTAGTAACCCGTAAGATTTTGGAAGGGAACAAGTTTACCTGTTCCATGGCCGAAAACGGACAAGAAGCCCTCAACATCATAGAAAACGAAGTTTTTGATATGATTCTCATGGACGTAAATATGCCCGTAATGAATGGTTTCGAGGCAACTAAGGCCATTAGAACCTTCAACAAGGCAGTACCCATTATTGCCCTAACAGCCACAGACCCGACCAAATCCTTTGAAGACCTTCGCCAAATTGGATTCACGGATTTGATTATTAAACCCTATGATACGACAGACTTTTTGGAGGTCATCAAAAAGAACTTTAATTCTACCGTTATTGTTTAAAAGGTCTTGGCTTATCATAAGTGTAAGCAATAACCCCCATAGTCAATCTTAATATCCGCATAACGCAAATAGATCAGGGGTAGTGTAAATTTATTGGGGATAGAATTATTTTTATCTCAATAAGTACCTAAAAACACTATTAACATGGATCATATGCACAACGGTGCTGGCGACGCAAGCCAGTGTCCTTTTCTCAACGGTGACTTGAAACAAGCTGCCGGTGGAGGCACCACGAACCGCGATTGGTGGCCTAATGCACTGAACTTGAACATTCTTCGTCAACATTCCAATCTGGCTGACCCCATGGATGAAGATTTCAACTACGCTGAAGAATTCAAAACTTTGGATTTGGATGCTGTCAAAAAAGATTTGACCGACCTTATGACTGATAGTAAGGATTGGTGGCCTGCCGATTACGGACACTATGGCCCCTTCTTTATTCGTATGGCATGGCACGCCGCAGGAACGTATCGTATTTCCGACGGTCGCGGTGGAGGCGGCACAGGAGCACAACGCTTCGCCCCATTGAACAGCTGGCCTGACAATGCCAACTTGGATAAGGCTAGATTGTTGCTTTGGCCCATCAAGCAGAAATATGGGAAAAAGATTTCTTGGGCGGACTTGTTGATTCTTGCGGGGAATGTCGCTCACGAATCCATGGGCTTGCCAATGTATGGTTTTGCCGGTGGTCGTGAAGATATTTGGCAACCTGAAGAAGATATTTATTGGGGTTCTGAAGCTGAATGGTTGGGGAACAAAGACCGATACAATGAAAAAGGAGAATTAGAACAGCAAATGGGCGCTGCTCACATGGGCTTGATTTATGTGAATCCTGAAGGTCCGAATGCAAATCCTGACCCGTTAGCGGCTGCGCACGATATCCGTGAAACATTTGGCCGTATGGCAATGAACGATTACGAAACTGTAGCCTTGATTGCCGGCGGACATACTTTTGGAAAAACTCACGGCGCTGCAAGTGATGCTGAATTCTTGGAGGCAGAACCAGCAGGTGCCCCTATCGAATTGCAAAGTTTGGGTTGGAAGAGCAATTTTGGTTCTGGTAAAGGGTCTGATACGATTACTTCAGGTCTTGAAGGTGCATGGACGGATACCCCTATTAAATGGAGCCACAAATATTTGGAGAACCTGTATCAACATGAATGGGAATTGACCAAGAGTCCAGCTGGGGCATGGCAATTCCAACCGAAGGATGGGGCTGCAGCAGGCACTGTGCCAGATGCGCACGACCCAGATAAAAAACACGCGCCTATTATGTTGGTGACAGATATGTCGCTAAGAATGGACCCTGAGTATGAAAAGATTTCCAAGCACTTCTTGGAAAATCCAGAAGAATTTAAGGAAGCCTATCAGCAAGCATGGTTCAAGTTGACCCACCGTGATATGGGACCAATTGATAGATATTTGGGTGCAGAGGTCCCTGCTGAACCTTCCATTTGGATGGACCCTGTTCCGGCAGTAGACCATGAATTGATTGCTGATGGGGACATTGCTACCCTCAAAGAAAAAATCTTAGGTTCCGGATTGTCTATTTCCCAATTGGTATCAACCGCTTGGGCATCCGCTTCTACGTTTAGAGGCTCTGATTTTAGAGGAGGAGCAAATGGCGCAAGAGTTCGTTTGGCACCACAAAAAGATTGGGAAGTCAACAACCCAGCGCAGTTAAACAAAGTGTTAGAGACCTTGGAAGGTATTAAAGCTGATTTTGGCAAAACGGTTTCCTTGGCAGATTTGATTGTTCTTGGGGGATGTGCTGCGATTGAAAAAGCTGCTAAAGATGCGGGTCATGATATCAGTGTTCCATTTACGCCAGGTCGTACCGATGCTTCTGCTGAAAATACGGATTCAGAATCTTTTGATTGTCTTGAGCCAATGGCAGATGGTTTCAGAAGCTATCTTGGTGGAAAGTTCTCTGTAACTTCTGAAGAGTTATTGGTAGACAAAGCACAGTTGATGACTTTGACCGTTCCAGAAATGACAGCTCTTGTGGGAGGTATGCGCGTGTTGGATACCAACTTTGATAAATCCCATAATGGGGTATTCACGCACAATCCAGAAACCTTGACCAATGATTTCTTCGTGAACTTGTTGGACATGAATACAGAATGGAAGGCCATCCAAGATGAAGAAGTTTTTGAAGGAAGAGACCGAGCTACTGGCGATTTAAAATGGACCGCCACCCGAGTGGATTTGATTTTTGGTTCGAACACCGAACTAAGAGCGATTGCTGAGGTGTATGGTGCTTCTGACGCTAAAGAAAAGTTTGTAATGGATTTCGTCAAAGCCTGGGACAAGGTGATGAACTTGGACCGTTTTGACTTAAACTAATACCTAATATGGCTTTTGAAGAACGCTCCGCTTGTCGGGGCGTTTTTTTTATAAATCATATTGCAGTCGAAGCCCGGCGTACCAATTTCGTCCCTCTCCTGGATAAAAGAATCGTGGAGCATTGCCTCCGAACCCTACTGCGTTTATCAAAACAGATTGGGCATAGTTGGTGTCAAAAACATTGTTGACACCGAGGTTTAAACCGGCATTCAGATTTGGTAACACATCAAATGCGTAGCGGACATTGCACCGAAATACGTTGAAGGATTCACTTTGCAACGTACTGGCATCATTCAATGGGATGTCGTCCACATATTGATGGTTGAACGCAAATCGAAACCCTTTGTCGTTACCTAATAACACACCCGATTGGATTCTATTTTTCGGAACACCCGTTAAAGCATTTCCAGAAAAATCATCATCGCCATCAACAAACTCTACAAAAGAATGGTCGTTTAAAGTGTAACTCAGATAAGGAGCGGCCCAGAAGTTTTGTGCTAACTTAAAACGATATCGCACATCAAGTTCCCAACCTTGATGTCGGGTTTCTCCCGCATTGATGCCTATGAATTGGTCTTCTGCCGTTCTTCTCGATACCAGCAAGTCTTCAATATTCATACGATACAAAACGGAAGTGATACAAAGACGATTATCAAAAAATGAAAAACGACCTCCTATCTCATAACTCGTACCGTTTTCCTGTGCAATTTCAGGATTAATCACACCATCTGGGGTTAGTGTTTCTTCCAAACCAGGGTTCGAAAAGCCGCGCGCCACATGGGCAAAAAGCATTCCCTTGTTTAGGGTGTACCTCGCTCCAAAACTGGGTAGAAAAATGGAATCAAACCCTCTTTCTGCAGAGGTATTTGCTTCACCTTGGTTGAACAAATCCCGAAAATCAAATTGGGTTTGGTTCCAAGCCAATCCTGCTTGGAGGGTAAATCGTTCCCCCAAAGGAAGAACGTATTGTCCAAAAACATTCCACAAATCCCGGAACTCCTTATTTCTAGAAAGTCTTTCGCCTTGAAGGCTGCCATTGCCATCGTTATCCCGAAACTGATTCCTGAATGTGCTCCAATGGTATTCATCTTTATATAGTTCAGTTCCAAAGCTGAATTCCCCGGGTCCCAACGTTCCCTTGAAGATAGAACGAATCCCAAATCCGGAGGTATATTCATCCAAAATATTAAACGGGCGCGGTTCGTAGCGGTCTAAATAGGTATAGAATACGCTTGTGGTGTTTTGAAAGTTTGGGCTAAAGTCATACGTGTGTGAAAGCCCGGTGAGCGTATAGCGATTGTCTTCAAATCCTCGTGCTGCCAGCCAATTTGCTGCTGCCAATCTTGGGTTTTCTCGAAAATCTGTTTCATTTAAAGAACTTGGAATGCCTGCATTGTAATCGATATGATTCACCAAAAGGTCAAGTTTTGACTTAGGCGAAATCCGAATGGCAGAGGTCAACAAAACACCATCGCGGTCAAAGCTGTTATTTTGGCGAAAACCATCCGTGCTGAAATGGTTATAGCTCAGACTTATATTAAAGTTGCGTTCGGAATGCCGAAACGAAACATTGTTTTTCACTTGATTGAAAGACCCAACTGTAAATCGATTGCTTAAAAAAGTTTTCCCTACTTGGGGTGGCCTTGTGGAAAGTACAATAGCGCCGCCAAGGTTCGTGCCCAGTGTGACGCCTTTCGGTCCTTTGACGACTTCAATATTTCCCAGATTCTCAAAATCAAAGGCCTCAATAGTTGAGACGCCCGTACCGTTGGTGATGGGAATGCCATTGAAATATATTCGAAGTTTATCGGTACTAAATGGGGTTCTAGCCCCTACACCACGAATCGTAATACGGTTGGTGTTCAATGCTCCGGACAACAAATAAACACCAGAAACTTGGTTCAGTCCAGAGGCAAAATCAGCAGGGCCGAATTGTTCTAATTCGGCGATGCCGATTTCAGAAGAAGGAGTAATACCAGATGCTTTTTTTTGGATGAGATTCTCCAAAAGAATGACTTCATCCAAGTTGGTAATGGAATCTGTCGGTGACACCTGTGCCTGATTGATTCCGTATGCTAACAGTAGAACAAGTAGTTGAAAATTAAGGAAAGAGGTTTTCAAGAAGACTAGTCTTTTTTGAGGGTTATGGTTTTACCTTCTTTCGCACTTTTTCGTGCGGCATCCAATATTTCCATGACCACCATATTGTTTTCCAAGGCGGAAAGGTCACTGGGGTTCAACTTCAATTTGCCTTTTACTACGGAAGCCAAAAGGGAAAAAGGGTCATTTAAGGGCGCTGGCCTTTCTTTCAAATCGAAGACTTCTTCGCTAAATCCATCATAACCTTCCGCTACCCGCAAACGTAATTGATTGCGATTGTCTGCGAACAAGGCCCCGGTCAACCCATACAGTTCCATATCTTTTCTACCAATGGGCCAATTCCAGGAAGCTTGGATAATCGCTTGACTGCTTGGATATTGGAGTAAAATAATCGCGTCATCATCTACTTTGGGGTTGTTCTCCGCTTGCAGTTGTTGGGTGATGGCCGTGACTGAAATAGGTCTTTCGCCCTCCATCAACCAAGTCATTAAATTGGCACCGTAACACCCAAAGTCCATGATGGCCCCACCACCATTTTCTTTGGGGTCGAACAACCAATCTAAGAATTCTTGGTCAATGCCAAGCTTGGCCGGCCCTCGATGCCCATCCCGGACAATTACTTTTCGAAGCGCTCCAATACTTCCATCCTCCAATAATGCTTTCGCTTTATGGTTCGTAGGATACCATGTCGTTTCGTAATTGGTCAGCAAATGAGTGTTGTGTTTTTTGGCCAAAGCTTTCATTTTTTCAGCATGTTTCAGGCTAACAGCTAGTGGCTTTTCCACCATCACATGAATACCTTTTGGCGCGCAGGTTTCAACAACCTCAAGGTGTTCGTAGATGCTTCCGAAGGCAGTTATTGCTTCCGGTTGGGTTTGCTGAATCATTTCTTCTAGGGAGTCATACACCAAATCCATGGAAAGCCCATGTTGTTTAATATATCGCGTGGCCAATTCGCGATTGGGTTCAGCTATGCCTACAATTTCAATATCACCAATAGCGTCCCTTCCCAAAATCCAATGTACATGGGTATGGGTGAGACCTGCGACCCCTACTTTAAGTGGAGCTTCTTGTGCAAAAGCGGATAATGGTGTCATGGATATCAGGCAAAAAAGAAGAAACAAAATACGGTGCATTCGTATGAGAATAGATGGATTAGCCGTAAAAGTATGTAAATGATAGGGTATTCTTTCTGATAATACTAGTAGAGAAAGGTTTAAAACCGAAATCCGATAGAAAGTCCGCCACGGTACATGAATGCATCTTGAAAACGCTCAGGATTAATGTTTCGACCAAAGCCGCCAAAAATTTCTAAGGTAAACTTTTCGCTACGGGTGGCCCATTTGCTTCCGCCACCCAATCCTAATGCGACAGTATTGTATTCATTATCGGGCAAAGGGTTTTCTGGGTTTTGTTCTTCTTCTCCGGAATAATATTGAGCAAAAGCTTCCGCAAAAAAACCGGCACGGTGCTTGTACCCAAAATAGGCTCGGAAATTTCCACTGATACCAAAATTCCCATTGAAGTCTGTTGCATCATCATCGAAATAAACGGTGCCTCCAATACTGGTATCTTCGGAAATGTAGTGTTCATAGGACCCTTCGATTGAGGTTGTGGCTAAAAACAAACCAATGTTGAATTTGACTTCATGGTTCAAACGAAAGGTAGGATAAGCTTGTGCCAATAAGGCACTTGAGGTGAAAAGAAGGAAAACAACAAGGAGCTTTTTCATAAAAGATTCGCTTTAAACAAAGGTAACTTTATTCTCAACGGATATTTTACCACCCTTATTACAATGCCTATTTTTAGTGAAAATTTATCATATGACCATAGCATCCTATAATGTGAACGGAATACGTGCCGCAATGAACAAGGGTTTTGTGGAATGGTTACAAGCCGTGAATCCTGACGTTATCTGTTTGCAGGAAATCAAGGCCATGGAAGAACAGGTTGATATAGCGGCATTGGAAGCCATCGGCTACACCCATAATTATTGGTTTAGCGCACAGAAGAAAGGCTACAGTGGAGTAGCATTGCTTTGCAAAAACGCACCTGACCATGTTGAAGTGGGTACTGGAATTGATTATATGGATTTTGAAGGACGAAATATCCGTGCTGATTTTGGAGATATTTCCGTGATGAGTATGTACTTGCCTTCGGGTACAAATCTGGACCGGCTTGAACACAAGCTAAAGTATATGGCAGACTTTCAGGAATACGCGAATGATTTGCGAAAGGAACGTCCCAATCTTATTGTCTGCGGCGATTATAATATTTGTCATGAAGCCATTGATATCCATGACCCAGTTCGAAACAAAAATGTATCTGGATTTCTTCCCGTAGAACGGGAATGGATTGGAAATTTCATCAAAAGTGGATTCATTGACAGTTTTCGTCATTTCAATTCTGAACCCCACAATTATACTTGGTGGAGTTATCGCGCCAATGCACGCGCAAACAATAAAGGCTGGCGTTTGGACTATGGTATGGTTTCAGATACCTTAAAAGACCGTTTGAAAAGGTCAGTGATTTTGAACGAAGCCAAACACAGCGACCATTGTCCCATTCTTTTGGAAATTGAAAAATAACCCAGCGGTAAAGCACTAAACCACCGAAACCCTTACTTTTGGGGTTTGCTATTTTTGACCACATGAAATACACTCGCATTCCGCATACCGATATCCGTATCAGCAAAATATGTTTGGGCACTATGACCTACGGAAGACAAAATTCCGAAGAAGAAGGTCATGCACAAATGGATTACGCTTTGGATCAAGGGATAAACTTTTTTGATACTGCCGAGTTGTATCCCATTCCGGCCAAGAAAGAATTGTACGCTGTGACCGAGGAAATCATCGGAACCTGGTTCAAAAAAACAGGGAATCGAGATAAAGTGGTTTTGGCCACTAAAATTGCGGGGCGTGCAGAGTTCACGAAGCACATCAGAACTACAGGTTTTACCAAGGATTCTCTGATTGGCGCGGTAGACGGGAGTTTGAAGCGCTTGCAAACCGACTATATCGATTTGTATCAATTACATTGGCCCGAACGAAACACCAATTACTTCGGCCAAAGAGGATATGATTCCCATGCAGTAGACCTTTGGGAAGATAACATCCATCAAGTCTTGGAAACTTTAAGGGATTTGGTTAGCGAAGGAAAAATTAGGCATGTTGGACTTTCCAACGAATCTCCTTGGGGAACCATGCGGTTTTTGGAAGAAAGCAAGGTGCACCAAAGCCTTCCGCGCATGCGTACCATACAAAATCCGTTTAGTCTGTTGAATCGCTTATTTGAGGTAGGATTATCTGAAATTTCGCAACGCGAAGGTTGTGGTCTTTTGGCGTATTCACCGCTTGGATTTGGGGTGCTAAGCGGAAAGTACCTTGGCGAAATACAACCTAGAAAAGGAAGAATAACCCTTTTTCCTGGGTATAAGCGTTATAGCGGAGAGAATTCGGTGACTGCTACCCGTAGGTACCAAGAATTGGCACAAGCACATGGATTATCCTTAGCGCAAATGGCGTTAGCCTTTGTGAATACACGACCTTTTCTAACGAGTAACATCATAGGAGCAACCACTATGGACCAGCTCAAGGAAAACATTGGAAGTATTGATATTTCCCTCTCGGATGAGGTTTTGGAAGGAATTGAAGCCATTCACGCAGATATTCCGAATCCAGCACCTTAAGGCTTTACCCAAAAAGATGCTCGGCGACCTCTTCAGTTTTGGAGACGACTATAATTTGAATTCCTGATTTTTTGATTCCAATAGTATTGTTTTGAGAAACAAAGATTTTGGAGAATCCCAGCTTCTCCGCTTCCAAAATACGTTGGTCTATGCGTTGTACCGGTCGGATTTCTCCTGACAAGCCCACTTCCGCAGCAAAGCAAACACCCTTTTCAATAGGGATATCAGCGTTACTTGATAAGATGGAAGCCATTACTGCCAAATCCGTAGCGGGATCATCAACCGAAATGCCTCCTGTGATATTGAGAAACACATCTTTGGCGGCTAGTTTGAATCCTGCTCTTTTCTCCAAAACGGCCAAAAGCATGTTTAAACGTTTGGCATTAAAACCTGTGGTAGAACGTTGTGGTGTACCATACACCGCGCTGCTCACCAAGGCCTGGATTTCAATCAGCAATGGACGCATACCTTCCACGGTAGCCGCGATTGCCGTTCCGCTTAAGTCCCCATCATTTTTTGACAACAGTACTTCTGAAGGATTATTTACTTCACGCAGGCCGATTCCTTGCATTTCATAAATTCCCAACTCGGCGGTGGAGCCAAAACGGTTCTTCAGGGCCCTCAAAATGCGATATACATAATTCCGGTCTCCTTCGAATTGTAGCACAGTATCCACCATATGCTCCAGAATTTTCGGTCCGGCAATGTTTCCGTCTTTGGTAATGTGGCCGACCAATATCACCGGGGTATGGGTCTCTTTGGCAAACCGTATCAATTCCGAAGTACACTGTCGAATTTGGGAAATACTACCCGCGGCAGCCTCAATTAAATCGGAATGAAGGGTTTGGATACTATCAATAACCACCAAATTGGGTTTGGTTTTTTCGATATGTCGAAAAAGGGCCTGCGTTTTGGTTTCAGTCAGGATAAAACACTGTTCAGAAGCCTTGCTCATTCGGTCGGCCCGCATTTTGATTTGTCTCGCACTTTCCTCTCCGGAAATATACAAGACCGGAAAATCAACATGCAGCGCAATTTGAAGCAAGAGGGTGCTTTTTCCAATTCCAGGTTCCCCTCCCAAAAGTGTTACGGAACCAGGTACGATGCCACCACCCAAAACACGGTCGAACTCTTGGTTGTGAGTGCTAAACCGTGGTTCGTTTTCTCCTTTTATTTGTGAAAGGGGTACAGGTGAAGGACTTTTTCTGGATCTTGGCGCACTGCTGTCCCACGAGGGAGCATCTGCCTTTTGTACGACTTCCTCAACAATGGTATTCCATTGTTTGCAAGAGGTGCATTGCCCTACCCACTTGGGGTATTGCGCTCCACAGTTTTGACAAAAAAAAGTTGTTTTGGTTTTGGCCATTCCCCCAAATTAGATGCTAAATATAGCACAAAGGGGACAAAATTAGATGGGTAATTAATACCCGAAATCCGCTTTTAGAGCATCTATTTTTTCCAAAGCCATATCCTTGGTCAAAAAGTCGATTTCATCCAATTGGAAGGCCTTTTCGAAAGCTTTGAACGCCTTTTTGGGTTCTCCAAGCTCTTCGTAATACTCACCTTCAAAATAAAAGCCCATCATAGTGTCGGGGAACTCATCTTTGCACAATTCGGATAATGGCTTCAATGATTCAAAATCATCTTTTTTCAAACTGCCGGCATAGATGGCCATGATGTCATTGAGTTCAGTGGGTTTTTTGTACCCAAGTAGGTTCTCAATGGTTTCGTAGCGGGCAGTTAAATAATCGAAAACCGGTTCATCCGAAGTGAGGATTTCTGTTTTGTACTCCTTTGGGCTAATAGGACGAAATGCTTTGAAAACATTATCAAACGCTTTGCTGATGCCATAGGTGGCGATAGAAAGATGGTCTGCTTCATCATATTCATCGAAGAAATAATGAAAGGTTTCTTTGCTGATAGAGGAAAGAGCACTGTTTAATTGCAAAATTCGCTGACGGTCTTCGCTTTTGTCCTTTTCAACAATAAGATTATAGAAAATTTCCTGATTCAAATCTGAAAAACGAGAAGGTAATCTGCTTTCCATTTCAGTAGCCAGCACTGGAGAAACGATTACATATGAACTAAACAATGACTTGTTTTTGAACAAAAAATAGTTTCCGAAGTTCCCGGTGATGTCATAGCCGATAAACATTTTGAAAGGAGCAATGCTATAAGAGGTCTCGAGATAAGGGATTAGCTCCATGCCTAAAAATTCGTAAAAAGCAGCGCCTTTTTCCGTGGGGAGACCAGAGGTTTGGTCAAAATCGCAATCATCCCAGCGCAGGTCGTTCTCACTTTGGTGAACCCCAACCACAATTGCTTCTGGCATGCGGCCGTGTCGACTGTATAATTTGGAATTGGCCACGGTGATGTCAAACAAATACTCTGCGTCGAGCACAACAATGAGTGCATACTGTTTCTCCTCACTGTAGTCTTCGGGAAAATAATAGGATACATCCCTTCTTTCCTGCAATTTGAAGGATTCAAAAATTTCTTGTTTGACTTGTCCATATGTCGCTAGGGAAAAGATTCCCAGACATACGAGTAGAATTCGTTTCATTTGGTTAAGCTTTTATTATGTAGGGACTTAGCTGCTTTTGTTCAATAACGGTAATACCATAAAAGATATTGCCCCAAAAACAACGACCATGAGGGTTTGAGAAATCCACATGATCCAGCCAAAAGCATCCCCTGAAACGGAACCTACTCCATAAATACCGAGTGCGGCACTCACTGCAATTGGGTACAGACCAATACCACCATTTGTTGCACTAATGGCAAAAGCCCCTGCAATAAAAGCAACCAAAATAGGACCAAGTCCGAGAGATGCGGTTTCAGGAAGGGTATATTTTATGACCCAGAACATCCCCACATAGGCCAACCAGATAAATAAGGTATGACCTATAAAAGACCATTTTTTTTCCATTTTGAAGATGCTCAGAATGCCTTGCAGCAGGCCAGTCAAAAATGCTCTCAGCTTTTGAACCAACTTTGAATTTGACTTTTTGATGATTCTCAAGAAAATAACCAAACCAATCACACCCACTACGGCAACGCTAAGCATAGCTACCATGTTCAGGCCTTTGGTTTTGGCAATATCCAGAATCACATCGGTTTGAAGAATTAAGGTTAAGATGATAACCAATAGCAACATGATTAGGTCAATAACCCTTTCAGTGACTATGGTCCCAAACCCTTTTTCGAAGGGAACTTTCTCGTATTTGGTCAATGCTGTTGCCCGCAACACCTCTCCAGAACGGGGAATACCCAAATTGGCGAAATAAGCAATCAAAACAATAAAAAGATTGTTGCTTATTTTAGGTTGATATCCCAAGGGTTGAAGTAAATAATTCCAACGAATGGCTCGTGAAAGATGACTCAAAATACCAAGCAAAAGTGAGATAGCCACCCAAAAAGGGTCTACATTTTTAATGTAAAAAACGATTTGTTCTCTTTCCTCAGCACTGGTGGAAAAATAAGAATAGCCTACCAATCCCAAACCCAACAACATGGGAATGGCAATGTTCAGTGCTTTTTTTAAGGAAGGATTCAAGCTATTTCAATAGGTTGGTCGCTTCTTCGGGGAAAACCAGGGAAGGATTGAAGGTTTTGGCTTCTTCGATATCCATCCAGGCATAGGTAATCAGTATCAAAATGTCACCAACGGCAACTTTTCGGGCAGCTGCTCCATTCAAAGTTATTTCCCCAGAATTTCGAGGACCAGGAATGGCGTAGGTTTCCAACCGCTCACCATTATTGTTGTTCACGATTTGAACTTTTTCACCTCGGATAATGTTGGCGGCATCCATTAAATCTTCATCAATGGTGATGCTTCCAATATAGTTTAGGTCTGCTCCAGTAACTTTTACCCGATGTATCTTCGATTTTACAACTTCTATCTGCATGGCGCAAAATTAGTCAATTGAGTCTTAGATTGTCAATGAGCCGAACTTCATCAGCATAAACCGCGATAAAAGCTCGGTATTTTAGATTCTTCAAATGTTTTTGGGAAGGGGTCAAAGTCAATTCATCAACGATATCAAAATATTCCAAATCAAATGTTTCGTTATTTTGAAACGTTTTTTTGACCCATTCCGTAATATCATTTGCACTTTCCGTGCCAAATTTAGATTTGGCAGTTTGAAGACAGTTATGTATGATTCCCGCTGCTTTACGGGTATTGTCAGTGAGGCGTTGGTTTCTTGAACTCATAGCCAATCCATTGGATTCCCGCTCTATTGGGCAACCAATGATTTCAACTGGAAGTTTTTGCAATTCCACCAACTTTCGAATAATTTGAAGCTGCTGGAAATCCTTCTCGCCAAAATAAGCACTATGGGGTGCTACTGCTCTTAGTAAAAGTTCAACGATAGTACCTACACCATTGAAATGGCCAGGTCTAAAGGCACCTTCCATCACCTTGTCCAAACCATCGAATTCATATTCCTGGGATTTGGGTTGGTCGCCGTAAATCGCTTCAACCGTAGGAGCGAAAACAACAATTTCCGAAGAAACTGTATCCAAAAGTTTCAAGTCACTTTCCAAGCCCCTAGGGTATTTTTCTAGGTCTTCAGCGCTGTTGAATTGAGTAGGATTCACGAAAATACTAACCACTACAGTGTCATTCTCTGCCAGGCATTTTTTGACCAAAGCCAAATGACCATCGTGCAAAGCGCCCATGGTGGGAACAAGGCCTATGGAAAGGGATGCATCCCGCTGTTGGGCGAGATGTTCGGAAAGCTGTTGTCTGGTTTGAAAAATAGGCATGAACTGCACAAAGGCGTGCAAAAATACTATAAATACTGGTAATCAGCATAATTTTTGTACTTTTGCAGCTACGTTTTTTCGATAAACAAAATTTGAGTGCATGAATGGTAAAAAGATATTGTTCGTATCTTCTGAACTAGTACCTTACCTCCCCGAGAATCCAGTTTCCTTAATGTCATACGAAGCCCCCAGAATGGTCAACAGTAATGGTGGGCAAATCCGTATTTTCATGCCCCGCTACGGCAACATTAATGAAAGAAGGCATCAGTTGCATGAGGTCATCCGGTTGTCGGGAATGAACTTGGTTATCAACGATATGGATATGCCTTTAATAATTAAGGTAGCATCTATTCCCAGAGAGCGCATTCAGGTATACTTTATTGATAACGAGGAATATTTCAAGCGCAAAGCCACCTTCCGCGATGCAGATGGCAACTTGTTTCCAGACAATGATGAACGCGCGATATTTTTTGCCAAAGGCGTTGTTGAAACGGTTAAGAAATTGAATTGGTCTCCTGACATTATACATGTGCATGGTTGGATGGCGTCCCTTTTGCCATTATATCTCAGAACCTATTACACCGACGAACCTTTGTTTGCCGATAGCAAAATCGTAACCTCAGTGTACGAAACTGGTTTTGAAGGTGCCCTAGACGCAGAAATGTCAGGTAAAATCAAATTTGATGGTATCTCCGAAGATAGTGTGGAAGCATTGTCTACTCCGGACTATAATAATTTGTTAAAGGTAGCTATTGATCATTCGGACGCGGTTATTTTAGCCTCTGAAACGGTTCCGGAGGATTTAAAAAGTCATGTTGACAGTCTTTCCAAGCCCGTTTTGGATTACGTTTCTCCGCAAGAAGCAGAGGAAGCCTATACCAATTTCTATAACACGGAAGTCCTAAAATAAATAAATCGATGAAGGGTATGAGAGGGATGAAAATCTCGGTTTTGGCCGTGGTTTTGGCCTTGATGGCATGGTCTTGTGATGAAGAGTTAAGAACTATTGGTGAGGGCGTAATAGGAGGAGAACCTTTTACCACCGGTAGCTTGGAATACGATGTTTTTGTATATAACAAGGGGTTGGAAGCGACTCAAACCAACCGACTTCCTCTATATCAATTAGGAACTTTCAATGACCCCATATACGGTAGCCGAACCGCTCGCATTGTCACTCAGGTGGCTTTCCAGGGTGCCTCAGGTAATCCAACCTTTGGCCAGTTGACACAAACACAGGAGGACGAAGCAGATAGTGATGAAGACCCAAATACCATTCAAGAAAATGAAACTGTTGAAAGGGTCTTTTTATACATACCTTATCAATTACCCCCTTCTTCTGTTAGAGACAACGATGGCGATGGCGTAGAAGCGGGATTTGATTTGGATGATGATGACCCTGATTCTGATTCCGATGGTGATGGAGTGGTTGATAATGATGAAAGAATCATTGGCTCAGACCCTTTGGATCCAAACGAGGACGGTACTGGTGACGATTTTGTACCCAATACTTTCCCCCGTAGTTTGGTTTTAGATAGTATTTACGGAGCAACTACCGTACAACAAGGCCCTATTAATCTAAAGGTTACTACTTCCAACTTCTTTTTGAGGGATTTGGACCCAGACACTGATTTTCGCGAATCGCAACAATATTTTTCAAATCAGGATTTTTCTGCCTTTGAAGGGGAAACACTTTTTGACGGTACTTTTGAAATCAGTAATGAAGAATTTATCTTCTTTACTGCAGATGAAGATGATCCAGATACCGCGATAGATGAAACGCAAGAAGTGAGCTCGAGATTAATCCCAGGTATTCGGGTAGAATTGGATCGGGATTTCTTTCAAACCAACTTTATCGATAAAGAAGGCCAGTCTGAGCTCTTGAGCCAATCCAATTTTAGTAATTTCATTCGTGGTTTGCAGATTTCTATTCCTGATACGGAAATCATGTTTTTGTTGGATTTGACGCAAGCCAATATTTCTGTGGAGTATAGTTATCAAGACTACATTACTACTACACAAGAAGTAGAAACCGTTGAGAGCAGCTTTACTTTGCGACTGTTTCATATCGTGAGTGGAAATTCCATTGGAAATGCTGTAAATACATATACAAGTGATGCCTTTCCGGCCGACATCACAAGTCAATTGGATACAGGAGAGAATGCCTCTCGTATATTTTTAAAAGGAGGTGCTGGCGCTATATCAGAAGTATTGCTGTTCTCAGAAGAAGAAGATACTGACACGCGCGGACGCAATTTTATTGAAGAAATCCGAGCCAACAATTGGATTATCAATGAAGCCAATTTGGTGTTTTATGTAGACCGAGATGCTTTGTTGGCTGCAGGCGGTAGTGTAATTGAACCTCCAAGGTTGTATCTCTACAATGCCGAAACCAATAGACCCTTATATAACTCCGCGAATGAAATCAACGATAGTGAAGAACCGCTAGGTCTTTTCTTGAGTTATGATGGCATACTGGAAAAGGAGGGTGGTCTTGGGCTCAAATATACAGTGCGTATTACCGACCATTTGAACAATATCGTCTTACGGGATTCGGTGAATGCCAGACTGGGACTTTCTTTGACCTCAAACATTTCCATAATTGCTGACGCAAAGGCAGTTGGCACGGTAGATACTGAGATAGACTTACCGATTATGAGCAATGTGAATCCCTTTGGAACCATTTTGATTGGCAACAACGTTCCTGCTTCAGAGGAGAACCAAAAGCTCAAGCTCGAAATTTTCTATACCGAGTCCAACTAGCATACCTTTTATAGATTTTTTACGTTAAACAACTTAACGGGGTTTTTAGATAAAACTACCCTATTACCTTTGCACTAAGGAAACGAACAAGCAAAATCAAAATTTATGTGTGGAATTGTTGGGTATATCGGCAGTCGTGAAGCCTATCCAATCATTATGAAAGGACTTCAGCGTTTGGAATATCGAGGGTATGATAGCGCTGGTATCGCCCTATACTGCGATGAAGATATCAAGGTTTCCAAGACCAAGGGAAAAGTAGAAGATTTAAGAAAGAAAGCCGAGTCGGAGAACAACCAAAACGGAACTTTAGGCCTTGGCCATACACGATGGGCAACCCATGGGGTACCAAATGACACCAACTCCCATCCGCACTATTCCAACTCTAGCAATCTGGTTATTATCCATAATGGAATTATAGAAAACTATGAGTCCATCAAAAAGGCCTTGATGGGTCGCGGATACGAATTCAAGACTGATACGGATACCGAAGTATTGGTGAATTTGATTGAGGAGGTTAAGGAAAAGGAACAAGTTAAGCTGGGAAAGGCGGTTCAAATTGCGTTGAATCAGGTGGTAGGGGCTTATGCCATAGCCGTTTTTGATAGAACCAAACCCGATGAAATCGTGGTTGCCAAATTGGGAAGCCCATTGGCTATCGGAATTGGTGAAAATGAATATTTCATCGCATCGGATGCTTCTCCTTTTATAGAATACACCAATAACGCCGTTTACTTGGAAGATGAGGAAATGGCCATTATTCGGTTAGGGAAAGAAATCAAACTTCGGAAAATAAAGGATGATGCCATAGCGTATCCCAATATTCTTGAACTTCAATTGAATCTTGAGGAAATTGAGAAGGGAGGCTACGACCATTTTATGCTGAAAGAGATTTATGAGCAGCCTCGGGCTATTCTCGACACCTATCGCGGAAGGTTATTGGCAGACCAAGGGATTGTTCGCATGGCAGGCATTGACCAAAATTTGGAAAAGTTCCTAAATGCCAATCGAATCATTATTGTAGCCTGCGGAACATCGTGGCATGCAGGACTTGTAGCCGAATATATTTTTGAAGACATGGCGCGTATTCCCGTAGAAGTGGAGTATGCATCCGAATTTAGATACCGAAATCCTGTCATCACCGAAAATGACGTATTGATTGCTATCTCACAATCTGGCGAAACTGCCGATACCTTAGCAGCTATTAAACTGGCGAAGGAGAAAGGTGCTTTTGTTTTTGGAGTATGCAACGTGGTAGGATCATCCATTGCACGCGAAACCCATGCTGGCGCCTATACGCATGCGGGCCCAGAAATTGGTGTGGCTTCAACAAAGGCCTTTACGACCCAGATTACCGTATTGACTTTGATTGCATTGAAGTTGGCCAGTGAGAAAGGGATTTTCTCGGCTTCAAAGTTTCATGAAATCCTAACGTAATTGGAAAATATTCCAGCGAAAGTAGAAACCACATTACAATCCAATGATTTGGTTGCCCATATTTCGGATATATATAAGGACTCCACCAATTGTTTGTATTTGGGGAGGGGATACAATTTCCCAGTAGCCTTGGAAGGGGCGTTGAAGCTTAAGGAAATCAGTTACATTCATGCTGAGGGGTATCCAGCTGCAGAAATGAAGCACGGCCCTATTGCTTTGATTGATGAACAAATGCCCGTGGTGGTGATTGCTACCAAAAAAGGCCACTATGAAAAAGTAGTGAGCAATATCCAAGAAATCAAATCTCGAAACGGACGCATTATCGCTGTGGTTACTGAAGGAGATGAAGTGGTAAAAGAACTTGCGGACCACGTGGTTGAGGTTCCAGAGACTTTGGAATGTTTGACTCCTTTATTGACGACAATTCCTTTACAACTGTTATCATATCATATCGCGGTCATGCGAGATTGTAATGTAGATCAGCCTAGAAACTTGGCGAAGTCGGTTACTGTAGAGTGACCTTAAACAAAAGAAAATCATTGAAAAAGGCGTCCATTTGGACGTCTTTTTTGTTAAAAATGTATTTTTTGACCAATTTATTTAAGGAAAAAGTATTATGCATGCATAATTTTTGCTGCTTTACTATAATTGAACAGAAAAAAAATGTAACTTCCCCCGCAAAGTTTTACCAACTTTTAAAACTAATTTAACTCAAATTCAATCCTAATGAAAAAGCTGTTCATGATTGCCCTATCTCTAGTCGGGGCCATGTCTTACGCACAAACCACGGTTACAGGTAAAGTAGTGGATTATAATGACCAACCTGTAATTGGTGCAAACGTAGTATTGATTGGAAAAGCTGAAGGAACGACGTCTGATTTTGATGGAAACTTCGTTTTCAATACTTCTGAAACACCACCGTTTCAACTCCGGATAACCAGTGTTGGATACTCTGAGGCTACAGTCGATGTTACCGCCAACAATCAAAGCCTCACCATAACTCTGGAAGAAGCTTCGACTATGCTAGATGAAATTGTTATCTCAGCGTCGCGAACGCCAGAACGGATTTTTGAATCTCCTGTATCGGTAGAGCGTTTTGGAATTAGGGAAATTGCCAATACCACAGCGGAATCGTTTTATGGCGGTTTGCAAAACTTGAAAGGGGTAGATATCAATACCAATAGTTTAACGTTCCAATCTATCAATACCAGAGGTTTTGCCACTTTTGCGAATGTAAGGTTCATGCAGCTAGTAGATGGAATGGACAATACCGCTCCAGGTTTGAACTTCGTGTTGGGTAACTTGGTGGGTATGAACGAACTCGACGTGCAAAGTGTTGAAATTTTGCCTGGTGCTTCTTCCGCACTTTACGGGGCAGGTGCATTTAACGGTATCTTGTTCATGCGAAGTAAAAATCCTTTTGATTTTCAAGGAATTAGTTCTTATGTAAAAACGGGGCTAACGTCTCAAGAGGCGGCTGGCGATAACCCTTATTATGATGTGGGGATTAGAGCAGCTCATGCATTCAGCGATAAGTTTGCGATGAAGGCCAGTTTTTCTTATCAGCAAGGTGAAGATTGGCATGCGGTAAGAACTGATGATGTCAATAATCCAGGTGCTACAAGAAGCAATACAGACTATGATGGTCTAAACGTATACGGGGATGAGGTTTCCATACCGATTGACTTTAATGCAGCTGCGGCAGGAGTAGGCTTGCCTAGTACTGAATTTGGTTCTGCAGTAGTTTCCAGAACAGGATATAATGAAAATGAATTAATGGATTACGATGCACAAAGCGTGAAAGCGGACTGGGCATTGCATTACCGTCCTTTTGGAAACGATTTGGAACTAATTTATAATGGTCGAATCGGTAGAGGTACTACAATTTACCAAGGGATTAACCGATACTACGTAGACGGTTTCAAAATGCAGCAACATAGGTTGGAATTAAAGAATGACAATTTCTTTGTTAGAGCATACATTGTAGCTGAGAATTCTGGGAACGCGTACGATACAAGATTTGCCGCCATCAATACCAACAGACGTTGGAAAGGAGATACCCAGTGGTTCACTGAATATGTAGGAGCTTATATTCCAGCATTTATTGCGGGGAGACAAGGGCAAGGGTTATCTATAGAAGATGCGCAGGTGGCAGCCCATGCAGCGGCACGAACGGCGGCTGATACAGGTCGATTGGTTCCAGGCACTCCAGAATTTCAAAGTGCCTTTAACTCGGTTATCTCTGATGGTGACTTGACTACGGGTGCACGTTTCATCGATAATACAAAGTTCCGTCACGCGAATGGAAATTATAACATCGCCCATTTAATTGATGACTGGGCTGATATTCAAGTGGGAGGTTCTTTCAGAGAGTACGAATTGAACTCTCAGGGCACCATCTTTACCGATATCGACGGACCTATCACCTATAGCGTGTA
>CALBPG010000176.1 GCA_937899065.1 uncultured Allomuricauda sp.
GAAGAAATGAAGAGCACTAATGAGAAAGCGGTGGATTCTATTATTTCGTTCAAACAAATGTTGGAAGAGAAAAAAGATAGTATTGCCCAACTTTCGCCAGAGGAACAAGAGAAAATCAAAAAGCTTGAGCCTTTTAGCTTACACATGGTCATGAATCCAGAGTCGAAAGAAATGAAGTTCGACCTGTTTAGTGATTTTAAAAATGTGGCTGATGTTAATGATGCCTTCAACGCTTTTCAAAGCGCCAGTATGTTGAATCCTCCAGGAGGTAATTCAGAGCAAAAAGCCAAAATGAATGCACCAGAGCCGGCCACCAAAGTAAACTATAGTTTTAAGGGTAGCTCATTTTCGCGCTCTTCAGAGATTATTGACCAAGCGCTGTTCCAACAAGGGTTGGATAGCTTGCAAGGCGCAGAGATGTTTCTATCTGGTTCTACGTATACCTTAAAATACCATTTTCCCAAAAGGGTTAAATCCGTGAGTGCTGAAGATGCTACTTTTAGCGCTGATGGCAAGACCATGATTTACGAAGTGAAGTTTATGGATTTGATGAAAGACCCCTCTATTTTAGACCTTGAAGTAGAGCTGGAAGATTAAAATCCCGTTGAGGACTTCACTATCTTTGCAACATGAACAAAGAAGTGTTGCTCAAGGAGCTGGGACATAGGGATTACAAAGTCACTTGGGACTATCAAGAAGAGCTCTTTCAGGAAATTGTAGACCTCAAAATCAAAAACCGAAGAGAAGGTACAGACTTTTCTACGCCCAATCATTTTCTTTTTGTGGAGCACCCACATGTGTTTACTTTGGGCAAGAGCGGCGATATGTCTAACCTATTGGTAGATGAAGCGGCGCTTCAAGCCAAAGGGGCGACATTTTACAAAATCAATAGAGGTGGCGATATCACCTATCATGGACCTGGACAGGTTGTAGGCTATCCTATTCTGGATTTGGATAACTTCTTTACAGACATTCACAAGTATCTTCGTTTGTTGGAAGAAATGGTGATTTTGACCTTGGCCGAATACGGTTTGAAAGGGGAGCGGTCCGGTGGTGAGACTGGGGTTTGGTTGGATGTAGGTACACCCTTTGCCCGAAAAATATGCGCAATGGGCGTACGCGCCAGTCGATGGGTGACCATGCACGGATTTGCGCTGAATGTCAATACCGATTTAGGCTACTTCGATATGATGATTCCATGCGGCATCAAGGACAAAGCCGTGACCTCATTGAACGTGGAATTAGGTCAAAAAACGGTTGATATGGAAGAGGTGAAACAAAAACTGTTGCGTCATTTTTCCGTCCTTTTTGAAGCAGAAATCGTAAAAGAAAAAACCCCGATGTAATCGAGGTTTTAAGTACTTCTTTCGGTCATTCCGTGCTTAGTACGAAATCTATTTCAACCTATTGACTATGCGCAGTAAGCAACATGCTATCGGTCATTTTGCCACTTTTGTTATATGTTTCTTGTTTTACCATTCCAACACCTTCGGCTAGCCAAATCCGTGTTGGAAACGTTTGTTTGGCCATCATCATTTTTGATTTGGTTTCGCTATACACAACTAGACAATCATAGGTGCCAGCAGGGGTGGTAATGGTTTCTCGTTTTTCAACCTTTCGGTTTTCTTGGTCTACATTCACTTTCATGGACATTCCCCCCATATCGATTTTTATCATCACATGGGCATCGGCCAGTTCCTGACCCACGCTTAGGTTATTCGGGATTTCAATATCCGTTCCAGTAATTTCCATTTCCATGTCTTTGTATCCCTCCAACATTTCATTTGGAATAAGAGATTGGTAGTCGATAATCACTTTGTCTTTCGTGCAACTGAACGTATAATCCGAAGTAAATACATCTTTGGCTTTGGCATCCGTGAACGAAATAGCCATGGTGGCATTCGTGGCATCACCATCTGAATTGACTTCGGAAATAGTATAGCTTGTGGTTCCAACAGTTTTTCCTTTTTTACCATAATGGGTGTATTGGAAGCTCGCCCCTTCAACCATGGGATAATATTGGCCACAGTCCGATTGGGCTGAAGCAACAAGGCATATGGACATGGCGAAGAACCACGTCAGAAATATTGTTTTCATACTATAGTGTGCTGTTTGTTATTTATTGTTTGATGAACTCTACTCTGCGGTTTTTCGCTTTGCCTTCTGAAGTAGAATTTTCTTCTACCGGCTCACTTTCTCCCTTTCCATCGGTGGTCAATCGGCCGGCGCTTACGCCATAAATATCTACGAGCGCTTTTTTTACCGAATCTGCTCTGGATTTGGAAAGCGTAAGATTTGCGTCATCGGCACCATCAGAATCAGTATGCCCTACAATTTTCAAATTGATGTTACCATCTTGCTGCAATACCTGATAAATTTGGCGAATGATTCCCATGGATTCTGGTTTTAAACGCGCAGAACCTGAATCGAACAAAATCCCGTTGGTGGAAATTTTCCCTTCCGAAATCAGTTTTCTTCTCAAGTCAACTCCGCCTTCAGCGATTTTCAGGTTGGAAATCAACATACGTTCCCCGCGTTCAACGTTAAGTCCTGTCATATAGATTTTAAATGCACTGATTTTAGAGGGATTGGTGATGAATTGCGGAAGGTCCGCGATTTTGATTTCGTTCACCCATGCTCTGTAGCGGTTTTTGTTTACTGCAATGGAAACGTGAACTTCATCTTGATATACTTTTCGCAAATCGCGTTGAATTCGATTTCTAATCGGGTCATCGTCTCCCTTGAAATAATTGAACACCTCTGGACCTATGGCAATAAACTGACAAGGGTTTAAATCTAGTAGTGCAAAATCATCATGGTTGTTCAGTTTGCTGGTTTCGGCTAATATGAAATGATATTTTCCAGAAGACCCCGTTTGGTTGGTAAGGTTGATGTAGCGCAAATCAAATTCGATGGTATACTCTTCAGGTAAATCTTGTCCAAGGTTGGGAACGGTCATACTACCTCCAGTGATGGCATACCATTTATAATCGGAATCATCTAAGGTGACAACTTCACCTCCTCCGTTGGTATTCCATTTGGCTGGGAAGTCTCCAATAAAATCTGCTGTGAAATCATCAAAGAAGATGGTCTTATCTCCGGGGACAAAATCAAACTTGCTATACACTTGAAGCGTTTTGGGACCAGTAGAAGGCGCTTTACCCGACGAACCTGATGTTTGACTATTGTCATTGCCGGAGGGAGATTCAGAAGTATTCGGTTGGTCTGAGGGCACATTGGGTGCTTTTCGATTTCCAGAGCCGTCTCCTAAAACGCTATCCAGTGCTTGGTCCGTCTTTTTGGAGGTTTCGGTCTCAACGCGTCTTTCGACCGTACGTTCGGCAGCTTTTTCCGCTTTTTTGGCTAGTTTTTTAAAGAATTGTGCTTGCCCCTGGGTCGTACAAAAAAGTAAGGCTACGACACCTAGACATAGTTTAAATGAGGATTTCATTTTACTGTAGTGTTTTGGTTGAGAGAAGTTTAAAATACTTCATTATGCTCAAGCTACAAAATCTGACCACAATCCTTAACCAAGATGTATAGTTGGGATAAAGTAGTGTGTAGGCGGTTCGGAAAAGTTAATTTACTTTATATACAACAATGGAATTATCCTGATCTTTTGCGACCAACTCCAACTTTTTATCCAAGTCCATATCCGTCAAATCAATTAGCGAACTGCCTATAGTAGGAAACCCGCTTATTGGTTTGGCTTGGCTATCGAAAAGATATATTTTTTGGTTTTGCACATCTGTTACGCTAACATAAATCTTGTCGTTGATGTAGAAGATTTTGGGCGGGGAATACACCCCAAGTTCAAGGGTCACTTTTTTGCCTCGAATACTCAAAACATTATCATCCATTAGGGCCAAGGTCTTGCTTGTAGCATACATACCGTGGTTTTGCCCTAAATTGAAATTGGTTCGGCTGAGTTTGCCTTTGGTGTCAATCTGAACCAAGGTGCCTTCAGCGTTGGTGGTCGAAAATTTATTTTTATACAAGAACCATTCATTCCCACTGGATTTGATTTTATCGCTTATCGTAATACGGTCGCGACCTACACGGTGTAAAATTTTAATGGTGCCATCTTCCAAAGGAAATAGCAGGTAGTCCTTATTGTTCAAACGAAAGTGCTGGGGAGCTTGCACAATTGCGGTAGGTGCATCGGTGAATGTAAAACCGTCCACAATTTGAAAACTTCGGTTGTACATGTACACTTTTTTACCTTGGGTAATCACAAAGCGATAATCTTTGTTGTTTTCGTAATCGAAAACCGCTAACGCGTTGAGGTTGCCTCCTTCGAAAGTTTTGTCGATCGGTTTGACGACCTCTCCATACCTATCCAAAATCAAGAATTGGTTACTGGTACAAAAGGCCAATTGAAGTTTACCGTTTTTATAGATATCCACTTGGTGGATTTTACCCCGAATTGGTCCGTCTAAAGCCTTTTTCCAAAGCACTTTGCCATCCGTAGAAATCAAATACAGCACATTATCTTGGTCTTGGACCACTATCTCATAGGCGTTTGAACGGTGGTTTTTGACAAAAACCGGGTCAAATATCAAATCCGTTTCCAATTCCAAACTAAAGACTGGGGAAACAGTATTCTTTTTTTGTTCCGCTGGCCCTTCTCCCATAATTAGGTTGGTGTGGGCAAAGCCATTGTCCATGACCACTTGACCCACAAAAGCATTTTTGTTTAGGTCGGAACCTTTCCAAAGCTTGGCAAAGGTTTCGTCTAGAACATCTTCCGCTAAAAAGTCTGTGCCCTTTTTATCCGCCAGAAAAAGTAATGAAGATTCATTTGCCATACGCTCCGAAAACAACCGATACGCCGGAGATTGAACATAGGTAGCTCCAGTGGTGTATGAGCGCAATAGCCCTAAAAGTGATTCCCTCTTGGAAGCCAGAATCAACGCGTTGTCGATAAAAGTTCCAAAATTGCTCTCAAAATCTTTGACCAAGGGTGCAAACGCCTTGTTGATGATGTCCGGTTGGGCTACGTTGAAAATGTTATTGCCTTGTGAATTGGCTCCCTGTTGAAAATATTCCACTAGTTGTGCGGGTCCAAAAGACTCCAACACCACGATTTTTTCATTATTGAAATAGATAACACCAAGTTCCTCAATGGTATTGAACAAGGTGTCTTTGGTGGCCAAACGGTCAAAAAAAGTATTCTGGTTTTCTTTGAATCGAGACGGGTCATCAAACGTATACGCCAAAATGGCTTGAGCTTCCAAGGGAGCGTATTTAGGGGTTTTGCTGGCTAAAGCTTTGGTGTTTTGGAACAAGTTTAGGAACTGGGGTACCGAATCTGAAAGCATGGCAACCCCGCCGAATGAAGCCTGGTTCTGGCTGGCAGTGAAGTCCAACCTGGTCCAATCTGAAAAATTTGATTTCGGCGGTACTTCAAAATACGGTTTGGCTGTAAGCTCGGTAATTTCTGGATGAATAAGAAAAGTAGCCGGCTTTTCACTGTTAGGGGTCATGTATAAACGCATCAAAGCCTTGTCATGGCTATACGTCGTAGGGGAACGCAAAATATTTTCCAGAAGCATTGAAGATGATGCCACAAAACGATAGTTGTTTTTGTTTCCTGAAAAGAGTTCTTCATCGTCGAAAGCATATTTGGTGATGGTATGACCCTCATATTGCAATGTTTCAATAGTCTTGTCTTTTTGTTCTGACAAATCTATCAGGCTGTCTTGGTCCTTACAGACTAATACAAAATCGGTGCGGTCCTTGGTAAGCGGATAGAACCCTATCACTGCCTTGTTTTCTCCACGAAGTACTTTCAAAGCAGGCAAGGATTGTTTGATGGGGTCAATCAACGGCAATCCGTTAGCTTCATCAATAAAGTTGCTATTGGCGGTTTCGCTCAAAAAAGAGGATATATCATGGATGTTCAAGAAAAATCCGGCATCGTTGGGTAATTGTTCGAGCACATTGTCCGAAACGGTTGTCTCCTTTTGACAAGCGAAGCAAAGAAACAAGGACAAGAGCAGAATGTGAGGTCTCATGCATTGTGTTTGAACAAAGGTAGAACTTTTACAAATCCAAGGTCATTTGTTCCGGAAGTTGTCGGAAGCTTTTTCGGTGATAGGGAGTAAGACCATATTTGCGGATGGCTTCACGATGTGCTTTTGTAGGATAGCCTTTGTTTTGGTCCCAATGGTACTGCGGATACTCCTCATGCAGTTTTAGCATTATGGCATCCCGATGGGTTTTCGCCAAAACAGAAGCAGCTGCAATACATAGGTACTTTGAATCGCCTTTGACCACGCACTCATGAGGAATGTCATTGTAGGGCTTGAAACGATTTCCATCGACCAGAACCAATTCTGGCTTTTTTAAGAATTGGTCAAGTGCCCCGTGCATGGCGGCGATGGACGCATTCAAAATATTTAAAGTATCAATAGTTTCTGGGGGAAGGTGGCATACCCCAAAGGTTACCCCGTTTTCTTCAAGAATCGGTAAAAGATGCTCCCGCTGTTTTTCAGTTAACTGTTTGGAATCCGTTAATACGGGATGTTCAAAATGAGGAGGTAGAATAATTGCCGCGGCGGTAACGGGTCCTGCCAAGCAACCGCGCCCCGCTTCATCGGTGCCGGCAACTAAAAGGGTATGGGAGTAGCGTTCGGGCATATTAAACAAACAAAAGCTAATTTATTCGATTGAAGGTATCAAAACATTTTCTCCAAGTATCATCCATATTAAAATTTTTATTTGGAAATAGAATTACCTCTAACGAATTAAAGTGGATTCAATTAAGCTCTAATTTTTCACAAATCTTTACAAAACAAAACACATACCTTTATGCCTTTAAATTAAAGCATGAGATTTTTAATCTTTTTGTTGGGGCTGGTTTTTTGCCTTCCCGTTTTTGCTCAGAATGATAGTATACCCCCTCCCCAAGAAAAGGACACTTTGGTTATTCCGCAAGTAAAGCCTGCTATTCCTGAGATTGAAATCGAAAATGATACTTTGGTACAACCCCAACCTACGGTGTTTCAAAAGCCACCTTCCAAAAATGATTCCGTTCCCGAAATCACTATCAAAGAATATAAAATCATTACCTATGCGCGGGACACCATGTATTTGGATACTTCCTTGACCATTCAAAAAGAATACAAGTACAATTATTTACGCAGGGACGATTTCGAATTGATGCCGTTCTCTAATATTGGTCGACCTTACAATAAATTGGGGCGCGATTTTTCGATGAACTCGTTCTATCCCAGAATGGGAGCATCGGCCCGTAATATTGGTTACATGGAGGTAGAGGACATTCCCTATTTCAATGTCGCCACGCCCGTCTCCGACCTTATGTTCAAAACCACATTGGAGCAAGGGCAATTGTTGGATGCCCTGTTGACATTCAATATGTCCCCTCAATTGAATCTATCGGTAGCGTTCAAAGGGTTCCGGTCCTTGGGGCAATATCGGTTTGACCAGACCCAATCCGGAAACTTTAGAACAAGCCTATCGTACAATGGACCTAACGGAAGGTATAACTTAAGGGCGCATATTGCCGCCCAAGATTTGGAGTCTGAAGAAAATGGAGGTATTTCAGACCGAACCCAGTTTGAGGAGGGCGAAGAAGATTTTGAGGACCGTTTTCGGTTGGATGTACTGTACACTGATGCCAATACCCGAATTTTAGGTAAACGCTATTACTTTGATCAAACCTATAAAGTACTTCGAAGCAAAAAGGATTCTACTGAACGAAAAGCCAAATCCCTGTACTTAGGTCATGAGTTCAACTACGAGACAAAATTCTTCCAATTTACACAAACTGCCGCCCAGACCGCATTTGGTAGCGACCCATTCACGACACCCATTGCGGACCGTGCACGATTGAAAACCATGTTCAATAGAGTTTCGTTGGGTTTTGAAGGAAAAGCTTTGGGCAACCTATCGGGAAACGTGAGTCATTATAATTACAACTACTTTTTCAATAGTATTATCATCACCGATGCGGGAACCATCCAAAACCAATTAACTGGGGATGAAATTGCGGTCGGGGGAAAATACACGAATAATTTTGGCAGACTTCGTTTGTCTGGCGACGTTACCTATAATATTACTGGAGAATTGGGAGGAAGTCAAATCAATGCTTTAGCGCAATATGATATTAATGAAGGCAATACATTGGTTTCGGGGTTGAACATCTCCTCGCGACTACCAGACTTCAATTTTTTATTGTATCAAAGCGATTATCAAAACTTCAATTGGCAAAACGATTCCACCTTTGAAAAAACACAGAGCAGCACAATTTCTTTGGGATGGTTGTCCGAGAAGTTTGGAAACTTAAATGTGGAGTATAGTGCATTGGATAAGTATACCTATTTTCAATCAACCATAACGGACGAGCAACTACAAAATGAAGAGTTGGCGACTGCTTTTGTGAGACCTTTTCAATCTGGGTCTACCATAAATCATCTTCGAGTAAAATATTTTAAGGAAATACGCTGGCGAAAATGGGCTTTGGCCAATACCATATTATATCAAAATGTCACACAGGATGAACAGGTATTGAATGTTCCCGAATTGGTCACCCGGAATACGTTGTATTTTTCATCGGATGTGTTCAAGAAAGCCATGTACATTCAAACGGGGGTAAACTTTAAATACTTTACTTCTTATAATATGGATGCGTACCATCCGCTTCTTGGAGAATTCTACATTCAGAATCGAGAAGAATTTGGAGGGTTTCCAATGTTGGATGTGTTTATCAACGCCAAGGTGCGACAAACTCGTATTTATCTAAAGGCAGAACACTTGAATTCTTTGTTTACCACCCAACCCTCATTTTATTCAGCACCGGAGTATCCCTATCGTGACTTTGTAATTCGATTCGGGTTGGTTTGGAATTTCTTTTCTTAAGGATTCGCTAAAAATCACTTTACTTTAAGTTGACAAACAAGGATTTATTGGAGGTTGAATTTTATTTTTCGAAAAATATATTCAAACTGTTTGTCGGGTAAAAAAATGCTTACTATATTTGCACCCGCTTAATCGGTTAAGGCTGGTTTGGCGGAGAGGAAAAGAGG
>CALBPG010000177.1 GCA_937899065.1 uncultured Allomuricauda sp.
GAAATATTGCCGGAGAATGTTGTTGGCCAAAAAAGACTTTCCCTCGCCAGTCGGAGCAAAGATGGCAAAGTTTCTTGCTTTTATTCTCCGCTTCCCCTCATCCCATACATCTTTGAATACCGGGATATTGTGCTTTCGGTCATTGAACAATACCCCTTTTTCATCCGAGGCAGAATTGGTATTGTTTATCAATAGGCACAGGGCATGTTTCAGCTCCAGAACATATAGGTCTTCATTGGAAAAGTTGGAGGCGAAACAAGGGTGACTGTTCAGGTAATAATTTTTCCGCTCCTGGTTGCTGGGGCTATATCCCGTGACATCAATTTCCTTTAATACCGATTTGATTTGGGACCCAATCTCGGAAAGTGCCGTGCGGTCATTTCCCCAATAGATGATGTTGTTATGGCCGCGAATAACCCTTGATGAATCATCGTTATTGATTTGGTCTAGAATCGTCTGTACCTTTTTTAAGGTGATTTTGTTTTGTGAACCAAAATTTGAACTCTATTGAAGCTCTTCAATTTTCTTGTCCAGCACCTTGCGCCATTTATGTTTGTCGTCTAGATATAGTATTTGATTGACCACGTGGTTTTCATGTAGGTCTAGACCAAGCCCGTCCATAAATCCTTGGTGAAATACAAAATCATCGGAGGTGAACTTTTCATTGATAATGGAAGTCTGAACGTTTTGCCCAAAACACAGTTCACTATTGATGGCAAGCATATCAAAAAAGTGTTCACCTATTTGGATAGGGCCTTTCCCAAGTTCCATGGCCGTGTCCAAATCCGTATGGAAGCCATTGAAATAAGTGCTGCTGAATTCAAGTATGGCATCTCTAGACATGGGCGAAATACCAATCATTTTATGGTTATTGACAAAAGAAACCGTATCAGAAACTGCTACTTTGAACTTGTGGAGTTCATTATCATTCGGCAACAATAGCTTATCCCCGACCTTTTTAAAGGGATTTACCAGATTTGAACTGTTAAGAAGCCTGTTTTTGGGCAAGGTCAAAAACAGATAGGATTGATGGTCAATGTATTCCCTACCATCAAAATATACCCTTGTGGCATCCGAAAGAAAAGTGCCGGACGGAAGGCTGTCACTTCCAAACTCTTTCTTTCGATATACCTCCATTTTATGAATGAGCGTTCCGTTGGGCAAAGATTTTAGAGCTTGGAACCAAATGCCATGCAAGGCCTCATAGTCTTTTTCGGACTGGGAATAGATTTCTGGCATGTTGCAGTTAAAACAGGCCACTACATTTCCATTGCTGGCAAAGAAAAAATTGTCTACCACATCTAAAATTGGGCGATATGCTACTAAATCAATACTTGACATGGTCCAAGACACTTTCCTTACGATTACTAATGGATTTTGGAAAAGGGCTGACCAAGGAGATGTTCCTTATTCTGCTGCCCAGTCTTGTCAATAAAACATAGAGCGTAGTATTCCAAATGATGCCTATGGTGATGACCACTAGGCTGAATGAGAATATGATGACCAACAATGAAGCTACCACCGAGATTATCATTAGCGCAAAAAGGGATATGGGAAGTCCCCATATCATGGCCCTTTTGCGAATGTTTCGATATACTTCGTACTTCTTCATCTGCCTATCGTTATACAACAATTCCAATGAGATAGGTGAAGATGCCAACGACTGCTCCTGCAATCAATACAAATACCAAAACACGGGTTATCCCCTTTTTTAAGTCTGCATTTTCTCCAAAGAAATGCCCTGCATTGAATAAAAATCCAATCAGGAAAATAACCCCAAGTATGATGGGGAAAATGGCTCTAATGGTATCTGAAACATCATTTACCGAATCTTCGATACCACCGATTTGGGCGAATGTGGGCAAACTCATAAGAAGCATGGCCCAGGTTACTTTACTTGTTTTTTTCATGACTGTTCGTTTTGTGGCCTGATGAGGGCCTGATGATGAATAAACTTGAGGCAAACTAGTGTTGAGGAATTGGTTGGATATAGAATCCCTAAAAATTAACAGTGGAACGCGTTAATTTTTGGAAAATAATAGGCCTTTGGGCCAAATTGATAAAAATTGTGAAATGAAATCTCTAACAGAAGAAGATGAGAACTAAAGCATTTATA
>CALBPG010000178.1 GCA_937899065.1 uncultured Allomuricauda sp.
TCGAGGCCCCCAAAAATCATTTTGGCCGTCATTGTTTGGGGTAAAGAAATTGGGAACTTCAATCTCTGGGATGGTAATCGTTATGGTTTCAAGAGCCTCACATCCATTCGCGTCGACCACACGAACGGTGTAAACTCCATCTCCATTGACTGGGAAGACATTGTTTTCCGTGCCTGCAACATCCTGAAAGTAAAAGATATATGGCGGTGCGCCTCCGAAAGCATTCGCTACAATTTCTGAAGGACTAGAGTTAGTGAGATTAAGACCAAGTGGTTCAACATTTTCTATGGTAAATGGAATGGATACCATACAACCATTGGTGTGCATAATAGATAGGAAATGGGGTCCGGCATTAATATTGCCAAACTCGGCTGTTAAGACGAAATCTTTCGGGTCAGTGGAATCCAAGGCGTAAAGAACATCCTGTTGTACAGTTGGGTCTTCAAAAAATACTTCAAGTGTGCTCACTGGTAATCCCGATTCGCAGGTGTAAACTGGATTTACAGTAGCTTCCAGATTCGGTGTGCTTGGTAGAATCTCAAATGCAACCGTAATCTCACACCCATTGCTGTCTGAAATATCAAGGGAGTAACTTCCTGGATTTAGTTCAGTAATGGTTAAAACATCATTGGAGAATACACCGACTTGTTCCGAATTCAGTTGCGCGGTAAATGGACTTGCTCCATTTTCTATAATTACATCAACAAATCCGTCGCCACTTCCCCAACATGATTCATGACTTATATCAACACTACTTATCGACACCATATTAATGGTTATGGAAACCGCAGTTGCGGGTCCTTCGCAACCATTTTCGGTGCGGGTGACATAGTAGTTTTGAGTGTTTAAAGTATCACTAGCTCTAACAACAGAGGTTAACGCTGCATCGCTGTACCAAGTAAAACCATCATTAATAGCGGGGATTAATTGGGCACCTGTTGGGTTATCCCCAGCACAGAAAGATTGGTTGCTTGCAATAGGCGCATCAGGTGGTGTGGGGTCTACTAGGGTAACATTGGGATTTTCTACTGAGGTACATCCGTTATTTGTTATCCTTAAGTTGTTGTAAGTGCCTTGAGGGACGTTGTCAATTCTTGCAAAGTCAGCACTTCCGTTAACAAAGACATCATTGAATACGCCTCCATCATAGACGATATCATAAAAATTGTTGTTTACACCTGTGATGCGAAGTACTATTTGTCCATCTTCACCTCCACAAGTGGTTGGGTTTCTAAAGTCCGTTACTTCAATGGTAGGTGTAATAGGGTCCGTTAGGATAACATTTGGATTTTCCAAAGAGGTACATCCGTTATGGGTAATGCTCAAGTTGTTGTAGTCCCCCTCGGATAATCCGTTGATGTAGGCAGTCCCATCGTTAATAAACACATTGAAAGTTCCTCCATCATAGTTCACGACATAGTCGTTATTACCTAGCCCCGTAAATTCCAACACGATTTGTCCATCATTCCCACCACAAGTGGATGGGTCAGTGAAGGACACTACGGCTATTGTCGGAAGGATTGGGTCATTCAGGGTTACACTTGGATTTTCCAAAGAGGTGCAACCGTTATGGGTTATGCTCAAGTTGTTATAATCCCCTTGCGGTAATCCATTCACAAAGGCAGTCCCATTGTTTACGAAGACATCTAAGGTTCCTCCATCATAGTCCACTATGTAATCGTTATTGCCCAGTCCGGTGAATTCCAACACCATTTGTCCGTCATTCCCGCCACAAGTGGATGGGCCAGTGGCTGATACAACGACTATTGTGGGAGTGACAGGGTCAGTTAGCGTTACATCAGGGTTTCCTTCGGAGGTACAGCCGTTCACAGTAATACTCAGGTTATCATAGTTGCCTTCTGAGAGACCATTAATGGCAGCCCACCCAGAAATTGCATTTACGGGAATATTAGTGAAAACCCCTCCGTCATATGCAATGTCGTAAAGACCATTGCTGGTAACTCCAGTAATGTTGAGTGCAATCTGTCCATCATCTCCACTGCAAGTAGAAGGGTTTGTGAAATTAGTCACGGAAATAGTGGGTAATACGAAGTTGTTTAGTGTCACGTCGGGGTCTTCGGTGGAGGTACATCCTGAAACGGTTATGGCCAGGTTG
>CALBPG010000179.1 GCA_937899065.1 uncultured Allomuricauda sp.
TCTCGGCTCTGGACGACAGTGCCGGTGTTGCGGCCAATGCTGCGAACATCACCACGAATGCGGGCAACATCGCGACCAACACGACAAATATCACAGCGAATACGGGCAACATCACCACGAATGCTGGTAATATCGCCACGAACACCACGAACATCACGGCCAATGCCAATGATATCACCGACCTCCAGAACGACAAGGAGGACACGGCGAACAAATCGAACGACGGGACCCTTGCGGGCAACAGTGCCACGGACTTCCCCACCGAGCAGGCGGTGAAGACCTATGTGGATAATCAGGTAGCCGCTTCAAACACCCTTAATGACGGTCAGATATTTGTTGGAAACGCCAGTAATGTAGCCACGGGAGTCACGGCTTCTGGGGATGCGACCATATCTAATACAGGTGTGATTGATTTAACTGCGGATGCCGTTGAAACTGATGAAATTGAAGATGGGGCGGTTACGAGTGATAAGATATTGGACGGTACTGTTGCAACTGCTGATTTGGAAGATGATAGTGTAACTGCGACTAAGATAAATGCAGACGTAGCAGGAGCTGGATTGACACAAAATGCCACTACTGGGGCATTGGAAGTTGATGCCACAGGTTCGGAGATTGATTTGGATACTCCGATTGATATAGACGGTGATACCAATCCTGATTATACCACAGTGGAACAAGTATTGCAGGATGTGGCACCGGTAATTCCTGCCATCAAAGCAGCAAGGGTATTTTATCCACCATCCATTGCGATTGATGCCTCTTCGAATGTAACAGGTGCGACCAAAAATTTATATCTAGAATACGTGAATCAATATGCGCCGACGGCGGCACCATTTACCGACACTTTTGTGCGAAGTGATGTTGGCGGAGCGGATGAGGCACCGGCTGCTATCCCGACCTTTGCTGCCGATGAATTATACTATTACATCACTTTTTATGATGACTCGGTTTTCGATAATGTCAGTATTAGTGCCGCCGGGGTAATGACGTACGATATTATAGCGCAACCGTCTGATTACAATTCCTTGATCAACGTGGTATTTGTGGTAAAGTAAAACCAAATGGTCAACGGTATTTTGAAATCAAACGTTATACATAATAGGCTGCCTTTACTGTTCTTACTCCTTTTTTGTGGAGTTTGGGGAGCGCATGCACAGTTTCTGCTACAAGCACCAAATAGTGGAGATGAAACCAACTATCGCTGGTTTGAGGCTTCGAGCCCTGCTACAGTATTGGGAACCAACTCATTTTATGAAGCAACCCAACCTGGGGTGTACTATGCAACTTATGATGGGACACTTTGTGGGTCGAATGCTACAGGATACTTTATCCTTACAGATTGTGAAACCCCAAACAACCAAGTGACCTTGGATGTAACAGCAAATGTTTCTGCTGGGGCAACAGTTAGTTGGACACCGGCGTTACCCGGCAATCAAAACAGCCCAACGGTCACTAGTACGCAAACCGTCTCCCGCTATGTCGCTACAATAACAAAAGCTGGAAATAGCAAGGCTTTGCCCAGATTTACCGTAGTGTGTATGAGTCAAGCCGCCAATTTGGTAGATGACCTTGCCACCGTAGATGAAGATAGTTCGGTAGTGCTACCCATTTTTGATAATGATTCCGATTTACCCGCTGCTGGAATATTAACTACAAGCGATCCAGTCAATGGAACGGTAACTATTGATGATAACGGTACTCCTTCCGACCCAACCGATGACATAGTAACTTACACTCCAAATCCGGATTATAACGGTCCTGATTCCTTCGGGTATACGTTATGCAACAATTTTGGAGATTGCAGCACCGCTGATGTAACGATAACCGTAAATCCTATCGTTGATGCTATTGATGATTTGGTAGCGGTTCAAGAAAATATGCCAGAGGTTATCGACATCTTGGCTAATGATAATGATCTTCCGACCCTAGGTACATTAACTACAACCGCACCTACTAATGGAAGCGTAACGATAAATGACAATAGTACGCCAAACGACCCTTCCGATGTCACCATAACCTATTCGCCTAACCTCGATTACACAGGTGCGGATAGCTTTGATTACACGCTATGCGACAACAGCGGAAATTGCAGTACAGCGACGGTAAGCATCATGGTAAATGCCAATGGTGTGGATTTGGATAGTGATGATGATGGTATTCCAGATGCTTTTGAAGACTTAAATGCTGACAATGATAATGATCCCTCCACGGATGCCACAGATACCGACCTTGACGGAATTCCAGACTATCTCGATATCGATAGTGACAACGACGGAATTCCTGATAATATTGAGGCCCAAACTACGCTTGGATACATTCCACCGAGTTTGGTAGACAACAATGGCAATGGAGTGGACGATGCATACGAAAATGCAGGAAATACGGGCTTGATTCCGGTAGATACGGATGGGGATGGTTTCCCGGATTATGTGGATGAGGATAGTGACGATGACGGTGTTTCAGACCTTATTGAGACGAATGATAGCAACCTTGATGGTATTTCAGATGTGTCGTTGATGAACTCCGACCAAGATAACGACGGTTTGGATGACGTATTTGAAGGTAGCGTCTTAAACGATGTGGATGTGAACGATGAGATTGATGATCCGGCAACTGATTTGCAAGATACAGACCAAGATGATGAATTGGATTATCGCGATACGGATGATGACGATGATGGTATCCTTACCCGTGATGAAGACCTGGACCAAGATGACAACTTTGCCAATGATGATTCAGATGACGATGGAATTCCGAATTATCTTGACAGAGACCAAGTTCCGACCAATGTTGAGGATATCGATGTTATCAACGTAATCACGCCAAACGATGATACCGTACACGATTTCCTTGAAATCAGAAGAATAGAAAACTTTCCAAACAACACAGTCAAAATCTTTAATCGCTGGGGCGTACTCGTCTTCCAGGCTAGAGGGTATGACAATAGCTCAAATGTATTCGATGGTACCTCCGAAGGACGCGTTACTGTCGATAAGGACAACAGACTCCCTGTAGGCACCTATTTCTACATAGTGGATTACGTAAACGACGAAGGAATAACCAAGCAGATTTCGGGCTACTTATACATCAACCGATAAGAGATGAGGATTTTGGAAAATAGAATGAACAAGAAAATACTTCGACTGTGCTTTTGGGCCGTATGTCTTTTGGGAACCCTGCCCATATGGTCTCAGCAAGATGCACAGTACACCCAATACATGTACAACACAGTGAGTGTGAATCCTGCTTATGCTGGTTCAAGAGGGCATTTGAGTGTAGCTGCTTTGTATCGTAACCAATGGTTGGGGTTGGATGGTGCACCAGAAACACAAACCCTGAATATTCACTCTCCAATCGGATATCGCGGAGTAGGTCTTGGCCTATCCGTGGTAAACGACAAAATCGGTCCTACGTCGGAAACGTACTTTGATGTAGATTTCTCTTATACGATTTACACTTCTCTTGAAGGACGCTTAAGCTTTGGTTTAAAGGCAAGTGCCCACATGTTGGATATTCGCTATTCCGAGTTGGATGAATTCAATATCGACCCTCAGTTAACCGCCCAGCAGGATATTCAAAACCAGTTCACGCCGAATGTCGGAGCAGGGATTTACTATCATACCAATAATTTTTATGCAGGTTTTTCTGCGCCCCGTATTCTGGAAACGAACCACTTTGATGAATCCTCGGTTTCTACGGCTAGAGAGCAAGTCAATTTCTACTTGATTTCGGGTTATGTCTGGGACTTGAATCCAGATTTGAAATTCAAGCCTACCATTTTGACCAAAATGGTACAGGGGGCACCACTACAAATGGATTTGTCTGCTAATTTTATGTTCAACGAAAAGTTTGTTGGTGGAGTGGCCTACCGTTGGGACGCTGCTTTTAGCGGTATGTTTGGATTTCATCTTTCCGATGAGATGTTTGTGGGGCTCGCTTATGACCGGGAAATCACGGATTTGGGCGCGACTACCTTCAATGATGGTTCCTTTGAAATCATCGTTCGTTTTGACTTTATCCGAAATTTGGGTAACCTCAAATCCCCTCGATTCTTTTAGTCTTTTTCTTTATCGTCCCATAGGACAGGTTCTCTCTAAACACACTATTTTTGCTCTATGAAAGAGGAAATGGTGATTTTGGTTGACCAAAACAACGAGCCTCTTGGGTTGATGCCCAAGATGGAAGCACACGAAAAAGCGGTTTTACACCGTGCATTTTCAGTTTTTATTCAAAATAAGGAAGGACAAATCATGCTGCAACAGCGTGCGGCGTCCAAGTACCATTCTCCCTTGTTGTGGACCAATACCTGCTGTAGCCATCAGCGGGATGGTGAAACCAATATTCAAGCGGGAAAGCGCAGACTTCAAGAAGAAATGGGCTTTGAAGTGGAATTGAAAGAGTTATTTTCATTCATTTACAAAGCACCTTTTGACAACGGTCTCACAGAGCATGAGTACGATCATGTGATGTTGGGCTTCTATGATGGTTTCCCAGAAATCAATCCGGAAGAAGTGGAAAGCTGGAAATGGATGTATCCGCATGAAATTAAAGAAGACATCGCAGAAAACCCTGAGGATTACACTGCTTGGTTCAAAATTATATTTGAACGATTCTATCAATATTTCGAGAAAAAAGACGCGTCGTAATGAAAGTGAAAGTTAGTAGAAAGGCCAACTTTAATGCGGCCCATAGGTTGTACCGAAAAGATTGGAGTTTTGAGAAAAATGAGGCGGTTTTTGGAAAATGCAACAATCCACGCTATCATGGTCACAATTACGATTTGATTGTTAGCGTAGAGGGTGAGATTGACCCTGAAACAGGATATGTAATGGACATGAAAGTGCTCAAGGACTTAATCAAAGACCAAGTTGAAGAACGCTTTGACCACAAAAATTTGAACGAAGATGTTCCAGATTTCCAAAACTTGAATCCAACAGCGGAGAATATCGCGGTGGTTATTTGGAACTATCTCAGACCTCATATTGATTCAGCAAACAAACTTGAAGTGGTGCTGTACGAAACGCCACGTAACTTCGTAACCTATAACGGATAATGTTGTACCCATTAAAATTCAAACCCATCCTAAAGGAACGCCTTTGGGGCGGAACCAAGCTCAAATCAGTGCTGCAAAAGCCTATAGAAAGCGATATTACTGGTGAAAGCTGGGAGCTTTCTGGGGTTGAAGGTGATATTTCTGTGGTAAGCGAGGGGAGTTTGGAAGGGACCTCCCTTAATAGTCTGATTGATCGTTACGAGGAAAAACTATTGGGGAAAAGCGTTATGGATAGGTTTGGAAAAGATTTTCCGATTCTCATCAAGTTCATCGATGCACAAAAAGACCTTTCCATACAATTGCACCCGAACGATGCCTTGGCCAAAAAAAGACATAACTCTTTTGGTAAAACCGAGATGTGGTACATCATGGATGCAGACCCTAAAGCACAATTGATTGTTGGGTTCAATCGTGATGTACAGCAGAAGGAATATGTGGAGAGCCTTGAAAACGACACTTTATTGGAGTTGTTGAACTACGAAGAGGTAACCGAGGGAGATACATTCTTTATCAATACTGGAAAAATACATGCTATTGGAGCCGGCGTTTTGTTGGCTGAAATTCAACAAACTTCCGATATTACGTACCGCGTATTTGATTTCAATAGAAAGGATAAAAATGGTAATCTTCGAGAGCTTCATACCGAGCTGGCCGTTGATGCCATAGACTATGAGCGTAAAGATGATTTTAAGGTCACATATCCCACAGAGGGTAATATGGCCAATACCATGGTTGAAAGCCCATATTTCAAAACCAACTATTTAAACCTAGATACTGATTACACTTTGGATGTAAGCCAAAGGGATTCGTTTACTATTCTAATGTGTGTGAAAGGCGAGGCTACCGTAGCCAACGCAGCAGGTAAAACCTCGGTTAAAAAAGGCGAAACACTGTTGCTGGGAGCTGATACCGATGTGATAGAAATTACAACTTTAGGAGCAAGGTTTTTAGAAGTTAGCATTTAATAGTACCTTTAAAAAAAGGAAAATTATGGCCAGCATACGTGACCTCAAAAAAGATGTAAACTTTGTTTTGGGTGACATTATCGAAGCGGTTTATATCTGGGAAGAAGGTTCAAACAACCAAAACTCAGAAGAAGGCTCGGCAATTATTGATAAGGCAATCGAAGTTTTTGACGAACTGATGGGGCAAATCCATGCAAAGGAAGTGGACGACCGAAAGAACCACTTTAAAAGTGTGCGCAATACCCTTGAAGAACGCGCTACTGAGCTTATCGAGCAATTGAACGGCCTCAGCAGCTAACAGTTCCTTTATTTCCCTAATTGTTTTCCCAATGCTTTCCCATATTTAGATTGGGCAATCTCTGGTTTTAAGAGTCTATAAATGGAATCCAAATAAATGGGATTGGCATCCTTTATTTCTTTCATCAATACATAAGGCGTTACTTCCGTCTCCGGATGATTGAGTCCAAAGTTCAAAGCGTAGCGATAGCGGTTTACCGTATTCTTGCGAAGAATGTTTTGAAGGGAATCAAAAGCCAGAGTGTCTTTTTGCATGGCTTGGGCGATTTCCAGTTCCTTAAGATTGAATTTGGACATCATCTCCATGAATTCAGAATACAAGTCATGTGAAACACTACCAGTGATTTGCGCATTCGCGTCAAAAGTATTCCATTTGGTGTTGACTTGAATAGCACCGGGCTCGGCGAAAAAAGCAATACGGTCGTTGATATCGTTTTGGTCTTCCTTGGTCAAATAGAGATACAGTACCTCCGGTTCTTCCAAAAAGAAATCAAAAGCAAACTGAGCCTCTCCCTTAATTTCTACTGAATCAAGGTTGACCAAAGTAGAATCTTGCAGGCGCTGCAAGTACAAGATCCCTTTTTTAAGTCCTTTGATATTTCCATCAATGGCTGTGTTGTTTTCTTTGGAAGGGGAGCATGCTGTAATGATTAGCAACAAAACCCAAATGAAATGATATTTTTTCATGGTACATTTTTCGACCCGCAAATATTGGAATATTTATTGAATTTGACGGACAAAAGTTCCATTTTGAATCCACAGGAAATTGCTCTGGCAAAAACTGCTTAAGCGGATTATTCTAGGGTACAACAGCAAGAGTGTTATGCTCAGTATGGGTTAAACCTGACGCCTTTTGGAAGCTGCGTTTGGCATCGTGGAGGTTGCCCAGTTTTAAATATGCTTCACCCAGTTGGTGCAAGGCTTTTTCTGAATTGGGTTCGTGTTGAAGTATCCATCTTGAGAAATGGGCACTTTGCGCATACTCACCTCTACGATAATATTCATTCGCCAAAGGCATAGCGTTATGAACTGACGGGTTAGCCGTAAAAATTTCTTCCAAAACCACGATTCGAGGTTTTTTTGATGCTACAATGTCTTGATACTCTTTGGTAATTTTAGTAAGGTTTTTTTGGACTAAAAGTTGGGAAGAAAATTGTTCTAAATCGTTCCAGCGCTCAAGGGCGTGGTACGTATCCAAAAGATTTAAGACCGTCCATCGGTGATACGGGGCCTTTTGATGCAAATCTTCGAAATGAAGTATGGCGGCGTTCCATTGATGGGTTGAAATGAGTTCTTTTCCTATGCGATATTCTTTTAGCAAGGAAGGTTTTTGGGGTGCTACATCTTGATGCTTTACATAAAACATCGTCACGAATAGTAGACCAAACGAAAGACTGAGTTGCTTTTTTAAAAGAGATGTGGTTCTCTCTTTTAATGTATACGGTAGGTTTTTAAATAATGGTAAAAGGATAAAATAAAGACCTACGCTCATCATAAAACCAGTAGCCGCAAATGGCGGATTTACAGTTGAAAACCAAAAAGCACCTAGCGAGAAAGAAAAGCACCATACTATTCCGAAAACCATATCGAATGACTTTCGTTTCAAATAAAAACCTAAAGGCAAAAGGAAAAACCATGCGAGTTCATGGGTAAGTCCGGCACCAATGAAAAAAAGTATGGCGATTGGAATAGCAGCGGACCAATACCTTTGTAGCATCAGCCAAAACCCCATCATCAAAAATACCGTAGCCGAAAGTTCCGCACGATACAAC
>CALBPG010000180.1 GCA_937899065.1 uncultured Allomuricauda sp.
TAATCGCGCAGCATACGGACGACATCCGCAAACTCGAATTGACGTTTGCCCAAATTAATAGTATACCCATGCGATGGACCCTTAAAGCAAAACCCCTACCCGAAGAAATTGAACAGCTTACAAAAGCCTTGAAGGTCGACCCTCTGATTGCTCAGCTTTTGCTACAACGCGGTATAACCAATTATGATCAGGCAAAAAGGTTTTTTAGGCCCAAATGGGAAGACTTACATGACCCTTTCTTAATGCAGGATATGGATAAGGCCGTATCCAGAATTCAGAAGGCACTTGAAGCGAATGAAAATATTTTGGTGTATGGCGATTATGACGTCGATGGCACCACATCGGTGGCGTTGTTATCTTCTTATATATCACTTTCCAGTAGCCAAGTCGCCACCTACATTCCGGACCGATACAAAGAGGGCTATGGGGTTTCTATTCAAGGAATTGATTTTGCCGCCGACAATGATTTCACTTTGATTATTGCATTGGATTGTGGTATCAAAGCCCTGGAACAAGTAGCGTATGCCAAAACCAAGGGGATTGATTTTATCATTTGCGACCATCACCGGCCTGGCCCTGCTTTACCAGAAGCGATTGCCGTTTTGGACCCAAAACGTGAAGATTGTGAATACCCTTACAAGGAACTTTGCGGTTGTGGTGTAGGATTTAAATTGATTCAAGCCCTACATCAGGATAGTCATCATGATACAGAAGAACTCTATCCTTTTTTGGATTTGGTAGCGACAGCTATTGGAGCGGACATTGTTCCCATTACTGGGGAGAACCGGGTATTGTCCTATCTGGGACTTCAGGTTATCAATGCGCATCCAAGAGCGGGGTTCCAGGCTATTTTGGAAAATGTAAAGAAGAAACAATTCACGGTAACCGATTTGGTATTCATTCTGGCCCCTCGCATCAATGCTGCTGGGCGGATGAAACATGGCCAACATGCTGTGGAATTGTTGTTGGAAGAGGATTTGTCCAAAGCCAAGGAAACTGCTGGGCAGATTGAACAATTCAATAGCGACCGTAGGAATTTGGACAGCCAAATCACCGAGGAGGCACTACAACAAATCCAAACAAATGGCGAAGAAGAACAGCGAACCACAGTCGTATACGACCCCACTTGGCACAAGGGTGTTATCGGAATCGTAGCCTCAAGATTGACCGAAACCCATTATCGCCCCACATTGGTTTTTACCAAAAGTGGAGATAAGCTTGCCGCTTCGGCCCGTTCGGTCAAGGGCTTTGACGTGTACCATGCCTTGGAGGCGTGTGCAGAATACATCGAACAATTTGGAGGACATAAATATGCCGCGGGCCTCACTTTGGAACCCAATAATTATGACGCCTTCAAACAAAAATTTGAAAACGTTGTATCCGAATCCATTGATCCTAATTTGTTGCAACGCGAGCAGCAAATCGATATGGAAATTGAATTCGCCCAGATTACCCCCAAACTTCTCCGAATATTAAAACAGTTCGCGCCCTTTGGCCCTGGAAATATGACTCCTGTATTTATGGCAAGGGGACTCCAAGATACTGGCTATGGAAAATGCGTTGGGGAAGGCGATAAACATTTAAAGTTATCCATTACCAAAAATGGAAAAGTTTTCTCTGCTATTGGTTTTGGTTTAGGAAAAATGCTGAATACCGTAAAATCAGGTCGTACTTTTGACGCGGTGTTTTCCCTAGAGGAAAATGAATGGAACGGAACCACTAGCATTCAGCTAAAACTGAGAGATATTCGATAGCCCCCATGGACCCATACGCAGCCTTACGATATAAAGAGTTTAACATCTTTTTGGTGGTGCGTTTTGCGATGGTTTTTGCTTGGTCCATGCAGTTTATTGTCATTGAATGGCAAGTGTACTCAATGACCAAAGACCCTTTGTCCTTAGGAATTATTGGATTAATCGAAGTGATTCCCGCAGTAGGTATGGCCTTATTTGCGGGCCATTTTGTGGACCAGACTGAAAAACGGAACCTCTTGGTTAAGTGCATCATGGCTTTTTCAGTAGTCAGCTTAGGGCTGTTTCTCATCAGTGACCCAGACTTGACAAAATCCCTTGCAACTTCCACCATTCTTTATGCAGTGTATGCGATGGTGTTTTTAGGGGGAGTGGTTCGTGCTTTTATTGGACCTACCGTTTTTTCGTTGATAGCGCTTTTGGTTCCTAAGAAAATATACCCCAATGCGGCAACTTGGAGCAGCTCAACTTGGCAAGTAGCGGGCGTTTTGGGACCAACCTTAGCTGGTTTTTCCATTGGATGGATTGGGGTGCATTGGTCCATGTGTATCGTTTTTGGATTCTCTTTGTTAGCATTGCTATTTCTACTTCAAATTCCCAGAAAGCCCATTTTGAATCCCAAATTAGGGGAACCTGTGTTGCAAAGTTTGAAAGACGGATTGCGTTTTGTTTTCAAGACCAAGGCAGTTTTTGGCGCGTTGACTTTGGATATGATAGCCGTTTTATTTGGTGGTGCCGTAGCACTACTACCCATTTATGCCCAGGATATTTTGAATGTCGGCTCTGAAGGCTTCGGAATTTTGCGTGCTGCTCCGGCTGTAGGGGCCGCTATTACCATGCTCGGTTCGACGCGGTTCCAGCTTCACAAAAATGCAGGACGCAAACTGCTGCTCGCTGTTTTCGCCTTTGGCATCTGTATTATCGTTTTCGGTCTCTCTGAATTATTTTGGCTTTCTGTGGGAGCCTTGTTCCTGAGTGGGGCTGTTGATGGGGTGTCCATGATTATTCGACAGACTATTTTACAACTGAAAACACCGGATAATATGCGAGGGAGAGTGGCTTCAGTGAATTCTATATTCGTGGGTTCCTCGAACGAACTTGGTGCCTTTGAAAGCGGCTTGGCCGCAAAATTGCTGGGAACGGTTCCCGCCGTGGTTTTTGGCGGATGTATGACCTTGTTGACCGTAGGATTGACAGGATGGATATCCCCCAGTTTTCGAAAGTTGGATTTGTCTAAAGATGTAGAAGAATCTGAGGCTACCTCAGGATGATTTAGTCTCAAATTTCTCCAAGCTCAAAGCATGGCCATCAAAAATAGCATAGGTGAAGTATGTAATCCAATCCCCTAAATTGGTATACCGTGATTTTTCATTGAGTTGAATCTCCAAAGGCAAGTGACGGTGTCCAAAAATGAAATGGTCGTAATGGGTCGTTTCCAATTTTCGCTTCGCATACAAAACCAACCATTCTTTATCCTCTCCTAAAAATTTGGCATCTGCTTCTCCGGAAATGATTTTGTTGTTCACGGAAAGGTGTTGCGCTAAGCGAACTCCTAAATCGGGATGCAGCCATCTAAAAAGCCATTGCGCTAAGGGATTCGTGAACACTTTTTTCATGCGTTTGAATCCTTTGTCCTCCGGCCCGAGGCCGTCGCCATGTCCAATAAAAAATGAGGTGCCGTTAATCTTGAATTGTTGAGGTTTATGAAAAACGGGAATGTTTAGTTCCTCTTCGAAATAGCCATCCATCCACAGGTCGTGGTTGCCAACGAAATAATAGATAGGAATTCCCGAATCCGTAAGCTCCGCAAGCTTCCCTAAAGTTCTTGAGAATCCTTTGGGAATTACGGTCTTGTACTCCATCCAGAAATCGAATAAATCTCCAAGCAGAAAAATGACTCCGGCATCTTCCTTTATGGTATTTAACCAAGAGACAAAGACCTTTTCCCGAGGCAGACTATCCTTTAAAGTAGGAGCACCAAGATGGTTGTCGCTTGCAAAGTATACCTTTTTACCTGCTTCCAGCTTCAATTCCTTCATGGTTTAAATATAGGGATTGACGAATTTATGCACGATTCGTATTAAAAGTAAATATACCAAAGGTAACTACCACCTAGTACTATCAATGGGGCGGCAACCATGCTCAAAATGACACTCCAACGATACAGCCCCCAAAAGGAAATGGTCTTGACATTGGTTTTATCCTTGCTATCGTACACCACTTTCACTTTTTCACCCACTTTGTAGGGTGCGGGAGAGGATTTAATCGAGCTTTCGAAGGAATGTACCTGCTGTTGTGTATCCTTGAATTCAAAAACAGGCGCATAGGTAGTGCCATCATCACTACGGTAGGGAATGAGTTGGATGACTGTAGCTTTAGTTCGAATGCCCTTATCTAATAAAAGCTCCGTTTTTTGATATTGTTGATAGGCTTGATATGCCAAAAAAGCACCGCCTGAAAATAAGATGAAATAAAAGATTACCCACATCGTCGATTTGTTTTGAAACATGGAACTACCGTTTGAACTTCCTGCGATTTCGGATTCTTGTGATAATGTACACCCCAATAACCAGCAGCGCTACCAGAGGAAATACCAAGTCACTGTTGAGTAGGTTTAAGATATCCATGTTTCCTTATTTTTTGAATTTGTCTAAAGCGGCCTTTGTTTCTGGAGAGAGCGCCAAACGCCCGGAAGCGGCTGCTCTTTCCATCAAAAGGTCGTCCCAATGCGATGTACCTTCCCAAAGAACACGTTTCATCTCCCTTAGTGCTTTTGGGTTGTAAGAAGCCAATTTTTCCACATGAATTTCCAAAGACTTGTCCATGTCTGAAATGTTTTCAAATACCTTGGAGAATAGTCCTTTTTCTTTAGCCCAATAGGCACTTTTCCATTCCGCCGGACTCAATGACAATTCAGCCAAGGCAGCTTTTCCTACTTTCCTTTCCACTGCTGGAGCAATTACCAAGGGCGCTATACCAATGGTTATTTCTGATAGTTTTATGGAAGCCGCTTCGGTAGCATACACGTAATCGCATGCAGCGGCCAATCCGACCCCGCCCCCGACAGTTTTGCCTTGTACCCTTCCAATAATGGGCTGTTTGCAGTTCCGCATCGCGTTGATAACGTTGGCAAACCCACTGAAAAAAGCCTTTCCTTCTTCCAGATTGGAAATGGCGACCAGTTCATCAAAAGAAGCGCCTGCACAGAAAGCGCGTTCTCCCTCGGATTTTAGCAGAATCACCGAAACATTTTCATTCTTGGATAGGGAATTTAGTTCGTCCGTTAATCGCTGTAATAAAGTAGAAACGAAAGAATTGCTGGCCGGGTGCCCAAATTCAACGGTGGCAACTTTATTTTGAATTGAGGTATAAAGACTTCCTTGGATTCTATCCGTAGGCATGTGATAACATTTTACCCAAAATTAAGGGTTTTGCACGAGGGGCTTGAATTTTTGTCTAAAGCGAACTACTAGCGCCAACCCTCGGATAAGCATCCAAACAATAAATGCAATCCAGATAGCATGGAATCCCCACCCCATGTATTTTCCGAAATATAAAGTTGGAATAAATCCTAAAAAAGTCGCGGTAAGTAGTACATTTCGGAGATATTTCATCTCCCCTAAACCCTTGAACAAACCATCCAACACAAAGGCTAGGGTATTCATGGGCAATCCAAGGATGACCAAAAAGAACACCCCATAAAAAGTGCTCAATACCATTTCTTCGTTCGAAAACAATCGTCCCAACGGATAGTAAAAAATGAATCCAAAGAGCATCAACACCAAACTGACCACCAATCCATATCGCACAATTTTTTTGGCTAATTTCCAGAGGTTGGGATAATCTTTGGCACCCAATAGTTTTCCTCCTAAACTATTTCCTGCAGCGCCATATCCGTCAATAAAGAACGCTGCAAATAACCACAGATTGATGGCAATGGTATGCGCTCCAATGAATTTATCTCCCAGGGAAGTGGCTTCCCGAACGGCAATAATCAAGGCTGCATTTAACGCTAAAGCCCGGACAAAAAGATTGAGGCTCATGGTAATCAAGCGGGTCAATTCTTTGTTCAATGGAAAAACCAAACGTAGGCGGATATTAGTTTTTTTGGCAAGAAGGAAGCCCACCAAGATAGCCATTACAGCCTGCGAAATTAAACTGGCCCATGCGGCACCTCTGAGATACATCGGTTCTATGATTCCGTCAATACCGTAGACTAGAGCAAAATCCAGCAGGATATTTAATACGGCTCCAATGAGCGCAATAATCATAGGGTAGTAGGTATTTTGCAACCCTCGAAAAATGCCAAAAACGGCGAAGGTGAATAAGGTAAGCGGGAACCCCCATACCCGAATGGAATAGTACGAAACGCATAACTCCAATACCTTGCCCTTGGCTTCGAAAAGTGAAAAAATCCAAGGCATGATAAAGATGGTGGAAAGTAGTAACACCAAACTCAAAAGGATGTTGAAAAAAATAGCTTGGGCAGGAAGATTTTCTACCTCTTTCAGTTTATTTGCCCCGAGATATTGCGAAATGATGGCTGAAATAGAACTGCGAGTTTGTCCCAAAACCCAAATCAGCATGGATAAAAAAGAGCCTACAATTCCAGCAGCAGCTAAAGACTCAAGCCCATTTACAGGAATATTACCGACAATCGCAGTGTCAGTGATGGACAATAAAGGCTCAGCTATCCCTGAGATGGTTGCAGGGATCGCAAGGCGGTTGATATTTTTCAGATTGACTTCGGTGAGGGCTTCACTCATAACACCAATTCATAACAATGGAATGGATGTTCGCTTTGCTTTGGAAAAAAGATATCCCCCAACTTCTGGTATCCCCGTTTTTCGTAAAAACGTTGATTTCTTTCGTTTTGCGAAAACGTATCCAATCTGACGGAAGCGAAGCCCTGATTTTTGGATTGGGTTTCGGCAAACCCCATCATTTCTTGAGCTAGTCCTTTTCCTTGAAAATCGGGATGGACGCAGACGCGATGGATATAGACATTTTTTTCATTGGGTGTCAACCACGAAATGGGAATGTATTCATCATCCATATACGTTGAGATGACAATAGCCCCAGCGACCCTTCCTTCTTTTTCGTTTACATAAAGCTCTTCTCGCTCTAAATCATTTAAAAAGGCTTCTCGGGTGGGATACTGTTCGTTCCATTGATAGATGCCCAGCGATATCATTTTTCGGGCGCATGCCCTGGTAATCTCCATGATATCATCAATTTCGGATATCTTTGCGCGTCGCACCATAAAAAGGTTTCATTTAAATTGTAAATTTAAGCTATAATCACAACCAATACCGTTATGAACAACATTCTAGTACCCATAGGGGCTTCGCCTTACGCAAAGGATACGTTACAGTATGCTTTGGACTTCGCTTCACATTTTGGCGCCAAGGTTTTCGTAATGGATGTGATAACCGTAACGGCAACAACAGGCAATCTCATGAACCTTGAAGGTAAGGTCGTCGAGAGCAGCAAAGAACGCATCAAAGAATTGGTGAATACGGTAGAAACGAATCACGTAGAGGTCAAAATCGCTACCTATAAAGGAGATATCATCGATGGCCTTCAAGATATTGACAAGGAGTTGGGTATCGATTTGATTATTATTGCCCCACGAAGCAATGAAATTGATGAAGAGTTGTATTTGGGCAACACTTCAGGGCGTATCGTAAAGCAAACCAACATACCTACCTTGATTGTACCCAAGGAAACGGCCTTTACCCCGCCAAAACAAATACTTACTGCTTTTGGTTCGGGAATTCTAAAAAGGTCAAGAGTACTGAATCCCTTGGTTTCAATTCGAGACAAATTTAGAGCTGAGGTGAGCTTACTTTTGGTAAAACGGTCAGGGTATTCCGAAGATGACCTCCAGATTAATACGGCTTTAATGGATTTAAGTACTAGGGTCACTATTTCCGAAAATGTAACTACTTATTTAGGGGTTTTGGAACATTACCAAAGTCAAAATCCAGATTTGCTCTGCGTATTTAGAAAGAAGCGTGGCTTCTTCAAAAAATTGTGGGAGAAAAACACGGTTCCCAAATCTGAGTTTTTTGTTCCGATTCCAGTGTTGATACTTAGTTTCAAAAAAGACTAGCCCGTATTCACATTTTGAAACTTAGGCAAAAAGTATTTCCTTTGCCTTCTCTTTTCGGGGGATTAGCTCAGTTGGCTAGAGCGCTTGCCTGGCAGGCAAGAGGCCACCGGTTCGAATCCGGTATTCTCCACGTTTGGCCCCCGCTACCACGGGGGTTTTTTTATTGGAGTTTTTGCAACCCAATTCATTTTCAAATTACCATGCCTTGCTATCATCCATTCCTTCAGAATGATAATCATGGACATTCAGAATCTAGAGGAATTAGTAGCCAGTTTTGGTAATGATATTTCGTCATTTCCTCAAGAAAGAAATCAGGTTCTGTTTTCATGAAGTTTTCCCACCATATTGACTGTGTAGGGAACAAGGAACTCTGAGAAAAATCTTATAGTGAATATTGATATCCGCACCACCTAGATTCTATTACAGACATAATATGGTCCGCTTTTTGTGGTTATACACCAGTTCAAGCAAACAATGTTTGCGTAACAAGAATGGACCCCAGTCTTTTTAACAAGAAAGATGAAAGAGGGTATGTTTTGTTCGCGCAACCTTTTGAAAAGAGCGGTGTCTTTTTGTTGTTCCCCCATTGAATACAATGACAGCCTTGAGAAACAACCTATGGAACAAACAAACAAATTCAAGAACATTTACTACGACCACTATTCTGGTAAATCGTATCATTCAGCACCCATTTTTGATTTACAACGGGATTATATGATGCGCTTTTATGCCCCATTGCCATCCTACGAGTTCAATAACAACAATTTGACTATTATCTTTTTTAAAAAGGGACATGGGGTATTGCATTGGAAGGACCGAAGGGCAAAAATCGGAACCAATCGCTTTATTGTGACCAACCCAGGGGAAGGATGGGTCTATCAAAATGCATCGGAAAAGTATATTGACGTGCTAAGTTTGGTTGTTTCCAGACAAGCGTTAGCGCAGTTTAAGTATTATTTTGAGTCAAACAACACAACACTCTTAGACTCTCCTTTTGAAACGTATGATGAGGGAACCTTTTATTTGGAAACACCCCTTTCGGCAAATTGTTTCTATTCTGGACAATTGCTGCAAAAAATCCATCAACTAAGTACTACGGATGAATTTGAACTAACCAATGCGGAAGAACTTTCAAATGAAATTCTTTCACAAATTGCCCAAGAGCAATTGTTGGGATACAAGTTTGCCAGTAAAATAGAAGTAAAAAAGAAGGCTACGCAAATGGAGACGTTCAAAAGGCTATTAAAAGCTTATGAATACATCCATGATAATATTTCCGAATCGATTACCCTTGAAGAGTTGTCACTAGTTACATCTCTTTCCAAGTTTCATTTATACTACTCGTTCAAAGCGGTTTATGGTACAACGCCGCATCAGTTCATCAATCGGTTAAAAATGGAAAAGTCCATGGCGTATCTCAAAAAAGGAGAGCATTCCATAAGTGAAATCTCAGACCTCCTAGGTTTTAGTGGTTTACCTGTATTTAGCAAGTTGTTTAAGAAAACCTTTGGCAAAGCCCCGTCACACTTCATATAGAACGGGAACGGCTAAATGAGGAATTTTTGACAAAAGCGGCCTTAGAAGGCTAGCTACTTTTGTAGTTCATCAAAAAACGAACTATGAAATATTATATTCCTACCTGGTTTTTGCTATTCTTTATTTTGGCCGCATGTAACTCAGATGACGACACGGTTCTCAGTGATGCGAATGTCATTGTCTCCTTCGACTTTTTTGCAAGTGACAATGAGGTGCTTTTAGAAAATAGTATTGGAGAGATTGACCTTGAAGAACGAACGATACAATTGGAACTTCCCTTTGGAGTAGCAACTGAAAACCTAGTGCCCAGAATAATGGTGTCTTCAGATGCCAAAATAAGCCCTGCCAGCGACAGCCCTATTGACTTTTCTGAACCTGTAGTTTATACCGTAACCGCAGCCAGTGGCAATTCGGTTGACTATACGGTTGTGGTACGGAACGCTTCACCGACGGATAGAGAAGTTTTATTGACATGGTATAATTTGAATCCTGAGAATACATTATCCTGGGATTTAAAAGATGCTACTGAAAATTGGGAAGGCGTTAAGGTGGAGGATGGAAGGGTAAGCAGTGTTAGTTTCCCGGAGAAAGGAATGACGCTCGTTACTCCCTTGCTGCAATACTTGGATGCCCTTAAAAGTTTGAATCTACGGGACAATGTTATTCAGGAACTTCCTGAAGGACTAGGTGCATTGAAGAAGCTGGAAGCCCTGAATGTATCTTCCAATGAATTGCGTGCTATTCCAAGTGGCCTGGGCTCACTTGAAGCCTTACGCTTTTTGAATTTGAGAAACAATCAGATAGAAGCGTTACCAACAACAATCGGTTCGCTAGCACAACTTATGGAAATCAACTTGGATTTCAATAGGCTAGAAGAACTGCCAGCCGAAATCGGCAGTTTGGACCTTATAAGTCTATCAGTTTATGGCAACCGAAACTTAACAACACTACCCGAGGAATTGGGTAATAATGTTCGGTTGATGAATCTGAATGTGGGTTGGTGTAATTTGTCGAGCCTACCCAATCGTTTGGAAGATTTGATAAGTTTGGTTGAATTGAACGCTTCCGAAAATCAATTGAGCGAAATACCAGAAGGCATAGGAAATTTGAAGGCTTTGAAAAGGGTAATGCTTCAAAAAAACGAGCTGATTGCCCTGCCCGATGCTATGGGGGAATTGAGCAGTTTATTAGTGCTCGAGATTCAGGAAAATAACATAACTACGCTTCCAGCTGCCCTTTGTAAACGCATTACTGAAAACAATGTGGTCCTCAACAAAGACCCCGAAGCTCAGTGTGAATAATGACTTTTGTCAAGGCTTGAGTTCTTTTTTTGGCGAACTTTAGGGTTCTAAAAATGGTTTGGATGAACTTAGAAAATAAAGTAGCCTATATTACCGGAGGTTCTAAAGGAATAGGTCTGGGCGTAGCGCAAAGCCTACTATCGAAAGGGATGAAGGTTGCTATCAGTGGAAGAAATGAAGCAAGTCTCAAAGAAGCGCTCACGCAACTGGGAAATTCCGAGGGCGTTTTGGCTATCAAAAGCGACGTCACTATTCTTGCTGATGAAGAGAAGGCGGTAGAAACGATTCTACAACACTGGGGGCAATTGGATGTTGTAATTGCCAATGCTGGGGTGGGGCATTTTGCGCCAGTAGATCAACTTTCCTCTGAGGCATGGCAAAGCATGATGCGAACCAATTTGGACGGAGTTTTCCATACGCTGAAAGCTTCGGTGGAGTCCCTTAAGACCTCTCAAGGGTACTATATTACATTGGCCAGTTTGGCAGGCACCAACTTTTTTGCACAAGGAGCGGGCTATAACGCTACCAAGTTTGGTGTTGTTGGCTTTACACAGGCTGCGATGCTTGATTTACGAGGGCATGGGATTAAGGTAAGTACCATAATGCCTGGTTCAGTAGCTACGCACTTTAATGGTAATGAACCTTCAGATAAAGATGCTTGGAAAATCCAACCTGAGGATATCGGAAAGTTGGTTTTGGACCTTCTTCAGATGCATCCAAGAACCCTGCCAAGTAAGATTGAGGTACGTCCTTCCCGCCCGGATTTAAAGGGGAAGTAAACGCGTTTCAGCGAAATCGAATTGGGGATTGAAGATTTCAAGAATAAGGGTTTTGAGTTGCGTTTCAAAAGCTATGATATCTTCAGGCGTAAGCACTGTATTTCGGTTGAGACTTAACGATAATAGGCCTTGCCGGATGGTTTTTATGGGATAGATAGCACCCTGCATAGCAGAAAGCTCATGGTTTTTTGAATACAATAGGCTGTAGCATAATAGCTGGAAGGCTTTGGTTTTGTTGGCTTCAGAAATGCTCTCCAGACTGTTTAAAATCTTCACTTCCGCCGGAGTGACCCGTCCCGTTTTATAATCGGAAATGCAACGGAGGCCATTGATATCTTCAACACGGTCCAGAAATCCTTTTAGTTTAATCGGAAAATCCAGTTCTGGAAAATCCAGGAGTATTTCATAGCGTTCTTCCAACGCCACAATTGTTATAGAATTTGTCGCTATGCGCTGTTCCTCCCACTTTAAGAACTCAACCAAATATTTGGTGATGACTTTATGAACTAGAAGAAATCTGCCCACCTGGATATTAACATCCGGGAGGTGTTTTACAAACATATCTAGAATCACTTGTGAAAGACGGTCTTTCATTTCCTGCATGGCGGAAGCGTCCAATGTTTTTCCCAGGAAGGGGAGATAGAGGACATGGAGAATATCGTGGATTATCGTGCCGAAGAGGTTAGGTGCTATGGTCTCTTGTGCGATTTCAGGTTCATTTAACCGGAGCACGTAACGCTGATAAAATTCCCACGGATTTTGAATGTAAACCGACAAGGAAGACGGAGAAAAGCCAGAAAGGGCCAATTGTCTCAATCTTTCCTGTAGCAAAAGGGTTTTCGCTACCTGTTTGGGCGAACTAGTCGTGGCCCTTACTTTGGGTGTTGCTAGAGTATGGGTTATGTTACCAACGAAACGCGCATCAGTTAGTAACTGCGAAATTAAACGACTGCGTTCTCCTCCCATTAAGGTATCGGGCTCTGTATATTGTAAAAAAGGTGTACGTTTTTGGCACGTTGCAACAAACGATAGAAGTGATAGACATATATGGCATCTTTTTCTTTGTAGGTTGGTAATCCGTACGCTCTTTTTACATCAAAAGGAAGGAATGAGTTGTTGCTCTTTCCTGCGGGAAGAACCCCTTCATTTACGGAGGTCATGAAAACAGTCTCGTAGTCCAAAACTCGGCTTTCCAACATTCCCATGATTTGCAGACCATCGACAGGGTCTCCAAGAATATCCAAAGTTTCGGATTGGCATAACTGGTCAAATAAGGTTTTTAAGGTGTTTATGCTTGATAAAAATGGATATGCTTCCTGATAAGACCTTATCTGATTGAAAATAGTGTAGAAGCGAAACAGCTGCTCCAATTCCAATGCTTGGTCTTTCAATGAGCTAGTGGTTCTTAGCATTTCGATAATTTCCAGTAAATCAGCTAGAACCAAGGCCGTTTGCTGTGATTCATTTAGGACCAAATCAAATAGGACAGGACACTTGCCGAGGGAAAGGAGCATTTTGGTGGAAACAAGTGGTGCATCAGAGATGTTGAGAAATGAAAGATAAGCTGCTAAGGTTACGGCATTGTTTTTGGAAATTAGGCTATGGCAATACGGATTGCTAAATAGCCTTTGGAGTAACGTTTTGGGCCAACCTTTTACATTTTGAGTACCCTTGACTTCGAGTAATAGGTTGAAAAAGAGTGCTAGCTGTGAATTTTGCAAAGGTAGTCCCATCGTTATATTGACATCCGGAAGTGTACCCGGAAGAGATGACAACAAGGGCGATAGGAGCACCTCATGTGCCAATACCACTGCAGTATGGTCTAACGCTGCGGATTGAAGTTCACCCAACTGTTGGGATAGTTTTTTTATTTGAACGATGTCTTTGGGTACACCAGTAATTTGTATTTGTTGATCAGGACTTATATGAGACCGAACGCCTTTTGGGCTTCGTGTGGTATAGTAAGGCCAATGCTTTAGATATTGGCGAATAAACAAGCCTGCATCATGATAAGTTTCAGAAAGAAAGCGCTCATCAATATCCCAATAAATTTCAGAAGGTCCGTGCTCTAATATTTTTTGGATTATAGTGGATTCTGCATTGTTCAATGCATTGAAACCTATAAAAATAATGGGTGATGCCTTGTCTTGTAATTCGAGATAGGCATCCATATGGTCTACCGCATCTCTGTAAATCAATCCTTGATACCCCTTTTGTTTGGACTTTAGTTGGGTGTTGAAATCTTGGTAAATAGGATACAATTGACTCCAGAGGGCTAAGTAATTTTCCACCATCTCCGTTTTTCGTTCTTGAAGGGACCAATGGTCGATTTCTTTGATAGCCTTTAAATAATTTAGAATGTCATCGGCTGGAATGAGGTAGCGATCAATTTCATTAAAGTCCTGCAACAAGGTTTGACCCCATTTGGAAAAAGAATGGAAGTCTTCTTGTAATGCCTTACCAAGTCGGTTTTGATAGACATGGAACAATTCCATTAAAAGCTCAATGGAGGGTGCTAGGGTAAGGGAAGTGATTTCACCAATGAAGTCTTCTATGGCAAGGATATCCGGCGCAAAAATGGTTTGGCTTACGCGAGCCTGCACGTGTCGTTTTAGGAAAAAAGCGGAGCGTTTGCTGGGGAGCACATAACGGCACTTGGTAATATCATACCCTTGTGCAGTCAAATCGGACAATACCTCCTCCAGAAAAGTTTCGTGCATGCCTAAAAATAAAAAAGGCCCAGCTTTCGCTGGACCTTTTTTCAAGAAATTATATTCTCTTATTTGATAAGGTTGATTTCAACCCTTCTGTTTTGTTTTCTACCAGAACGTGTGTTGTTTGTAGCGATTGGCTTGTCTTCACCGTAACCAATAGCGTTCAAACGGTCAGCACCAATTCCTTTGTCAATAAGGAAGTCACGTACTGAATTCGCTCTTTCTTCAGAAAGCTTTTGGTTCAACTTAGCAGAACCAACACTATCAGTGTGTCCTTCAACAGTAAACTTAGCTGTTGGGTACTCGTTCAAGATTTGGATGATATCTACCATTACAGAAGTAGACTCAGCTTTGATAGAAGATTTACCAGTGTCGAACAAGATAGTTCTAGCGTAGTCGTTCAATTGCTTCTGAACTTCTTCAGTTACTTCTGGACAACCGTTATTAGCAACAGTACCAGCTACGTCAGGACATTGATCATCTTTGTCCAATACACCGTCACCGTCAGTATCAGGCCATGGGCATCCTTTGTTCTCAGCAGGACCTGCTTCGCTAGGACAATCATCATCTTTATCAGCAACACCGTCACCATCAGCATCAGGACATCCAGCCAATTCAGCTAAACCTGCTTCGCTAGGACAAGCATCATCTTTGTCAGCAACACCGTCTCCGTCAGCGTCAGGACAACCATTCATTTCTTTAGAACCTGCTTCATTAGGACAATCATCTTTAGCATCTTCGATACCATCGCCGTCAGAATCAGGACAACCATTGAATGCTTCCAAACCAGCAACTTCTGGACAAGCATCATCTTTGTCGTAGATACCGTCACCGTCAGTGTCAGTTCCACCAAACTTGATGCTAACACCAGCTAAGTGTTGGAAATGCTTTACCAGGTAATCTTCGAAAGCATGCTTGTATTGTGTTTGTAGGGTCAAACCGATGTTTTCAGTAAACCAAAAGTTTACACCAATACCACCGTTCACGGTACCAGCACCAATTTCATCAACCCAAGTATAACCACCACCAATCTCTACGAAAGGATCAACTGTGGTATTTTTCAAAAAGGCATACTTGATAGTACCATCAAGTGCGTAGTGGGATAGGTTGTCTACACGAACATCACCTAATTTGTCAATTCGGTTCAAGGAACCACGAGCACCCACAGTGAATCCATCACCTACATAACGAGATACAGAAATGTAAGAAACAGAAGGAAGAATGTTCCAGTGGTCAGTGGCATTAAAGTACTCGCTGAAAACGCTACCGGTTTCGAAACCGAAGTTTTGTAACGCGCTATCGTCACCTGTAGGGTATACATCAATCGCGTTAACTCCAAAACTCACCTGCCAAGGATTATTCTCGTCTTGCGCTTGGATGCTGTTGAAACCTAGGAAAACCAAGGCAACAACCAATAATTTGCAAAGATGTTTCATGCTCAAAATTTTAAGTTTAAGTGTTTATCAGCAGCAAATGTAAGTTGTTAAGAACTATTAACAAAATCTTAGTTTCATTTTTTTTAACGCAGTACACGGAAGATTTTGAACACTTAAACGACGTTTAATGCCTTGCCCACTTTCGTGAATGCCGCAATCGCTTTGTCTAAATGTTCAACTTCATGCGCCGCGGATAGCTGTACGCGAATTCGCGCTTTTCCTTTTGGAACTACGGGATAGAAGAAACCAATTACATAGATGCCTTCCTTTAAGAGCATGTTGGCCATCTCTTGCGAAAGCTTGGCATCATATAACATGACAGGCACAATAGCGGAGTCGCCATCAATGATATCAAACCCGGCCTTTTTCATTCCTTCTTTAAAGTAGGAAGTATTATACTCAAGTTTATCGCGCAGCGAAGTATCGTTGCCAAGTAATTGAAACACCTTAATGGAGGCGCCTACAATTGCTGGCGCTAGCGAATTGGAAAACAAATACGGTCTTGAACGTTGTCGGAGCATTTCGATAATTTCTTTTTTGCCAGTGGTATACCCGCCCATGGCACCTCCAAGGGCCTTGCCCAGTGTACCTGTTATGATGTCTATCCGGTCCAATACGCCTTTAGCTTCCAAAGTACCTCGACCGGTGGCACCAATAAAACCTGTGGCATGACACTCGTCAATCATCACCATGGCATCATATTTTTCCGCCAAATCGCAAATACCGTCCAAGGGAGCTAAAAGCCCATCCATAGAGAAAACACCATCAGTAACAATGACCTTGAAACGAGCTCCGTCTTCAATACTTTGCTGCAGTTGGGTTTCCAAGTCTGCCATGTCATTGTTGGCATATCGATAGCGCTTGGCTTTGCAAAGACGTACACCGTCGATAATGGAAGCATGATTTAAAGAATCCGAGATAATGGCGTCTTCTGCCGTAAGTATTGGTTCGAAAACTCCGCCATTGGCATCAAAGGCAGCGGCATATAATATGGTATCCTCAGTGCCATAAAAGTTCGCAATCTCTTTTTCCAAAGTTTTGTGAATGTCTTGGGTACCACATATAAAGCGAACGGAAGACATCCCAAATCCATGGGAGTCCAAAGTATCTTTCGCGGCTTGTACCACTTCAGGATGGGAGGAAAGCCCGAGATAATTATTCGCACAAAAATTAATGACTTCTTCTCCAGTGGAAATTTGTATCATCGCCCCTTGTGGGGACGTAATAATGCGTTCCTCTTTAAACAATCCAGCAGCTTTGATGTCTTCTAGTTCTTGTGCAAGATGTTCTTTGATTTTTCCGTACATATTTTCAATTTACAAGAATAGAGGTTGAACCTCTTCATTTATATATATAAGTATAGTGTTCTCAATCGTGTATCCCATGCTTTGCAAGGCTTGGGCGTACCCTTCAATTTGTGCCACATGGGCTGTATCGTGTTTCCCGGTTTTATACTCGAGAATACTTGCCTTCATTCCGGAAAGTGCTATCCGATCCGGACGAATACTGTTTCCGTTGTGCAAAAGAATTTCTTTTTCATTGAATACTTGAAAATCTTCTGTAAAATATTTTGAAAGTAAGGGGTGGTGCACGGTGGCTTCCACTTTTTTCCATAGCGCTTCGCGGTCATCTGTTCCAAACAAACCTGCATCTTGCATTGTGGCAAAGATATTTTCCAGCGCATTGTGGTATTGGATTCGACTCAGGATTTCATGTAACAAAGTTCCCGTATCCAAAGCGCTTTGTTGTGGGGTGTTCCAAAGCTGCCCAGATTTCGTTGAAATTCGGAACGGAGGCGCATTTTTTGATCGGAAAGTGTATTGTACGGTTTCCAGGGTATTCTCAATTTTTGAGCTTTCTGGATTGTTCCCAAAAGTTCCTAAGGCAAAACGGTTTTCATCCACCGTCGTCAAAGCTGAACTGTTTGCATAACCAAATAAAAGCTCTGCGTAAGAATTGGCTTCTTCGGGACCAACATTTTTTCTGGGAATTTCAGAGAGTATGAAAAGCGCTTTCTCCGCACGGGTTAGAGCGACGTACAAAACATTAATGGCATCTAGTTGAATTTGGGAAGATTCTTTTTCATATGCTGCTCTGGAAGCGTCATCAAAATGGAGCATGTTTTCAGAATATGACATGAGGTATTCCGATAACCCTAACCCTTTGGTTTTTGAACTGGTGCTCACCCAAATCTTTTTCTTTTTCCTCTTGTCTATGATTGGCGTATCCGCATAGGGAAATATTACAACCGGAAATTCAAGACCTTTTGATTTGTGGATGGTCATAAGTGTAACCGCATCAGCTTTTTCAGGAGCAGAAATAGCAAGGGAAGCTTTTTTGTCTTCCCAATAGTTTAGAAAAGAGAAAACATCAGGACCGTTTTTTTGCTGATGGTCAAAAACCACCTGCATAAAAAAGGTAAGATGGGCAGGCGATTTATCCTGAAGCTCGAAATGAACCACAGCTTGTTCCAAAATGTCATACACTGGACGGGGGGTCATGGTGTCGAGTGTAAAGTCAAATGCTTCCTTCAAAAATTCATGAACTTTATGAATGTTTTTCTCGATAAAGTCATGCAAATATTCATTTTTAGGTGCCAAAAAGTGAAGGAGCTCAAATCGGGCCAAATCATTTTTGGAGTCGTGGATGGCCTTCAACAAGTTGATCAAGAACAAAATGGTCGCATCGTTTTCGAGCAACAAGGCATCTGAAGAAATTAGGGGTACCTCGGCGGCGGACAGATGGTCAGCCAACAAAGCACCTTTCTTGTTGTCCCGCACTAAAATGCAAATGTCTGCATACCCGTATCCTTGCTGCCTTACTTTGGCTATGGTTTTTTCTACTTCAATAGCATACGTTTCATGAATTTCTTTAGTGGAGTGCAAGAAGCATAATTCCACATATCCACCAGAGGAAGGATTAGTTAACTGGGCACTGGTTTCGAATAGATTTCCGTAACGCGGCTCTACGAAAAGAGGAGCGATGTAAGAAAAGAAGCCATTGTTGAACGCGATGATATTTTCGGTACTTCGCCAGTTTGTAGACAGGGTTTTGATTTCTGGTGCAACCACAAACTGCTCCGGTTTCGCTTCATCCAGTTCAAGAAGTTGTTCTGCCTTACCCCCCCGCCAGCGATAGATAGCTTGTTTAGCATCCCCAACCAAGAAGAGTGTTCCCGTTTTTCCGTTGGAATCTACCGCCACCAGACTATTGGAAACCAAGGGGATAAGATTCTCCCACTGCATCGCCGAGGTATCTTGGAACTCATCAATAAAATAATGCCGATAACGTTCGCCCAACCGTTCATAAATAAAAGGTATTGGCTGTGCTTTGATTTCGTTTGCTATGATTCGATTTAAAGCAGCGATAGGGACGACATTCTCCTCTTCTTCAAGAGTTTTTAATTCCTGGGATATCGTATTGACCAATGCCAAAGGGACAAGATTTTGATAAATGGCACTCAGATGGGCCCTTTGGTAAATCATTTCCTTTAAGTTGAAAAATCCTTGGATTAAAGCTTCTAACCCTGAATCGTCTTCCATAGGATGCTTGGCTTTTAGGATTTTGCCGTCCAAAAGATTTTTTTCAAGGGTATTAGCATAAAGCTTTTTCGGGCTTACTTCACCTTGTTGGATTTTTATAAGATGGTTAGGTAGGGTTTTTCTGGGGAAATCTTCATGCTCCAATCCAAGCTGAGGAATTTTTTCCAAGGCCAATGAAGCCTGTTGTAGCAACTGCGTTTGTAGATTCACAATCTCTTTTCGCAATTTGGATTTGAGCTGGGTAAAATAAGACAGCGGTTGGGTTTGGAGTTCCGCCATCCTTCCCATATCATTTTCTTGAAATAGTAATTTTCCAATTTCAATGAGGTCATGGATGATGTTCCAACTCTTTTCATCATCAATTTTTTCCAACGAAAAATCCAATAGCAACTGGGTCAATTCTTTTTCCTGTCCCGCTCTATCCAAAACACGAGTGACCGCTTTTGCCAAAAGGGATTCTACATCAAGTTCTACCTCAAAGTTTTGAGCGAGTTTTAAATCGCGGGCAAAGGTCTTGATGATTTTATGGTTGAACCGATCTATGGTCGATATTTCAAAAAAGGAATAATTGTGCAACAGCTGTTGCAAAAGGATAGTGCTTTTCTGCTGAAGCTGTTTTGGGGTCAGCTCCGTTTCTGCGACAAGTTCTGAAAACATCAAAGGAGGGTTTTCCAGAACGGAGGGCTGTGAAAAATCAAACAAGCTATCCAAAATTCGCGTTTTCATTTCTCCGACGGCCTTGTTGGTAAATGTGAGGGCCAACATTTCGCGAAAACTGCGATAGGAATTGCTTGAAAACAGTAGCCCAAGGTACCTTTTGGTTAAGGTATAGGTCTTACCAGACCCAGCAGAAGCATTATAAACCACAAAAGGAGAAGCGTTCAACCTGTTTTTTGTGCAAATTAATCAATAGGGAAATGAACTTAAGGTTCTCTTATTATATTTTACCGGCTAAAGCCGTATTTTTATGGGAACATTAATAACATAAAAACTACAATATCATGGCTTTTGAATTACCAAAATTATCCTATGCCTACGATGCGTTGGAACCACATATCGATGCACGTACCATGGAGATACACCATACAAAGCACCACAATGGGTATACTACGAAATTGAACGGTGCTGTTGCTGGAACGGATTTGGAAGGCAAAAGCATTGAAGACATTCTCGAAAACCTCGATATGTCCAATGCTGCTGTCCGCAATAATGGTGGAGGTTTCTACAACCACAGACTTTTTTGGGAAGTAATGTCTGCTAACGGAGGAGGTACCCCTGATGGAGCTGTTGGAGCTGCCATCGACGAGGCTTTTGGCTCCTATGACAGTTTTAAAGAAAAATTCAGTGCTGCTGCCGGAACGCGTTTTGGTTCAGGATGGGCATGGCTATGCGTTCATAAAGGAGGCGCTTTGGAAATTTGTTCTACGCCAAACCAAGACAATCCGTTGATGCCGGGTTCAGGATGTGAGGGCTTTCCAATTTTGGGGCTTGATGTTTGGGAGCATGCCTACTACCTAAACTACCAAAACAGAAGACCAGATTACGTTTCCGCTTTTTTCAATGTTATCGATTGGGGAAAAGTAAACGAATTATACGCTGCGAATAAGTAAAAAGCAAGCAAATCTAAGAAGGAAGCCTCGGTCAAAACCGGGGCTTTTTTTATTGAAAATGGGTATAATAGAAAAGGGCGGGAAAGCTCCCACCCTTTTCGTCCCAAATCTTACCATAAACTTAACCTACTTATGCTATGGCAAAACTAAATTACTGGTATTGTGAGAAATAACAAAGGTTTTTGAGGAAATTTTTGAATTGATAGGAAGCTTGTTCGCTGCAATTTTAACATAACAGCTTGGGGTTCAAACAAAAAGAAGGCGGAACATGTTCCGCCTTCTTACCCCAAATCTTACCATGAACTTAACCTACTTATGCTATGGTGAAACAAATGTAAGTTGAGCATTCTCGGTGAAGAAAGCTTTTAGATGAAACCCCTTTAATTCAGATGAACTGCTGTTACTGAAAGCGGACACTACTCTGGATTGCGAAAAGGATTACGTTTGCAGATTTCGGTATTACAGCAAAATAAAAAAGGTGGAAGAGATTCCACCTTTTTTGCCCCAAATCTTACCATGAACTTAACCTACTTATGCTATGGCCTTACTAAAGTAGGTTTGAAGCTTGCTGACTAACGAAAAACCCGATGATTAGCGTATTTCATCGATGAAATGCACACCTTAGAAATTTAAAATGAATTCCCTTAATATGCTCGTTGGTTTTTTCCTTCATAAAAATTCATGAATGCTCGGTTAACCACGCGGTTTCCCCCTGGTGTCGGGTAGTCTCCGGTGAAATACCAATCGCCAAGGTTCTTTGGACAGGCTTCATGAAGGCTGTCGATGGTTTGGTAAATGATTTTTACCTCTGCCTGTATTCCTTCAGGACTTAAAATCTCTGCGATCTTATTGGAAATGGTTTCAGGGGAAAAAGGTTCGTAGAACTTTTTTACGTGATTGACCACCTTCTTGGCCTTTTTGTGTTCTTGCTCCTTGCAAAGGGTATAGATTTCATCCACAATATGCATGGTGCCTTGTTCTTGATGCAAAGCCAAAGCAGCTTTGAAAGCAATAAAGTCTTCTAATTTGGCCATATCGATACCATAACAGTCAGGGTATCGTATTTGGGGAGCAGAAGAAACTACAACGATTTTGCTTGGCGAAAGGCGGTCCAAAATCTTAAGAATACTTTTCTTAAGCGTAGTTCCACGAACGATACTATCGTCAATGATGACCAAATTGTCTCCAGATTTTACCGAACCATAGGAAATATCATATACGTGAGTCACCAAATCATCCCTGCTACTATCCTGGGTAATAAAGGTTCGCAACTTGGCATCTTTGATAGCGACTTTCTCGATTCTTGGGCGTACATCCAAAATAGTATTGAGCTTTTCTCGAGTAATATCGGTACCCAATGCCAGAATCTGCGATTCCTTTTTCCGGTTGAGGTAGTTTTGGGCTTCTTTTACCATGCCGAAAAAAGAGGTTTCTGCCGTGTTTGGGATATAGGAGAATACCGTGTTAACCAAATCATCGTTGACCGCTTTCAAGATTTGCGGAAAAACCAGTTTCCCCAATAACTTACGCTCTTGATAGATTTCTTTGTCGCTTCCCCTTGAAAAGTAAATGCGTTCAAAAGAACACGCTTTTCTTTCCAGTGGCTCCAAAATAGGGTCAACATGTACTCCGCCATTCTTTTTGATGATAATGGCATGGCCGGGGTCCAGTTCATGTACCGCATCGTAGGGTACATTAAATACGGTTTGGATGGCGGGTCGCTCTGAAGCTACTACCACCACTTCGTCATCTTGGTAGAAATATGCAGGGCGAATTCCCGCAGGGTCCCGAAAGACGAAGGCATCCCCGTGCCCTAGCAGTCCAGCCATAGCATAGCCACCGTCCCAGTTTTTTGAAGATTTTCTAAGAATTTTGGCAATGTTCAGACGTTCTGCAATGATAGGAGTTGCTTGACGCTTATTGAACCCTTCTTTTTTAATGTCTTTATAAATCTTGGCGACGGCGTCATCCAAAAAATGTCCGATTTTTTCCATCACTGTGATGGTGTCTGCCATTTCCTTGGGGTGCTGCCCCAACTCCACCAAGTTTCCAAACAATTCCGAAACGTTGGTCATATTGAAATTCCCAGCCACAATCAAATTACGGTGCATCCAATTGTTCTGACGTAGAAAAGGATGCACACTTTCGATGCTGTTCTTTCCGAAGGTTCCGTACCGCACATGTCCCAAAAGCAATTCCCCTATATAAGGTATGCTCCGTTTCTGTTCGGCGATATCGTTCTCCATTTCTGGATTTTCGCTCAGAACGCTATTGATACGATGGTTGATTTGCGCAAAGATGTCTTGGATGGGTTGCTGCTGGGCCGAGCGGACTCGACTCATGTACCGTTCTCCAGGTTCCATATCCAGTTTGATACTGGCAAATCCGGCACCATCTTGACCGCGATTGTGTTGCTTTTCCATCATGAGGTACATTTTGTTTACCCCATAAAAAGCTGTGCCGTATTTTTTCTTGTAAAATTCAAGAGGCTTAAGCAAACGGATCAGTGATATTCCGCATTCGTGCTTAATTGCATCACTCATATTACCTAAAAAATAAAAGCCCCGAACAGTGTCAGGGCATTCTTTAACTTAATTCTATGTTGAACTGCGTCAATTCTTTGAATTGATGCAAGCGTTCGTCAATTTCCGATTTCTCCAAGGAAAGCATTCGCTCTATCCCAAAACGCTCCACACAAAACGAAGCCAAATTAGAGCCTTGGATAATTCCATTCTTCATACTTTCAAAAGAGATATTTCTTGCCTCGGTTATAAAACCTGCAAAACCTCCTGCGAAGGTGTCGCCCGCCCCGGTGGGGTCAAATACTTCCCGTAATGGAAGGGCTGGTGCAAAAAACACTTTGTCTTCATGAAAAAGCAAAGCCCCATGCTCTCCTTTTTTGATTACCACATAGCGTGGCCCCATCTCTTGGATTTTTTCTGCAGCTGCGACTAGTGAATATTCTTCGGTTAGCTGTCTTGCCTCTTCGTCATTTATGGTAATTACATCGATTTTACCAATAACCTCCATCAATTCATCCCAAGTGTTGTCCATCCAAAAGTTCATGGTATCCAAAACAATAAGTTTTGGTTTCTTTTCCATTTGGGCGATGACGCTCAGTTGAATGCTGGGGTGAAGGTTACCAAGCATTACAATATCGGCATCCTTATAATTATCGGGAACCACAGGGTCAAAGTCACCCAAGGTGTTCAATTCGGTAATTAAGGTGTCCCGCGAATTCAAATCGTTGTGGTACTTGCCTTTCCAATAAAAGGTTTTACCACCTTTGATGATTTCCACCCCTGAAATATCTATGCCTCTATCCTTTAAAATATCAAGGTATTCTTGTGGCATGTCTTCGCCTACAACGGAAACTACACCGATATCGATTTTGAATTGGCTCGCCGCTAAACCGATAAAAGTAGCTGCGCCACCGAGTATTTTTCCAGTTTTTCCAAAAGGAGTTTCGATTTCATCAAATGCAATCGAACCGACCGCCAGTAGTTTGGACATTTTTTAAAATTTGCTGCAAATATACGGTTACCTTCTTCATTTGTGACAACTCTGTTAAGGAATTGAAAAACGTACAGATTGCCTCACGGCATAACCTACTTTCTTCCAAAATCCGCGGGAATTTCTCCCCATGCCTTGGTTTCCCATTTGACTACCTTAGTTGTATATGTGTTGTTCCTTAACCATTCCTCTGCCCGGTCAATCAGTTCAAACAGTACTGCATTGACTTTGGTCTTGGATAACTTGGTACCACACTTCTTTTTTCTCACCCAACCCATGGCAATTTTGGAGTCAGAATATAATATTCGGTCGCTCTTTTGCTTTTGCAGAAAGGCCAATCCGTGAACAATTCCCAAAAACTCTCCAACATTGCTGGTGCCCTTTTCAAACGGACCCTGTTTAAAGAGAACCTTTTTGGATTTTGTATCCACTCCTCTGTACTCCATCTTTCCTGGATTCCCACTTGAAGCGGCATCCACAGCTATGGAATGCATATTGGGTTTTCCGATTCGTTTGATTTCTTCAGCACTCAATATTTTCTTGGGAGCGCTTTTGCCTTTATAATCGTCGTATTTACCCCTAAAAGCTTTCTTCGCCTCCACGAAAGTAGAGAAGGCTTTGTATTGGGCTCCTTTAAACCCGGCGATTTGCGCTTTACAATCGGCCCAGGATTCATATATCCCAGGTTTTTTGCCTTTCCAAACCGTGTAGAACTTTGGTTTTTTAGCCATTTTCTTTGAAAAGCAGTTTTTTGATGACTTCCGGATAGTGGGCATATTCCAAAGTATGGACCTTATTGGCAATATGCTCTACGGAATCAGATTCTTCTAAAGGAGTAGTGGCTTGAAAAATGATGGTACCTTCATCATAATGTTCGTTGACATAATGTATGGTTATGCCTGTTTCTTGCTCGTTGTTTTTCTTTACAGCGGCATGCACATGTTGTCCATACATTCCTTTTCCACCATATTTCGGAAGCAATGCGGGGTGAACATTAATAATGATATTCGGAAAAACACGGACTAGCTGCTCAGGTATTTTCCAGAGAAAGCCAGCAAGCACAATTAAATCAGGTTGTAATGCTTTTAGCAATCGTATTACGGCATCTCCTTCGGAAAACGCGATTCTATTGAAACAAAATGCTGGAATTTGCAATCGATTGGCACGGTCCCAAACCTTAGCAGTGCGTTTGTTGGTAAGGATACCTACCACCTCGACATGGGCATCTTTTTCGAAAAACGTGCAAATGCGTTCGGCATTGGTGCCGTTGCCTGAGGCAAACAGTACAATTCGTTTTATATCATTCATGTATTGGGCCTAGATAGGTCTTGTATGCTTGGCGAAAGTAAGATTCTCATTTGTAAGATGTTCACGGCGGTGACATTTTATCGACAAATGGTGTATTTAATCCAAAGTTTTATATTTTTGCCATCAATTAAATTTTAAAAACCAATAACATTATGTCAGACATTGCATCAAGAGTTAAGGCTATCATCGTTGATAAACTAGGTGTAGATGAAAATGAGGTAGTACCTGAAGCAAGCTTTACCAATGATTTGGGCGCGGATTCCTTGGACACTGTTGAGCTAATCATGGAGTTTGAGAAAGAATTTGATATTCAGATACCTGACGATCAAGCCGAAAACATTGCAACAGTTGGTCAGGCGATTACCTACATAGAAGAGGCCAAGTAGATTAATGATATTCAATATAGCATTTAAATTATCCATGTGATCGTGAATCACATGGATAATTTTTTTTTAATTTAGGTTTTAAAGGGTAAAATCAAACTCATGCAGTTAAAGCGCGTAGTAGTTACAGGAATGGGGGCGCTTACCCCTATTGGAAATAACCTCAATGCTTACTGGGAAGGACTCAAAAACGGTACCAGCGGTTGTGCACCGATAACCTATTTTGATACCGAGAAATTCAAGACCAAGTTTGCTTGCGAAATCAAAGGATACAACGCTCAAGATTATTTTGACCGTAAAGAGGCCAGAAAACTGGACCGCTTTGCACAGTATGCTTTGGTATCGTCTGATGAAGCCATCGCCGATGCAGGCTTGGATTTGGAAAAGGTTGACAAGTTCCGAGTCGGAGGCGTGTGGGGCGCTGGTATTGGAGGTTTGGAAACCTTCCAGAACGAGGTAATTGGTTTTGCATCCGGTGATGGAACACCGAGATTCAATCCGTTCTTTATCCCAAAAATGATTGCTGACATTGCTCCTGGAAATATTTCCATCAAGCATGGTTTTATGGGGCCAAATTATACAACGGTCTCAGCATGTGCCTCCTCTGCAAATGCGATGATTGATGCGTTGAACTATATCCGTTTGGGTCATTGCGATGTGATTGTAAGCGGAGGAAGTGAGGCAGCAGTAACCATTGCGGGAATGGGTGGTTTTAACGCCATGCACGCCTTGTCCACACGAAACGAAAGTCCAGAAACCGCTTCGCGTCCTTTTGATGCGACTAGGGATGGCTTCGTACTCGGTGAAGGTGCAGGTGCTTTGATTCTTGAAGAATACGAGCATGCCAAGGCACGAGGCGCAAAGATTTACGCAGAAGTATTGGGTGGAGGACTGAGTAGTGACGCTCACCATATGACAGCACCACATCCGGAAGGTATTGGTGTGGTTCGGGTAATGCAAAACTGTTTGGAAAACGCAGGATTGAAACCTAGCGATGTAGATGCCATCAATACCCATGGAACCTCCACACCTTTGGGAGATGTTGCCGAGCTAAAAGCAATCTCCAAGGTATTTGGTGATCATGCACCCAATATCAATATTAATTCCACGAAATCCATGACAGGTCACCTTTTAGGCGCGGCCGGTGCTATTGAGGCCATCGCGTCCATTCTTGCCATGGAAAATAGTATGGTACCACCTACCATTAACCATAGCGTGGTGGATGAAAACATCGACCCCTCTTTGAATTTAACTTTAAACAACGCACAAGCCCGCGAAGTAAATGTTGCCATGAGCAATACTTTCGGATTTGGAGGGCATAATGCCTGTGTTCTTTTTAGAAAAATAGGATAGACACATGGGATTAGCGTCGAAAATATTTAAATCCCCTCCCAAAGCGGATGGGGATTTTTTTTTGGCGATGAAACAAATCCTTGGGTTTAAACCCAAAGAAATTGAAGTCTACAAACGTGCTTTCCTTCATCGCTCCCTGAACAAAAAGGATGACGAAGGCAATCCCATGAACTACGAAAGGCTAGAGTTTTTAGGGGATGCCATGCTGGGCACCATTATTTCCAAGCACCTTTATAAAGAAGTCCCTGGAGGAGATGAAGGCTACCTAACCAAAATGAGGTCAAAGGTGGTAAGCCGAAAGCATTTGAACGAATTGGGAAAAGATCTGGGCCTTTTGAAATACGTACAAAGCCGCATTCCCAAAAGCCACTTTGGTGAAAACATCCATGGTAATGTATTCGAAGCTCTTGTAGGCGCCATTTATTTGGATAGAGGTTATCCCTTTTGTGAAAGGTTCATCAACCGAAAAGTGATAGAACCTTATGTGGACATAGAGCAGCTCGAAGGAAAAGTTATCAGCTATAAAAGTCTGGTCATTGAATGGTGCCAAAAACAAAAGAAAACCTTTCACTACGACGTCTACGACGATACCGGAAATGATACCCTCCGCCATTTTGCTGTAAAATTGAGCATCCAAGATAAAGTGATGGCCAAGGCCCGAGCTACTTCCAAAAAGAAGGCCGAAGAAAAGGCATCCAAACGCGCATACTTCGCGCTACAGCGCAAAATCGAAAACCAGCAGGATTAAAAAAAGGTAAACTATAACGTTTTCGTAAGAATTTAAGAGGCAATGGGTTACCTTCCTTTAGGCAGACACCTTGATTAAGTTTATATTTACCTTTCGTACCGGAAGTATGTCCATTACGCTAAAAATTGAAGAAAGTTTTTTTGACGAAGATTTTCAACTGCTTGCACTGCACACCGCTATGGAAGACCATGCCATGGCCTATGCGCTCAACGCTTTTTGTGGTCTTCATTTGAAACGAACAAATCAAGATTTGGAAGTGGGTACTTCACAACCATATCCTATGTTCATATGGGAAAATGAAGTGGAAGAAACGTACTGGACCCTTATAAAAAACAAGATAGAAGAAGAACAGAACGTTCCAGATTCTGGACTCTTTGGAGTTACCCAAACTGCTTCGACATCTTATGTGTTGCAGGAACACAAAGAAGTAGATTATATATTGAAAGTAGAGGGTAATGAAGAGAGTCTCCAAAAAAAATTACAGCAGATGCGCGAAATTCCAAAATTGCTGACCGCGTATGAAATTCAAACAAACAAGCTGAAATCCAAAAGAAACCTAATCTTTTAAGAGATGCCAACTAGAAAAAAGACCAAAATTGTAGCGACACTAGGTCCAGCCACAAGCCAGAAAGAGGTATTGAAGAATATGATGTTGTCAGGCGTGGATGTTTTCCGCATCAATTTTTCCCATGCTGCACATGAAGATGTTGCCGAAAGAATACGAATGATTCGCGAGCTCAATGAAGAGCTTCAACTCAATACATCCATTCTTGCTGACCTACAAGGCCCTAAACTTCGCGTAGGCGTTATGGGTGGAGAAGCAGTGGTCGCTCCTGGAGATAAAATCGTTTTTGCCACAGGAGAGCCTTTTGAAGGCAGCGCAGAGAAGGTTTATATGAACTACGCAAGTTTCCCTAGGGATGTGAAACCCGGTGAACGCATTTTGTTGGATGATGGAAAGTTGATTTTTGAGGTAAAATCGAACAAAGAAAATGATGAGGTGACTGCAGAAGTGATTCAAGGCGGACCTTTGAAATCCAAGAAAGGGGTGAATTTACCCAACACCAATATTTCATTGCCTGCACTTACCGAAAAGGATGTGGAAGATGCGAAGTTTGCCGTTTCACAAGATGTGGATTGGATTGCTTTGTCCTTCGTACGACACAGCCAAGATTTAATTGACCTGCAGAACTTAATCAACCAACATTCCGAACATAAAATTCCAATCGTTGCGAAGATAGAAAAACCAGAAGCGGTAGATAACATTGATAAAATTGTTGCCTATTGTGATGGTTTGATGGTTGCCAGAGGAGATTTAGGTGTTGAGGTACCTGCCCACGAAGTGCCCTTGATTCAGAAAAAATTGGTGTTGAGAGCGAAAAAGGCAAGAATACCTGTAATTATTGCTACACAAATGATGGAGACTATGATTACCAGTCTCACGCCAACCCGGGCAGAAGTAAATGATGTGGCGAATTCCGTTATGGATGGGGCCGACGCCGTTATGCTGTCTGGAGAAACTTCCGTTGGAAATTATCCCGTGCAGGTTATTGAAAAAATGACCAGCATTTTGCTTAGCGTGGAAGGTTCAAGTCTTATCAATGTACCGCAAACCCCTCCGCATATTCGCACCAAGCGATATATCACCAAATCTGTATGTTACCATGCCGCTCTAATGGCCAATGAAATCAAGGCGAAAGCCATTTCAACATTGACCAACAGTGGGTACACCGCTTTTCAAATCTCGGCGTGGCGCCCAAGTGCGCATATTTTGGTATTTACCTCGAACAAACGTATTCTAACGCAACTCAATCTGTTGTGGGGGGTAAAAGCTTTTTACTACGACCGCTTTGTTTCCACTGACGAAACCATTGATGATGTGAACCAAATTGCTTGTAAAAAAGGCTTTTTGGAAGTTGGGGATATGCTTATCAGCCTTGCTGCGATGCCCATAAAAGATAAGGGTATGGTAAATACCCTTAGGGTTACCGAAATAGAAACCTGTAATTTTTAAGACGGGAAAGTTGCGTTACGCAACTTCTTTTTCGTAAGCGATAAAGTTAACTACATCGCCTTTTGTATTAAAGATAGGTGCACCCTTAATCCAACAATTGTAGATAGTTCCATCTTTTCGGTAATTGGTAATTGTTTTTTCGAATGGAGCGCGGTTTTGAATTGCAATTCCAATTTCCCGAGATGTTTCATGACAAGTTTTTTCCCCTTGGAACATTTTGGGTTTTTTACCAATGATTTCATCTGGCTGATAGCCATTCATAGTAAAAATGTTTTGCGTAGCATACACAATGTTTAACGCTGTATCGGTTACAACAACAACATATTCCTTATCCAAAATCCCATTTTTGAAGGGAACATCCGATTCCCATTTCTGGACAATAGATAATTGGTGCAAATTCTTCACATCTTGGAAATTTCTACACACTTTTTGAAAGTGTTGCGCGTACAAATCCATAGAACTAATTGGGAAGCTGGGGATGGCCCTATTTTGGTAGAATTTACTACCCGCTGCGTCGAAATGTTCGATAGTTTTCATACTCAATACTATAAAAAGTTTAATAGCCAGTAAAATCTGAATAATATATTAACAGTTCTGTTTAATGTTTTAATCAAAAAAACCGCTTATCCAGAAGTAAGTGTCAACAAGAAAACACGACAAATGGTAAGAAAATCAAGGTTTTAAGGTAGTTAAACAAAACGTAGCCAACTATGAAATACGAGTATAGAGATTCAAAATTAGGCGCTATAATGGGCTTTACTGATGACCTAAAAAATACTTTAAATGACTTTTCGATTACGCAAAACACCATCAAATTTTTGTGGAATAGAAATGACGTAACTATACAGTTGGCAGTTGATAATATTCCAGTTGAATTGGCTCCCAACCAATTGATGACCGTCACATATCTGCACCATGTTTCCTTTAAGGAAACCACGCTTCCCGTAACAGGGATTTTGTTCAACAGGCCTTTCTATTGTATTGCAGACCACGATAGCGAAGTTTCTTGCAATGGAATACTCTTTTTCGGCACTCAAGACATTCCTATAATAACCATTGATGCTTCACACAAGAGAAAATTTGAACTGTGGCATGAAGTATTTGCAGAAGAATTTGGAACGCCAGATACCATTCAAGGAGATATGCTGCAAATGTTATTGAAGCGTCTTATCATCATGAGCACGCGTCTGGCGAAGGAGCAACTTATTGTCAAAACCCTGAACAATGAGCAAATCGATACCATTCGCAAATTCAATTTCTTGGTAGACCTTCATTATAAAACCAAAAGAAAGGTGAGTGACTACGCCGAGTTGTTGTTCAAGTCTCCCAAAACCCTTTCCAACCTTTTCTCTATCTATAATCAGAAACCACCGCAACAGATTATTTTAGACCGTGTTGCTTTAGAGGCGAAACGCATGATGCACTTCACCGAGAAACAAAACCAAAAGATTGCCTAAGAACTTGGATTTAATTACACTTCACACTTTAGTCGTTTTTTCAAAAAAATGACGCAAATGACCCCTTCCGAATTCCGCGAAAACGTGGTTATCGCCTCTTAAGGGAAATTTCGACAAGTTGTCGGGAAATTGTTACTAACCCTTGCCTGTTCTGGCGCGCCATCTTTGTACCATAATTAAAAGAAAGGTAAAGATGAACGCAACAGAAAAATCAATTTTCAATCTCATTGAAATTTTCAGCAGCAATAGAAAAGTAGAACGGGACACCGTTTTGCCAAAAACCCATTGTGACCAAAGACATCACCATGATTTCTACTGTGATGCTGAAAAACCCTTTGTAGCAAGCACACAATTTTAATAACAACATATAAAGATTCAAATTATGAGCAATTTTAATGTTCCAACTAGAGACGAAGTAAATAGCAACAATCAAGCTATTTTTGACAACCTTGAAAAAGCCTTGGGCTTTGTGCCCAATCTTTATGCGACTTTTGCGCATTCTGAAAATGCTTTGGGCAATCACCTTGCGGCCTCTAATGCAAAAACTTCTTTGAACGCAAAACAAAAAGAAGTGGTGAACTTGGCCGTTAGCCAAGTAAATAACTGTATCTACTGTTTATCAGCCCATACCGCTGTTGGTAAAATGAATGGGTTTACAGATGAGCAAATTCTCGAACTGAGAGGAGGATATGCTTCTTTTGATAACAAATTGGATGCCTTGGCCAGATTGGCACGCAACATCACCGAGAATAGAGGTTTTACGGACGCTGTTGTTTTGGAAAACTTCTTTGAGGCGGGGTGGACCAAAGAAAACCTAGTTGACACTATTGTTTTGGTAGGGGACAAAACCATTTCCAACTACCTGCATAGTACCACAAAAATACCTGTTGACTTTCCGGTAGCGCAACCTTTGGAAGCAACTGTTTAATTGTATAAAATCTAAAAAACAAGAAAGATGAAAAAAGCAGTTTTGAGCATAGCTCTGATTTTGGCAGCAGTATTGGGAGGACAAGCCCAAGAGATGATGAAAGAGAAGGCCGCAAAAACCATTAAATTGGAACAAACGCCTGGTGAATTCACCCAAAAACAACTTACGGTAACCGCAGGCACCTATATTTTTGATATCTCTAATGTTGGCGTTGGACATGATGTAGGTTTTGTGTTGGTGAAAAAGGGGTTGGATATTTCCAAGCCTGAAAATCATATCCAAACCGCTTATGTGACCCAACCAGTGAAAACAGGAGAAGCCCAACAGTCAAAACCCACAATGTTGGAAAAAGGAGAGTACGTGTACTTTTGTCCACTCAACCCGACCGCGACCGACAATACTTTGACAGTCCGATAGGATTTTCAAATCACTATAGCAAGAGCACGCCTGTATGGCGTGCTTTTTTTATGATTTAAGAGGAAGGTGTTCAAAAAAAGAAGGCGCAATACTTTTAGACAGGTAAATAGGCCAATCACTTTTGAAGAGATAACTTTCTGTAATGGCACTTTCGTATAGTAAGTAGATGCCACCAGAAACCTTTTCGATTTCTGCTTTGGAAAGGTTTTCAATATTATCCGAGACTACTTCTCCCAGCAGTAATAGCAAGGCTTTCTTCTGTTTTTGGAGGAGGTTAACCAGACTGGTCTGTCTATGTGAAATCTCTCCAAGAATGTTCAGGTCCCAACAGCCATAAAAATCATCACTTCTAAAGAGGTCGTTGAGATAATCAAAAATAGCCAGGAGTTTATTCTTTCCTATTTTTCGGCGGTCGACATAGGTTTTTAAACTTACTATAAATTGCTCATGGCGTTGCGTTAAATAGGCAATGCATATGTCCTCTTTGGATTTAAAGTGACTGTACAACGTAGCTTTTGCGATATCACATCGGTCAATGATTTGGTTAATGCCGGTGCTTTGATAGCCTTGCGAATAAAAAAGCACCCCTGCGGTGTTGATGATGTGTTGGTGAAGTTGAGCCCGCTGCATTGTTAAATGTAAGTAAGAAATCAGGCTTTTCAAAAACGCCATCTTTAGAAATCGAAACGAAGCTGAACCGAAATGGCTTCTTCCTTGGTCTCAGAATCGGGTTTCTTCTTGTCTTCGGTATTAAGGTTGGACAGGGAAATACCCAACAGCCGTACCGAATTTTCAAGTCCAGTTTGATACAGAAGGTCTTTGGCAGTTTCGAGGATTAGGGATTTGTCGGCAATGAAATAGGGAAGGGTCTTGCTGCGGGTATTCAAGGTGAAATCACTGTATTTAATTTTTAAGGTGACCGTTTTTCCTGAAATATTTGATTTTTGAAGGCGCTTCTCCAATTCCTGCGCAATGTTCTCAAAACGTTCGCGCATGAAAATTTCACTGCTGAGATTTTCCGAGAAGGTCCGTTCCGCCCCTACTGATTTTGGAATGCGATGCGGCTTTACCGGGCTATTGTGAATACCGCGAACCACATTATAATAATGCGAACCACTTTTCCCAAAATGTTGTTCCAAAAACAAAAGACTCTTCGCTTTGAGCTCCTTTCCAGTAAAAATCCCCAGCTTATACATTTTTTCTGCGGTCACTTTTCCAACACCATAAAACTTTCGAATGTCCAATTCTTCCAGAAATGAGATAACCTCTTCGGGGTTGATGGTCTTTTGCCCATTTGGTTTGTTGATGTCACTCGCCACTTTGGCGACGAATTTGTTGATTGAAATTCCTGCCGAAGCCGTCAGTCCAGTTTTCTCCAAAATGTTTTGGCGAATTTCTTTGGCAATCAAGGTTGCCGATGGATTTCCCTTTTTGTTTTGGGTCACATCCAAATAGGCCTCATCCAGCGAAAGCGGTTCTACTAAATCAGTATACTCGAAGAAAATATTGCGTATGGTTTTGGAGATTTCTTTGTAGCGCTCAAATCGGGGTTTCACGAAAATTAGGTCGGGGCAATTCCGTTGGGCAATGTATCCCGCCATAGCGCTCCGAACACCAAATTTTCTGGCTTCGTAACTGGCGGCCGACACCACGCCGCGTTTAGACCCACCACCTACGGCAATTGGTTTTCCCTTGAGTTCTGGATTGTCATGCTGCTCCACAGAAGCATAAAAGGCATCCATGTCTACATGTATGATTTTTCGCATCGGAAAATCCGTATCCATACCCAAATTTATGGCTATATTTCATAGTATGGAGTATGTAGAAATCGAACGAAAGTTTTTAGTGAATTCGGAAGCCTTTAAAACCGATTTTGAAAGTAAACGCCGAATTACCCAAGGCTTTCTCAATACCGACCCTGAACGAACGATACGAGTTCGTATTATGGGCGAAAAGGCTTTTTTGACGATAAAAGGCGCTTCCTCCGAAGATGGGTTGTCCCGCTTTGAATGGGAAACTGAAATCCCCATAACGGATGCTGAAAAACTGCTTCCGCTATGTGGTTCTGAATACATTGATAAATACCGCTATTGGGTTCGTTGCGGGAAGCATTTGTTCGAGGTAGATGAGTTTTTGGGAAACAACCAGGGTCTTATTGTTGCAGAGTTGGAATTGATCCATGCCGACGAGGCGTTTGAAAAACCAGATTGGCTTGGCGAAGAAGTAACGGGCCAACCAAAATATTATAATGCGATGCTAGTGCAACATCCGTTCATAAATTGGTAATTTTGTAAGGCACACCTTTCAAGAATCCAGACCAAACCATCCGACGCTACAAGTATACCTTGTTTTACAACATTAAATTCCATGTTTGATGTGTCACAAATATATTTGGATAAATGGTACATCCTTAAAAACCAAAGAAAGACGAATACAATGAAACGTTGGAGCATTCCCCCAATCCACCTCATTTTTCTTTTTCTTTCGCTCTTTTTGTGTCAAGAAACCTTTTCACAAGATAGCGACAATGACACCGTTCCCGATGTTACGGATATCGATGACGATAACGACGGTATCCTCGATGAAGATGAAATTTTGGGGTGCACGGGAAGTTTGACCTACGCCTTCTACGACCTTTCTCCAACTGGTAATACTGTTGATAATATTCCCACCACGGGCGAATTGGCAACCGGAACCGTGACAGATTTTGACATTGATGCGCTTCAAGCGTTGGTAGACCCAGGAGATACGGATACTTTTTCCATTCGCTACACGGGAAGCATTATCATCGCGACAGATGACACCTACACCTTTTATACCACTTCTGATGATGGAAGCAAACTCTATGTGAACGGTGTTGAGGTTGTCGATAACGATGGCGCACACGCGAGTCAAGAGCGTAGCGGAAGTATTTTTCTGGCAGCAGGTAATTATTCGTTCACTGTGGAGTTCTTTGAACGAAATGGTCAGGAAAATTTGTCTGTAGCCTACGAAAGTTCAACAATTGCCAAATCAGATATTGCTTTCTCCATTTTGGCCTTGGCGACCATTTGTGATTTTGATGGTGATGGTTTGACTAACGATTTGGATTTGGATTCCGATAACGATGGAATCCCAGACAATGTAGAAGCACAATCCACTTTCGGATATATTCCCCCTTCTTTGGTCGATTCCGATGGGAATGGTTTGGATGATGCTTATGAGTCGGTTCCTGGTGCAGGTGAAGGAATTGCACCAATCAATACAAGTAGCGGTTCAGGTTTTGATTTCAATAATTTGGATTCAGATGGTGATGGTTTGTTGGATGAAGCTGAAGCTGGTCTGACCCTGACAGGGACAGATTCTGACGGGGATGGTTTGGATAATGCCGTGGATACTACCAATGGTACCTTGCCTGGAGGACTCCCAAATTATGATGACGCCAATGGAACCATAAACACCCCTTCCAGTTTGCCTAATGTGCAAAATCCTTTGGTGGCTGAGGTAGATTATCGAGATGCTTCCTTGGATTCAGATATGGATAATGTGATTGATTCGGTAGATGTGGATGATGACAACGACGGAATCTTGGATGTCGATGAAACCGATTGCAATGGAGAGATTTCCTATGAGTTTTACGATTTGTCTCCTACTGGGAATTCCGTGGACAATATTCCAACCACAGGGGCCTTGGGCACTGGTACCTTTGCCAGTTTTGATGTAGACGCTTTACAAGCTTTGGTAGACCCTGGCGATTCGGACCGATACTCAATTCGTTATACGGGTTCTATTTTTATCGCAACGGCAGATACCTATACCTTTTTTACCTCTTCAGATGACGGAAGCAAACTTTATATCGATGGAATTGAGGTTGTAAACAACGATGGTGCCCATGGCGTGCGCGAACGTAACGGTAATATCACCTTGAACTCTGGATTTCATACCATAAGGGTGGAGTTTTTTGAGCGAACTGGTGGAGATTTCTTATCAGTGAGTTATCAAAGCAGTACTATTACAAAGACGCTACTTCCTTTTTCGATTCTTTTCCCTGACGGAAACGAATGTGATACCGATGGTGATGGCACAGTCAACCGTTTGGACACTGATAGTGATAACGACAATTGTAACGATGCCAATGAGGCCTATGATTCCCTAACGGCGGATGCGGATGGCGATGGTATTTATGGCACAGGAACCCCTACCATCAATCCCGATGGTTCCGTAGCGGGTGCGCCATATACAACCCCTGTGGATACCAATACCAACGGTGCTTTTGATTTTCTGGAAGCCGGTTCGGGTGCTCCTAGCATTACTACACAACCTTCAGATATTTCTTCCTGTTTGGGATGTAGCGTTGCCTTCAGTGTTGTTGGAAGTGCCGACGCCTTTCAATGGCAACGATTTGATGGTTCCAATTGGAATGATGTATCCAATACAAGTCCGTTTAGCGGAGCAAATACCGCCACCTTGACCGTAAATCCATTGGACAATAGTCTAAATGGGGCAAGGTTTCGGGTTATCTTAACCAACTCTGGGGTAATTTGCCCTGTACTTTCTGATGAAGCTATTTTATCCGTTTCCGGTGGAACGGTTATCACCAATAGGAGGATTACCTATCGTGTGAATCGCAACTAGTCCTCCAGTTGCTTAAATATGATTGGCAGTACTACCTTCCATTTTGGTTTTGGGCACTTTGTGAAATACCATTCTTTTTCTGAGCAGTTTTAGTAGCGGAAATACCAAACCGAATCCGATAAGGCTCCCACCGACAAAAAGAATATTGAAGTAGGAAGAAAATACCGTTTCTGCATTCAATACCCCCAAGATTAATAGGGTTGAAAAGGGAAAGGAAAGCGCCAAAAGAGACAGTGCAAAATCACTATTGAACGTCTTTTTTCCTTCGTTTTCCTCTAAACGGTCTACTACAGCTATATGGGCGTATGGCCAAAAACTACATGCACTTAGGCCAAAAGCAAGCAGTAATAGGATACTTTCAGTAGACGGGATACCTGTGAGTGCCGCAAAAATCCATCCCAAAAGGAACACTACGCCTGCCCGAATGGAAAGCATGGAGAAAATTTGAAAAAACTGATTTCTTTTGATTTTCAGGCCTAACCCTATAAAAAGCAACACCAAAGGCGTCATGATAAGGCTTAGTTTCTGGAGAATATCACTAAACAACACAGGTAAGGAATCCATCGTCAATCCGAAAGCCAACAAAACCAATGCCACCGCGATAAAAACGTTGACCGGTTCCGAAATCAAGGCTTTTACTACTGAGCGCACGTTGTCACTGCCTTTCTGTTTTAAGGTCATACTGCGGTAATGCCAATTCATGGCGATAACGTACAATCCGACCAAAACGAAGATTTTGTTTCCCAAATCGGCCATTGCGACGTTGGCTAGTGCATTTTCACCCAAAAACTCTAAAACAAAAGGGAAACAAGACAAACCTGGCGCTAACGAGGGAATCAAAAGATGGGCGGTTTTGAATTCGGGGGTGTCTTTTTGGAATCCCAGTAGGGGCAGAAAAAATGGGGTCGCTAAAAAGAGTACTACGTTGAGCATCAACGCCATAAGGGGCAAGAAAAGGAGGTTCCATTGAATTTGAACCCCCATTAGAGCAATAAAAATAGTAGAGGGCAGTGCCAAGTTCAGGATGATTTTTTTCAAACCTGTCCGCTCCGCCTTGGTTTTTATTTTTGTTTTAAGGAGTACCCCAATTAGGATAAAACAAACAAAAGCAAGGGTTTTGTAAAAACTGGAATCCATAAGGAATTATACCAAAACTTTGGCGAGGGCTTCACCGAATAGCTTCATTTCGTCCATAGTGCCCATACTAACACGGCACCAATCTTGATCCATAAATTGGAACGCCCTAACGCCCACTTTTAAATCTGTCATTTTTTCCAAAAACTCCTGTCCACCAAGGTCAATCGGGAAAATAATAAAACTGGTATGTGAAGGCACATAGTCAATATTCATTTGGGTAAGGCGTTCATAAACATACTCCCGACACTGCTGGTTGAGGATTCTGGATTTATCCAAAAATTCGGTATCATCCATGGCGGCGCTCGCTGCCAAAACAGAAGGATAGGAGATACCCATACCTCCGCGGGTGACTTCCCGAAGTTTTCCAAGGGTTGCTTCTTGACCAACGATGTATCCCACGCGTAGCCCAGCCATACCATGTATTTTGGAGAACGTTCTGGCGATGATGAGGTCCTTGCCTTTGCTTATTAGACCAACCATACTGCGTTTAAGACCTTCTCCCAAAAAGGCAAGGTAGGCCTCATCCACAAACACGGGAACTTTTTCAGAAACACGAGAACAGAACTCTAATAATTCGTCATGGTCGGTAATCGTACCAGTAGGATTATTGGGGTTACAGATGTATACTAGTTTGGTTTCGGCATCCACCGCTTCTTCCATGGCTTTTAGGTCATGCGACCAATCCTTTTTTAGGGGAACAGGTTTCCA
>CALBPG010000181.1 GCA_937899065.1 uncultured Allomuricauda sp.
AGTCGGCACAGGTGCCGGAGATTTCTCCTGGCTCCCCCCATGCGGCCAACCTTGGAAAGTATGCTGTTATCCCAACTGTTGGCAGAACCGGAACTCCAAACATCAGTATTCCACTATACACGTTAAAAGAAAAGGATTTTGAAATACCCATCAATATGAACTACCACGCTTCGGGTATAAAAGTGGAACAGATAGCAAGCTGGGTGGGCTTAGGGTTTACGTTAAGTTCGAATGCCATGATCAGCAGGACTGTTATGGGGATACCTGATGACTATGAAGACTACATTATCAACACGGTCTGCTTGAACAATCCACCTTGCGATTTTAAATTGATTGGTAGATTCCAGGTTTATCAACCTGATTTTGGTGATGTGGAAACCTTTCCGCGTCCGCAAGATCCCCAATGGTATTTTTCCGGTAATAGCAGTGCTGAGGCATTTGTTCATATTGGAGCCCTGGATATGGGTGGTATTGCCAGCTCTCCTGATAGCGGGCAAGCATTTGATACCCAACCTGATATTTTCAATATCAACTTGTTCGGTCGAACGGCAACTTTTGTCTTTGAAAGAAACGGAACGCCAAGGCTCTTTGACGCCAAAGACTGGAAAATAAATTACCAGCGTGCATCAAATGGACATTTGGAGAACTTTGAAATTATAGATGAAAATGGGGTAAAGTTCAAATTGGATGAGGTTGAAACCACGTCTATAACCAAGACATATAATATGGCCCAGGGAAACTTGGTTTTTCCTTCAGTTCGGACTTATAATTCAGCTTGGTACGTCTCCAAGATTTCCTTTCCCAACAACCGCGAAATAGATTTTACATATCATACTGTTACAACATCTTACGGGATGAGCTTATCGGAAACGAGTTCCAAATTCATAAGCGAATCAAATCAGCTAATTCGTACGGCACTTGACCTTGAAAAATTGGATGCCTCATCGGATGTTAAGTTGTTAAAAACAATTAGTTCGGTCAATGAGATGGTCAGCTTTGAATTGGACCATGAAAACAGAAAAGATCTGGAGGGTGGAAAAAAACTAGGAAGTATAAGGGTTTCAGAAAACCAAACCTGTAAAACATTGAAAAGATTTGTTTTTGATTACGAGGAGGTGAACTCTTTGGATTATTGTTCCGTGAACAACACCGTGTGTATAGACCAATGTCCCCAAGGAGATTCCAGTTGCATTCAAGAGTGCGATTCAATCCTACAAGACTGTAGTCAAGCTTCTACAAATGGAACCAATTATGACAATTGGCGACTGTATCTTAAATCCATTACGGAATATGAATCCGGTTTAAACGACTTGTGCCTTACAAAGTCGTTTAGGGACGAATGCTATTCGCAATGTCCAAACAACGATGCTAATTGTTTGAATGAATGCCAACAACTTTATCAATATTGCGATAATCAGTTGAACGATTTCATGGTACAAGGGAACTGCAATCAGGTAACAGTTGGGAATCTTCCATCGTACGAATTCACTTATAACGAGATAAAATTGCCCTCAAGGCTTTCAAAACAACAGGACTTTTGGGGCTTGTTCAATGGTAATGGGGCCAGTTCGATGATACCCGAACTACACATTTATCCTTCTTATACAAAGCTTACAGAAAAGTACAGTTACCTGAAAAAGGACATTTGGAACGGAAATTATTATTATA
>CALBPG010000182.1 GCA_937899065.1 uncultured Allomuricauda sp.
GCTTGTTTTGATGAGTAGAATCAATTTCTGGAACATTTGGAGTGATTGGGTGAGATAGGAAGAGCGTCTTGTTTGGAAAAAAAGTTTAAAAAAAGTTTCTCCTAAAACATATCAAAAAACTTTTATACTCAAACGTCTGCATATATTGAAATCGACGCAACGCTAGGAGCATATTCTCAAACCGTAACGATTGACCCCATAACTTTTATGGGCCAGGCCCGAATTTCCAATGAGGGATTGAGCGCGGAAGCGGTAAAGGAATTAGAGGATGGAGTCGCGGTTACCATAACCATTAGCGATGGTAATGGGACGGTTATTATTTCTGAAAGTCTATCCATTGTAGTCTTTAGAGCCAATCCTGAACCAAAGGAATTAAACGTTACCGATTTGCAAGAAACCGAAGTATCTAGTATGGTGGTACTCAAAGAAGACACTCCATATTATATCCAAAGTGTTGACGATGACGGGCAGCCTCTTGAAAATGCTGCGAGGGTAAATCCATTTGCAGGGTTTGCCAATATCATGACCCGCTCTTCCAATCCAAAGTTCACTGGTGTTGACGAAGAACCTGATTTCATTTTCAACTTTGTTCCGTTTCCCGGCGAACCGAATACATATGCCATTAAAATACAGGCAGATGGGCGTTTTTTTTCGATTGCTAATGGCATTGCCATTCAAGGACAAAACGTTGATGCACCTAGATTATCCATTTTTACTGATTTTGCCGATGTCTTGGATAGACCCAACGTGGAAAATTACAAGTTCATCATCCGCAAGGTCTCTGAAGGAGTTTATAATATTCTCTCAAAACCAGGAGAACGTGTATTGCGAGTAAGAAGAGGAATTGGATTCATCGCCGATGGCAACTCAGCAGATGAAGTAGTTTCGATACGGATTATTTCAAATAGTTTGGATTGGAGAGCAGAAGACATAGGAACTACTTTCCTATCCCCAATTCTATCAGCGCCAGGAACCGATTTTGGGGCTAATAGTACCTTGACAAATTGTGGTACCGGAGAACTATCCCAAACCGTGGGCAATAATGAAGAGGTGTCTAGCACCAATAGCGTTGGTTGGGAGGAGAGGTTTTCATTAACCACATCAGCAAGAACTTCGGTATCTACCACTGTTGGTACTGAGTTTGAAGCTGGCTTTTTTGGAAATACGGCGAATTACAATGCTTCCGTTACGGCTGAAGCGGAGGTAAGTGCAAGCATGACATCAGAATCTTCTTTTTCAGGAGATTTTGAAAAGGGAATAACGGAAACCATTTTCTTTCAACGTACGGTTACCGTTCCACCTGGTAGAGCATCTCTTGTGTACGACGTTGCACAGATATATGACAATACCAGAGTACAATTTGTACAGCGTTTTAGATTACGGGCTACAGAATCAGGAAATCCACTTTCAGGCGAGGAGTTGCGTTCACAACTTCAATTCAGTCGCTTTTCTGGTGTTGTACTTCAAATTGGTAGTGATTTTATTGATATCACGGTCAAAGGGACATTAACCTTGGGAAAGGTCCTTAGCGCTAAAAGTGAGGTACAAGATGTTGAAGCTAATTGTAGTGGTTAACCACTTGATTCTATAAAAAAGCAAAAGCCCCGGGAACCACTCCGGGGCTTTTTATAAAATCAAAACCAACCTAAACATATGAGTTAACCAACTCATTATTTATAATAATTCATACCTAAAACAACTACACCCTAAAAAACCCTACCTTGTTTTTGAATTTTTTTTTAAAATGAGTTTGAACGAATATTTTGACGCCGCAATTCTAGAATTAAAAAAGGGCACATCCCAGAAAAAACATCCCTTCCGGTACTTTACCCTGGCATCTTTGCAGCCCAACACCGGCATCGGAATACGACCGGAAGTGCTGCGCAAGGTTGAAGAAAACCTCGATTTGATTTTTTATACGGACAAGCGTTCCGCCAAAATTGAAGAAATAAAAATCCATCCTAGGGTTTCAGGGTTATTCTACCACCCCAAAAAATTACTACAGCTTAAGATTGTAGGTCAGGCAAACGCTATCGAGGACTCGGCCACATTGAAAACCTATTGGAATGGTGTCCCTACCAAAGCCCGAAAAGACTATACCACCAACCTCGCGCCTGGAACACCCATTACGGATGAACAGGCTGTAGATTTCTTAGAGAATGAAAACCATTTTGTCATGGTACGGATTCAGGTGAATGAGATTGAACTCGTGCAACTACAAAGACCCGAACATATGCGTATTAGGTTTCAAATAACAAATGGAAAATGGAATGGGACTCGTTTAGTACCGTAGCACCAAAAAATTAGGTGTAATAGGATTCAACTGCTCCATCAGTGTTGGAACCAGCGCATCTCCCATTTCAAGATACAGCTCTGAAAAGTTCACTTGACGTTCTTGCAAAGAACCATTTGGAAATAGCGCATTGTGAAGGTCAGTCATACGAACCACATGGTCTTTGAGCTTTTTCTTTTGTGCTTTCAACAAACGTTTCTCCAACTTTTCCAACCCCTTTGTTTGCTTACGCTCCTGAGCCTTTACTGCACCCAAAAAGCTCGCATCGGTTTGTTCGGCAAGGATATGTAGATGCTCAAATTGGGCTTTGAGATGTTCTTTTTGAGGAGAAAAATCAATATCGATATCAGAAATACTGCGAACCTTTTTGTCAACAAGTTCATTCTGTTTCAAGAACAAATCCGTAACTGATAAATCGAGCTTATGGGCTTTTTGATATTGTTTTTCGGTCATGAACAATATAGAAGGTCGCAATAAAAGCATCGGAAAAGGTACTTCAAGCGAATCAAAATAGGATTTTAGCTCTAACCAATATGCGAGTTCTCCCCCACCTCCTATATAGCAAAGATTCGGCAGAATCACTTCTTGATACAAAGGCCTCGCGATAACATTGGGTGAAAAATGTTCTGGAGCGTTTTCCATTTCTTTTTCCAGTGCTTCTTGGGTAAAAGTGATATTGGTATTTAAAACCGAAAACCGTTCTCCATCTTTTACAATGCGTTCACGAATACCGTCTTGCAAATAGAAATAATTGATTTCCCTTGGGTTGACCTGAATCTTATAGTCTTTGGAAACCTTTGATAGCACTTCAATACTTTCGTTCACTTTATGAAAAGGTGTATTTCGAAAGATGTCTTCTTGCATGTAGGGAATCAACCCTTGCTTTAGCAATGCATCATCGCCATCAATGATAACAAGACCCAATGCTCCAAAAAGTTCGTTGACCAAATACCGTGTGGCTTCAGTTAACGTATCATTTTCCAAATACGCTTTTGTAAAAAGGCTAGTGAGGTTGTTTGCAGACAGTGTGGTTCCCAATTGGGACGAAAAGACCTCCAAAACCTCTTCCAGACCAGCTGTGGTCAATCTGCCAACAGCACCCCCTTTGTCCTGAGACCATTGTATCTTCTGTCCGTTGAAGTTGAAATAGTTGATTTCCTCAAAATCGTGGTCTTCCGTAGCCATCCAATACATAGGGACGAAATTGGCCTCTGGATAAGCTTCTTTCAACTGCGACACGAGCTTAATCGTGGCGGCAATCTTGTACATAAAATATAAAGGACCCGTAAACAAATTCAATTGATGTCCTGTAGTGACCGTAAAAGTATTGTCCTGCGAAAGTAATTCAAGGTTAGAAGCCACCTCAGCGGGCACCTCAGTGGTTGCATATTGTTGGTGAAGTGCCTTAACCAACCGTTGTCTATTTTCTTTTGGAAAGTGTAGTTGTTTTTCGGCGAATTGAAGCTTGAAATTAGCTATTGAGGGAATTCGATGGTAAAAAGATTTCAGTGCTGGCTTTTCTTCAAGATAATCACATATCAAAGGGGAAAAGAACCCCGTTTGCCCCATAGGTATACAATCCACTTCCATTTAGGAATTTTAAAAACGTGGATAAAGATAAATCTCTTCACGTGATAAGGTCCTAAAAATACGTTAATTGAAACAATCCCTCTTTTGGATAATGTGCACCTCATTTTCCGTTATAATATTGTTAGCTTTGAAATCTTGATGATTTTCTATGAAAAAAAGGCTACACCTTCTATTTCTTGGTTTCTGCTGTTTCCTTACCGGACAAGAAATTCAATCTCCCTCACAATTTTTAGGATATGAACTCGGAACCGATTTCACAAGACACCATGAAGTAATCGACTACTTTAAATACCTATCGGAACAGGCACCACAAAACATGAAGCTTTCCTTTTATGGAAAAACCAACGAAAGGCGTCAGCTACTTTTGGCTTTTGTCAGTTCCGAGGAGAATATGGCGAATCTAGAAACGCTAAGGGCTGCGCATATCGAATCTGCCCAAGGAGGCAATACGGCATCCAAAGCCGTTGTTTGGTTAAGCTATAATGTACATGGAAACGAGAGTGTTGGGACCGAAGCTTCATTACAAACCATCTATGAGCTTTTGACGTCCAAAAAACAATACTTGGATAATACCATCGTAATCATTGACCCGTGTTTGAATCCAGATGGTAGGGAACGCTACATCAACTGGTATAGCCAATATAAAAACAATCCAGGGGAACTTGACCCCAATAGTAAGGATCACCACCAGCCTTGGTGGTCCGGTCGTAGCAATCACTACATGTTTGATTTAAACCGTGATTGGGCGTGGCTGACGCAAATAGAAAGTCGCGAGCGTTTGAAAGTGTATAACAAATGGTTGCCCCATGTTCATGTCGATTTTCATGAACAAGGTGTGGACAATCCTTACTATTTCGCACCGGCTGCCGAACCATATCATGAAGTTATCACCCCGTTTCAGAGGGCGTTTCAAGTTACCATGGGTAAAAACCACGCCAAATATTTCGATAAAGAAGGTTGGTTCTATTTTACCAAAGAGATTTTTGATTTGTTTTATCCCAGTTATGGAGATACCTATCCTACCTATAACGGCGCGATTGGGATGACCTACGAGCAAGGTGGTAGTGGGAGAGCCGGTTTGGGAATCTTGACCAAAATTGGTGACACCCTTACCCTGAAAGATAGAATTGCCCATCACCATACGACTGGGCTTTCCAGTGTTGAAGTCTCTTCTCAAAACGTGGCAAAACTGAATGAAGAATTCAAAAAGTTTTATCAAAACAAAAACTTCACTTATAAGAGCTATGTCCTGCAAGGCGATGTGAAGAAAAGAGAAGCTTTGGAAAAACTACTGAAGGCACATGACATTTCCTATGGCTACGCCAAAAATACGGGGCAAGTCAAAGGATATTCTTACGCAAAAAGCAATCAAGGTGGCACTACCTTGGATAAAAAGACCCTCGTGGTGTCTACAAAGCAAACCAAAGGCACATTGGTCAAGGTTTTGTTTGAGCCCAAGTCAAAGCTTACAGATTCGCTTACATATGACATTACCGCATGGTCGCTACCCTACGCCTATGGATTGGATGCCTGGGCAGTCAAAAGTGACGTTCCGTATGAGTTAGTAACCGGAGCGGGAGACCTTCCTCCGTCTAACACTATTTCGGAAGATGCCTATGCCCATATTGCGAACTGGAATGGGATGACCGATGCCCGCTTTTTAGCGGCGCTTTTAAAAGATGGGATTAGGGTTAGAAAAACCAACCATCCTTTTACCATTGAAAACCAAACCTATGCCAGGGGTAGCCTGATTATTACCAAATCGGACAACAAGAATCTGGATGGGTTTGTCACCAAGCTCAACAAAATCGCGAAGCAGCACGGTGTTGCTTTGACATCAACCCCAACTGGTTTTGTGGATGAAGGCAAAGATTTTGGTTCAGCCTATGTACAAATGGTGGAAAAACCAAAAATTGCGGTATTAACCGGAAAACCCACTTCTACTTTACGATTTGGAGAAGTTTGGCACTTTTTTGAACAGCAACTCAACTATCCAGCAACGATTATAGATGCTTCGTACTTCAAAGCCGTAGAGCTCAAAAATTATACAGTACTGGTCCTCCCAAGCGGGGGCTACAGTTCATTTATGACTGAGGCCACCAAAACCAAGTTGAAAAATTGGGTCAATTCTGGGGGGACTTTGATAGCTATGGGTGGAGCTTTATCCTCATTAGCGGACAAAGAGGGGTTTAGCCTAAAAAAGAAAGAGAAAGCAACGGACTCTTCGAAAACCCAACCCAAACCGCATAAGGATACCCAACGCGAACGGATTAAAAATGCTATTACTGGTGCTATCTTCAAAACCAAGGTAGACAACACCCATCCACTAGGTTTTGGATATTCTAGTGACTATTTTACGCTTAAACTGGGCACGCGCAACTACGATTACCTCAAAAAAGGCAATGTGGCTTACCTTGAAGAAAATTCCACACCAGTTTCGGGCTTTGCAGGAAGCGCGGCTCAAAAACAATTGAACAAAACCTTGATTTTCGGTACGGAAAAAATGGGGAAAGGCAATGTAGTTTACATGGTGGACAACCCACTTTTCAGAGGTTTTTGGGAAAACGGAAAACTGTTTTTCGCTAACGCTATTTTCATGTTAGACTAGCCTCTTTTTAAGCTTCCTTACATAGAGAGACAGCTAAAACCTGCCTATCGCTACCTTTGGTGAAAGCGAAGGAATGACTTGGTACATCATACTTTTTTACGCCTTTGCCCTTTTGGGTGGCCTGATGGGGGTCCTTTTTTTCATAAAGAAGGAGGGCGACCGTCTGGCCAATAGCCTTCTAGGAATCTTCACCTTGCTTTTTGCTTGCGAATTAGCCTATAACAGTGCCAAATGGTCTGGTTTTTTAATACAACCCGAAGGCATCCACTTTATCTTTTTGAATTTTCCTGTTTGGTTGTTGTACGGTCCTTTGTTACTACTCTATCTTAAACGGGTTGAAAGTCAAAAGTTCACTATTCAAGACTTCATACGCTTTATACCGGCCCTTTTGGTCTTTGCAACTAACCTTCCCTTTCATTTGCTTGACGCGAAAACAAAGTTATCCACCCTCCAAAATGGACTGTTTTATAGCTACTCTTGGTTGCCCGATTGGAACATCTATCCTATCATGCTATTCATGTTTGGTTTTGGATGGGTGGCTTTCGCCAATCACGGACCTTGGTCCAAGACACGGCATAATAGAAGTGTCTGGTCTGCATGGTTCATCTGCGCTTACTTAGGATTTTGCGCTGCTTTTGCCTTTTATGTTTTGGGTGTCCAGTTTGGGTTTGTAAATCCTTTATATGATTATTATGTCGATATCGTTATTGTCGGATTTATAGGTGTGCTGACCTATTTCGGCTTTATCCAACCTGAGGTTTTTCAAGGGATGCGGGTAGAACAGCTCATCCCATTTGTAAAATACCAAAAAACGGGATTGTCCACTGCACTTGGTCTGGAGATGAAGGATAAACTTGAACAATTGATGTTGGAAAAAGAGCTCTATCTGGAAAATGACCTCCGCATGGATGATTTGGCCAAAGCGCTCAATCTATCCCGAAACCATACTTCACAAATCATAAACCAATACTTTAACCGGTCTTTTTTTGACTTTGTCAACGAATACCGAATCGAAGAGGCCAAACGCTTGTTGATGAACCGGACAGATAAGCGAACCATGACACAAATCGCTTATGATTCAGGGTTCAACAACCGAGCCTCTTTCTACAAGGCTTTCAAAAAATTTGAGGGAAAGAACCCATCGGAATACATCTCTTTGAAAAAGGTTTCCTAATTACTGTAAACCTTTGTAAGCAGTGACAACCGCTTGAAGGAAATCAGGTAATTTCAAGGAAACCGATGGAAATTAACAATGTATATCCTTAAAAATCATTATCTTATGATTACATCAAATAAACAGCTCGTCACTATGAAAAAGAAAAAACAACTCCGTAATCCTTACCGCTATCAAGCCGTTTGGATGCTATTGGCCTTTTTGGTGGCCCTACCTTGCGCGGCCTTACAACAGGAAACCGAAGATTTTAAGTCTTACAAAGGCGAAGTGTTGGACGCTTCATCTAAAAAAGCGTTGGTATTTGCTAACCTCGCTGTAGAGGGCACCAATATTAGTACCGTTACCAACTCAGAAGGGGAATTCCTCCTTAAAATCCCGGTATCGGATACTTCGAAAAAATTGATGGTGTCTTTTTTGGGGTATAAAAGTGTAACCCTTGATATTAGTACACTTACCCCAAACAAAAATCGAATCTTATTGGAAGTATCGGTCACCCAACTGTCAGAAGTAGATTTAAAAGCACCTAAAAACGCCGCTAATCTAGTTCGGGAGACCCTCTTGCGCAAAGGAGAAAACTATTTTGATGACCCTACCCTGATGACCGCTTTTTATAGGGAAACCATCAAAAAACGTCGGAAGAACGTTTCGCTTTCTGAAGCAGTGGTCAACATTTACAAGTCACCCTACAATTCAGGCAAAAGAGATGCAGTAGAGCTATACAAGGCAAGAAAAAGCACAGATTATAGTAAACTGGACACCCTTGCACTCAAACTACAAGGCGGTCCGTTCAACACCTTGTACATCGATGTGATGAAGTATCCGGAGTACATCTTCTCCAATACACTTTTTGACAATTATGATTTCACTTATGTGCGGTCTACCCGAATCAACGACCAGTTGGTGTTCGTCATCAAGTTTGAGCAACTCCCCAATATTATTGACCCGTTGTATATGGGCGAACTGTTCATTGATGCCGAGAAAAAGACATTGGTGAGTGCCGTGTATTCCTTAAAAATTACGGACAAGAACTTAGCAGCACAGCTTTTCGTTCGCAAAAAACCAGCGAAAGTAAAAGTATGGCCGACCCAAGTAGCCTACAGGGTTGACTACCGAGAGAAAGAAGGCAAATGGTATTACGGCTATAGCAATGTATTGTTGGAGTTCAAGGTCAACTGGAAATCCAAACTTTTTAACTCCGTGTATAGCATGGCCGCTGAAATGGCCGTAACAGATTGGGAAAAGAACCAGTCAGGTGCAGCCCCGAACAAGGAAGAAAGAATAAAGAAAACCATTATTTTGAGTGATGAAGCCATTGGTTTTTCCGACCCTGATTTCTGGGGGGAATACAATATCATTGAACCCGAAAAATCCATTGAATCCGCCATTCGAAAAATACAAAGACAACTGAGGCGTTCTGCCCAACGAAATGGTACTGCTATTCCATAAACAGCAGCCTATTCTGGATACGCAATTTATTTTTTGCAAAAATCCCAAGAAACCGTGAAACATTTTTCACGGTTTCTTGTTTTTAATAGGAACGGTACAATACTAATCTTTGTATCATTGTTATTATACCATTTGAAAACCCAATCAAATATTCAATACGCTGCCCATGAAAAACGTTGTTCCAAAATTTGAACGCCCCTTAAAAAGCAAAGCCGACCCTAGTGTCGATGTCGCCCTCTGGGATAAGGCCATGGACGCTTACGACGCGAAAGACTTTCGTAAGGCTCTGCTTGAAACCATCAATTACATCAATCCTGCCCTGCTCAGTGGAAAAGCGCTTGACGAAAACATCAGCATCATTCAAGGGCAAGGCTCTGCGCATGTTCACATTGAAATTGATTCAGATACCTTTAGCGTAAAAGTTCCGTTCTTGAGCGTAGTAGAAAGCACCAATAAAGTTGCCCTATATCGTAAAATTGCCGAAGTCAACTTCAATCCTTTGACCCTGGCGCAAATTCGGTTGAAAGAAAACACGCTTTGGTTCGAGTACGATACCCCAATTGCCCTGTGCCAACCCTATAAAGTATATGACGTACTAAGAGAAATAAGCGTTTATGCCG
>CALBPG010000183.1 GCA_937899065.1 uncultured Allomuricauda sp.
TTATACCAAATTATTTTTTTGAATTGGGTTTCGAATGCAGAGTAGGGTTTTCCATGGTACTTCTTCCAATAGTTTAATTCGTTATCTTGGATTTGGTCATCGCTATGGTATTAAAAATATCTCATTCCAAAGCTATAACATGTCTAATGGTTCCTACATATTCAAATTTAGGATGACCAGCATATCCATCAAACGCCACCGAACGGCATTTTAACTTCATCATTACAGTGTCTCCGTTCTTAAAAGTTTTTTGATTGATGGTTATTTCAGAAAGTTCTAATTCGAGGTATTTGGAATATTTTCCATCGAAAGCAGGATAATCAGACCAAAGCTTGATTCCTGCCGTAACGGTCTCCGAAATACTAACTACTAAAGCCTTGCCAGCCAATCCATTTTCATAAAACTTAAGCTTTAAGGTATCTCCCTCATATGAAGCTTTTGAAACTACCTCAAAAATGGGTCCTTTCAACACTAAATCCTTCTCCCCAAACGTGCTATAATCGATAGTTTTGATTTGGGTAGTTTCAACAACCAATGTGGTTTCCACATCTACTAGCTGTCCAGCTAATTTGCATATGCTGAATAACAACATTACATGTACGAGGCTGATTTTCATATAGGTTTCTTCCAGATTACATCGCTTTTTATCCAGCGAAATGCTGTGGCACTTGTTATTCCATATAATATGTGCTAGAACGTAAAAAGGATGAACACCTTTTACACCGGTTGGGTTTGCTATCAAATACTATCTCCCAATTTCATTTAAAACCGTAGTGTGGCTTTTCAAATATTTTAAAACCAGATAGATGGTTCCCGTCAGTAAGGCTCCAAAAATACTTAGGCGTTCTTCAAAAAACGACAATTCGCCTTCGGCGATATCCCCAACAATACCAAAAACGGAGAACAATAGGAAAAGCGCGAAAAGCCCATTTTTTTCTTTTTTGAGCACCTTCTTCCAACTAAATGCAATTTCCGGTTTCCGGTAATTCAAATGTTTGGGCAAAAAGGCGGGTGTTTCGGAAGCCCAGTTCATATAGATATTCCCAAACTTTAGTCTCAAAAAAGACTCTTCTGCATAAATGATACGCTCATAGTAAATCCAAAACCCGAGGGTAAACAATAACACGAACCAAATGTTACCTGTAATCATGGCGATGCCCACCCACATTAAATAGTTTCCGAAATACAAGGGGTTGCGAATAATAGAATACAATCCAGTAATATTTAAGACTTCGGCCAGTTGTCCCTCTTTTGTATTTCTGCCTGAGGTATCCTTGGGGGTATAGCCAACCGTCCAAATTCGCACGATGAGTCCTGAAATTCCGGCAATGATTCCCAACACTTCCAATATTTCGGCAACAATAGATTCATTTGCACCAGCACTAAATCCTTCTTGGTATATTTTTACCCATAGACCCACTAGCAACAGGACCAACGGCAAATGACTTCTAAACTTGAATAAATAATCTCCTTGTTTTTTTAATTCTTCTTGTAAAGGCATGGGTGAATATGTTTTCTTAAAGATAACGTATTTGACCTGCACAAGAGGGAGGTATTCGTTTATGGAAAAGGACTTATGGATGATTATCCCAACACTGAAAAGGCAAAAATCAAACTCCCAAACACAGTCAGACCTATGGTTAATAGCATGATTAATTGCGAAATCTTGAAGATACTCCTCACTTGCGGTTTGCAAATGAGATAAATGAAACTCCCAAAAAACAGTAAGGTCATCGCATAAACCGCTGGAGAAACGGTAGGGAAGATTTCTTCCATGGCGGGAAACCCGGAGGGTTGTCTGCCCAAGTTCATAAAGAACAATAGTATTGAATTAAACGCGGAATAGGTCAAAAATAACGTAAGCAATACCCATCCGATGGTTTGTCTTTTCAAAAACAAGAATAGAGCCACTGGTAAAAGCAACAGCGGCAAGAAAAATTCGATAATGCTAAAATCCCAATCTGAAGGACCTTCTTGCAAGAGGTACAGAAGAAACCATGATTCTTCATAAAGGTTGTAGAGGGCCAAACCTCCAGAGACGAGTAGGGTCAGTCTGATGATTTTCTCAGGCGTTTGAATTCCGTTTTGGATGGGGTTGATGCTCTCCCATAAAGTGGCCGCTCTCTTTTTGAGGTTCTCCTCGCGTTGTTTTCTCTTTTCAACTTTTAGGTTTTGAGCCTCTTGAGTTGCTGTGATTTGCGCTTTCGTTCGATGAAGTTCCCCTTCGGTAAGGTTTCGGCTTTCAATTTCGGTTTTGGCGGTTTCCACCGCGACAGGGTCATACTTTTCAGCTTCGGCAAGTATGGTCAAAAGTTCTCTTGTGGCAAGC
>CALBPG010000184.1 GCA_937899065.1 uncultured Allomuricauda sp.
ATGGCTTACAGTTGTCGCCAAAGAAGACCAGGTAGGGCCCGAAGTACTCCTTGAACCAGCACCAAAAAATTTTGAACCCTCCAAAACCTACCAAAAAGCACTGAAAGATGCTGGCATTCCCTACACCCAATTCGAAGTCAACAACGTTCAGGAGGAGTATGAAAAATTAGTGGAACTCAAAGTAGATTTCAGCGTAAAGCCAACGGTGATAGGAACCGTTAAAATTGCGGTATTTGACGATACCTGTGGCAATAATATTCAAATTATAGAAAACCTCTAACACCAACCAACCAATGAAAAAATACATCACAATACTCCTATTTCTAGTACTCCTATCCAGTTGTTCGCAAACCAAACAAAATGAACAAGCAAACCAAAAAATCAGTGCATTGCAAACCGAACTGGACAGCATAAAAAAAACACAAACCTCAAATAGCGCAGCAGGACAACTTGCAACTTTCTTGACATTTCAAAAGGAAGATGCCGAACAAGCCATGAACTTTTACGTGGGACTTTTTGAAAATTCCAAAATTGATAGTGTAAAACGTTGGGGAAAGGAAGCTCCGGGAAAAGAAGGCACAATAAAGTATGCCACTTTCCATTTAGACGGTAAACGATTAATATGTAGAGACAGTCCACCCAATCACGAATGGGATTTTACACCCGCTGTCTCCAATTATGTGGACTGCAAAGATGAAGGGCAATTACAAGAATTGTTTACGAAATTAGCCGAGTCAGGAAACGTATTGATGCCGCCCAACAACTATGGCTGGAGTCAAAAGTTCGCATTTGTTGAAGACCGATTTGGAGTATCCTGGCAACTAAATTTGGAATAAAAAGTAGGAAGTACGGTTTCAACTTCAAAACATGAAAAAACCATTTTGGTTACTCTCTTTCTTCGGTATGATTTTGTTATTGGTATCCTGCTCAGAAGATGATGTTGATATAGCAACCGAGTTGGAATTGAGCCCATCCCAATTGGAAGCCATCAGCTATTTCAAGGAAGTAGCCTTGGGGTTTGAAAACGGTAACTCCTCCGAAATCACGAGGAAATGGGGTGCCGCCATGAACGTTTTTGTGGGCGGAAACCCTTCCAGCGCCAATACCTTGACTTTACAACAAGCCGTAACGGATATCAATCAACTCGCCACAGATGGGTTTTCCATTGAAATCGTGAATGACTCCCTACTTGCAAACTGTTATCTCTTTTTTGGTTCTGGCTTGGACTTTGCTGACATCTTTCCAGAAGAAGAAAACAATGTCAATGCCAATACCACAGGTTTTTTTAGTGTGTGGTGGAACAACAATATCCTAAATGAAGCCAGAATTGTCATCAATCCTAATTTGCTAAGTCCAACGCAACAAAGGAGTGTTATTTTGGAAGAGATTACGCAATCCACCGGGCTGACCAACGATTCCCCATTGCAACCCAATTCCATCTTCTACGAAACGGCAGACAATCCAGGGTATACGCCAGAATACGCCGACATAGACCGGGAATTGATTCGTTTGTTGTATCACCCAAAAATGACCGTCGGACTTGATGAAAACCAAGTAGATGGTGTGCTGCGGGATATCTTGAGCAACGAATAATACTTCCTAATTATTACCATACGAAATGAAAACTAGGAGTTACTAGCTCAAACTGATGGTTCACTCAATCCCAATTTGAATTGGAAGCGGGGTACAATAGTTTTACTGAAAACCATCAGATTATGAAAAAGCTAGTCATCCTTTCGTTTATCATCATTACCGAAGCAGTATTTGGACAAGACTGCCTGAATGTACAATTCAAACTACGAGGGTACTTTTATGCGGGTAGCAGTCAAGTTGATTCAACAGCCGCTGGCGGATTTTATGAAGACTCGAATAATCCAAAGAACCTATCCTCAGAGATTTTTAAACTTTCAGAGTCCGGTAAATTGCAAATCGTGGTCAAACCCCAAGCGACGAAAGCATTTGAAAAAGGAATTTCGGGCTTCAAAGTGTTCGTAATCAACACCTCTGACAGCATACAAAAACTACCCGCCCAAGATAGCAGACTCTACCTGAAACGACAGGTATTTTATAAAAACCAATGGAGGGATATTGAGTATTTGCCCAGCAGCTGGTGCGGCAACAGCTATCATAGTGTTTTCATAAAACCAAACGAATATTGGGACTTTACTGCACCTTGCCTGGTAGGAAAGATTGAATCCAAATTTCGATTTGAATTGTATGTCAACGATAAAATGACTGTTTATTCCAATGTTTTTGACGGTAGTTTTAATGAAAAACAACTCGTAAAAGCACAGGGGTACTCCCCTACCGGAATAATGGACCCTTATGAAAACTAGCGGTTATCCCATCAGATGGATTTGAAGGAAACGGACGGCACTTGAGACAACCATTCGGTCAAAAAATGCGTCTATTATAGTGCAACGTCATTTGACCTTCACCATGAAAAATTTCAACAAAGCATTATTTATAATACTAATATCATTCGGACTCTATTTTGCCTTGGACGATATGTTTTTCAAAGACCTTCGAAAATGGTTCTTTGACCAAACCAATCAATTGGGCATAAGCCATATGTTGGCCTATTTGATTACTGGAATCCCTTTAATCATGAGTACCCTATCCATTGGACGAGCAACGGATTTTTTTCAAAATTTGGGAATGGACCAGTCTATCATCAAAGGGTTTCTATTTGCACTAATTTGCACTTTGCCCATGTATCTCGGGTTTAGCGTGATGTTTGAATTCAATCCTAACCTAAAGCTCGATACCATTTTAATTGGTGTAGTTTCCGCTGGTTTTTTCGAAGAATTATATTTCAGGGGGTTCTTATTTGGATTACCCTTTAGAAAGACAAAACTTGGATTTATCCTTTCTGTTTTGTTTGGGGCACTTTATTTTGGCGCCTTGCACTTATATCAGAGTACAGAACTCAATGAGTTGGTGGGCATATTCTTAATTACCTTTTTGGGAGCCATCCTATTTGCTTGGGTGTATGTAGAATGGAATTTCAACCTTTGGGTCCCCATATTTCTGCATATGCTAATGAATCTGGCGTGGGAACTGTTTTCCGTAGATGATACCGCGCTTGGCGGGATATATTCGAACATTTTCCGCTTTTTGACCATTGCATTGGTAATTGTGCTAACCCTACTGTACAAAAAAAGAAAAGGAATTAACTTAACGGTGAACAAAAAGACGCTGTTTCTGCAATAGCAAAGTGAACCCGTCTAATGAGGGACTAGGATTGACAAGAGGGATTTAAATTGATTTCTTCTGAAGAAAAATTGACTTGAGCGATAATCATTTTGTTGCACTAGTCTTTTACACTCAATACCTTCCTTCACACCTATGCAAAAACGATATCCTAAACCAAACAATACTCTGGTATGCGAGTTCGTTATGATAAAAAGGTAACCTCTTTCCTATTCCAAATGCATCTACTGTGAAGCTCAAAAAACGCTGGAAACGGATTTTATTGGCACTCATTTTCGTTCCGATAGTGCTACTAGGAGCCTTATTGCTATACATTCAAAGCAACCAAGCCGAAATCATTAAAGGCGAAATCGCCAAACTGAATCAAGAACACAAAGGTCGTATCACGGTAGGCGATAGCGAGTTGGCCTTATGGGGAAATTTTCCCGATATCTCCATCAAAATTTATGATGTCCGGATTCTTGAAACCAAAGCGGATAATGCACCTCTTATCGCCGATGTAAAAGACATTTATGTGGGCTTTAACCTCTGGGATATGCTGGAGGGAAACTATGACATTCGTTCCCTACTCGTCGAAGAAGGTGTATTTCATCTGGTCATTCATGAAGACAATACCACGAACATTCAAAACGCTCTTGAAAGTACGACCGCAGTGGATGGACCTACGACCAACATCCATCTGAAAAAAATCAAATTAAAAAATCTTGATGTCCACACCTTGGACGAAGCCACCCAAACAGACGTTGAAAAATATATCTACTCCGCTAAGGGTGGGTTTCAGCTAAAAGACAGCATCATTGCGGGGCATGTAGACACCGAGTTGGAGTTAAATGTCATTAAAGAGGGCGATACCACCTTCATACGCAAGAAGCATTTTGAAATTCATACCGATGTCGTATTCAATGAATATACGGGCATGCTCGACATCGCTCCTTCCGGTATTGTCATGGAAAATGGGGATTTTGAGTTGGAAGGCTCCATTGATACCAAAAACGATGTGGACCTCGACCTTTCCATAAAAGGCACCAAGCCCAATTTTGATATGCTTATTGCCTTTGCGCCTGCAGATGTGATACCTTTTTTGGAGAAATACAAAAACGCAGGCGACATCTATTTCAATGCCACTATCAAAGGGCCATCAAACCATGGGAATCGACCGGCCATCAATGCTGAATTTGGTGGTGGACAGGCTTTTTTGGAAAATACGGCAAGGGCCAAAAAAATTGATGAAATGGGCTTTAAAGGCCATTTTACCAATGGAAAAAACAGAGACGCCAGCACCATGGAATTTTCACTTTCCGATATGAGTGCATCGCTGGAAAAGGGGGAGTTCAAAGGTTCTCTTTTCGTAAAGAATTTTGAATCCCCAGAGGTAGATATGCAGGTAAATGCAAACTTCAATCTCGATTTTATTGCTGATTTTTTGGAACTGAAACAAGTTAAAGACGTATCCGGTGAAGTAACCTTAAAAATGAATTTCCACGATGTAATCGACATCAATAATCCTGAAAAAGCATTACGGCAACTCAATCAGGCTTACTTCGCCGAACTAAAAGTAGCAGACCTAAGCTTGGTCGCTGAGGAACTTCCCGCACCCTTGGACACTTTGAATGTAAATCTGGTTATGAATGGCAAAGTGGCGACCCTGAAACAGTTTGATTTGACCATGGGCAATTCAGACCTCTCTATCCGCGGTTTTCTGTCCGACTTGCCCGCATTGGTCCATCATACCAATATTCCCATTGAAGCACATTTGGACATTACCTCCAAATCCCTCGACATTGCACAATTGACTCGCTTTTCAATTCAGGATTCCATTCAAACGGGTGTTGATGAACACATAGAAAACCTTCGTTTGGGGCTTTCTTTCAAAACGTCTGCTAAAACCGTTACAGAATCAAAGTATTTGCCGCGAGGGGAATTTTTCATTGATAGTTTATATGCGAACCTGAAGCATTATCCGCATACCCTACACGATTTTCACGCCGACGTGATTATCGATGATGAAGATCTTGAGCTGGTAGATTTCACAGGCTATATCGATGACAGTGATTTTCATTTTGACGGTATCATACATGAATATCCCTTTTGGCTGCAACCCGAACGTAATGGAGATGTAGATTTGGATATCAACCTTACCGCTGAAAAGTTAAAAATGGAAGACATCTTTTCCTACAAGGGCGAAAACTACGTTCCTAAGGAGTATAGACATGAGGTTTTTGATGATTTGGTCTTGCATTTTACCTCTAGCATGCATTATAAAGATTCCGCTTTGCAATCTATTGATGTAGCACTAGATAAGTTGGACACCAAAATGGAATTGCATCCACAGCGGTTTCATGATTTTCGCGGAAATATCCATTATGAAAACGACCATATTGTAATGAATGACTTCCATGGTGAAATCGGAAGAACGAACTTCAATGTTGACTTAAATTACTTTTTGGGCGATGACCCACAAGTGAAAAAGCGGGATAACTTTTTGGAGGTACGAGCAAACTACATTGATTATGATGCCCTTTTTGATTTTAATCCAAATCCGCCTAAATCCGTAGTAGTTAACAATTCAGACGCAGAAGATGTAAAAGAACATGCTAGCGCATTCAACATTTATGAATTGCCGTTTACGGATATGCGATTTAAGGTCGATATCGGTCATTTTATGTATCACAAGATTGACCTACAAAATATAAAGGCAGCGATACGAACAACACCGGAGCATTATGTTTATGTAGATACCCTGAGCATGGATGCCGCCGGCGGCAACATACGATTAAACGGCTATTTTAATGGTAGTGACCCAAAACACATCTACATGCAACCCGATTTGGTGATGGACAATGTCGATTTGGAAAAATTGCTTTTCAAATTTGAAAATTTCGGACAGGACCATCTCGTTTCTGAAAACCTCCAAGGAAAACTAACCTCTAGAATTGGCGGTAAAATTCGGGTATACCCCGATTTGGTACCAGATTTAGACCAATCCAACATTGAAATGGACGTAAAGGTGCTTAATGGCAGGTTGAAAAATTATGACCCTATGTTGGCGCTATCGGATTATATGGGAGACAAAAACCTCCGAAACATTCGGTTTGACACCTTGCAAAATAGCTTGGCCATAGACAAAGGTAAAATCAGTATTCCAGCCATGACCATTGAATCCACCATCGGTCATATGGAATTGTCAGGAACCCACGACAGCCAGCAGAATATTGACTATTATTTGCGCATTCCCTGGAAAACAGTGCGAAAAGCCGCTTGGCAAAAACTGTTTGGCGGCAAAAAGGACTCTGTTGTAGACGAAGGGCAAGTCGATGAAATTGTGGAAGTAGACCCCAACAGAAATACAAAGTTCCTCAATCTCAAAATTCAAGGAACCATAGATGACTACAAGGTTTCATTGGGTAAAAAAAGAAAAGAGTAGACCATTTGTTAGTAATCATCAAGTAAGGCAGAATTTTCTGGAATGTTTTGCTGTTTCAAAAACAGAACCGATTTTATAAAGTAAACCCGCTACTCTTCCAAGAATAAGGTTCAACTTTCCCATTTTTGAACCAAATAGCTGTAACCTTTACAAAAACATACAGTATCTACATTTTAGCAACACCTCTGTTGACACTAAACTCAATACAAATGAAGATACTGAAACAACTTACCCTAGCGCTACTTTTGTTTTTCGCTACCGCCTGTAACGACTCCAAAAAGGAAAATCATCTTTCGGAACTAAAAAGTGAGATTGACACCTATCTCACAAAGACCATAGAACTTCATAACATCCCTGGATTGGCATTGGCTGTAATACATGAAGACGAAGTTGTGTATGAAAGTTACTTCGGAAAAGCCTCTTTAGAAGACAATACATTAGTCAATGAAAACACACTCTTCCGAATTTTTTCGGCAACAAAACTGATTACCACCACCGCAATCTTTCAACTGGTCCAACAAGGAGATTTGCATTTGGAAGATACCGTTTCAAAATACCTTACTAACCTTCCGGAACATTGGCGTAAAGTCCAAATCAAAAATTTACTTAGTCATTCTTCTGGCTTGCCTGACTTCATACGATATGAAAGTTCACTATCCGACCAAGCATTGATGGCAAAGCTATCCGAAGATGATATGGAATTCGACACAGGAAGTCAATTTCGATATAATCAAACCAACTATTGGCTACTGGCCCAGGTAATTGAACAAATTACTGGAATGCCCTTCCATGAATATGTCCTCAAAAATCAATTTGAAAATGCACGCAATGGCGTTTTGTTCTCTTCTAACGCCCAAGAAACCATTCCCAATCGCGCAACGCGATATTTTTTTAAGAATGGCACAAAAACCTTCGAAAAAGCCACCAATAATGATGGAACTAGAGGACATCCTGGAAATGGATTAAACATTACGTTAAAACGATTTATGGAATGGAACACGCATTTGGATGCTAACACCTTATTAAATGAAAACACCAAGGCAATGATGTGGTCTCCCTTCCCCTTTACCAACCAAAAAGACCAATTTTTACACGGTTGGGGAAACTATGCCGTAAACCATCTGGATTCCTATGGATTCACGGGAGGCAATCTAGCAGCATTCAGAAAGTTCACTCAGAATGACTTGACTATCATATTGTTATCAAATGGATACGAAATTCCAGCCTTTGACATCGTTGTCGATGATATTGCGCGAATTGTTCTACCTGAACTCAAAACAAAAGGAGTGACACTTGAAGAAGAGGTCATGCGCCATGTTTTAAACCATGAATTCAATAAGGCTAAAAACACATTTCAAAAATTGAAAGAAGAAAATCCAAATTCTGACTTCAGCAACTTAAAATGGAACATCAATAGCCATGGAAATTCTTATTTCTATCAGAATGAATTGGCGAAAGCCTTAACCATTTTCAGATTTAACACAGAAGTTAATCCCGAATGGTGGATTGCCACGATAAGTTTGGCGGAATGCTACGAGGAACAAAAGGATACGGTAAACGCAATCAAGTCTTATGAGAAAGCCATTTTACAAAATACCTCCAATGAATGGGACTATAACAATTTCATGAGAACCAAAGTGGACAAACTGAAAGGTAACTAGACTTGTGAAAATTCGTTACTTTTCATGATAAGAACCTTCACGGTAGCATTGAACCAAATTCAACCTTCATGAAAAGTGTTTTTTATGTCTTAGTTTTTGTTTTAGCACTCTCAAAAACCACTTTTGGACAACATGAGCAAATCACCCAAAACTGGAAAACCATAGCGATTGATGATGAATATCTGGGCAAGGTGGAGTATCATGTGTACAAGAATACGATTGATGCACGTAAACCCCTGCTGGTTTATCTTCAAGGTTCCACAAACCTTCCGCTGTACTTCCAAAAACCAGATGGAGGCTATTCCAGTGGCATCACCCTCAATACAAACGCACTGAGCAATGACTATCATATTGTACTGATAAGCAAACCCAACACACCCCTCGTTGACCGTATTAATATCACTTCTTCGGGCCGAAAGGAATATCCTATGCGAGAGGGGTATCAAGAAAAATATAGTTTGGATTGGCGGGCCAATTCGGCGGATTTGGTCAGCAATGATGCGCTGCAAAAACTAAATGTGGACAGCTCCAAAATTATTGTTTG
>CALBPG010000185.1 GCA_937899065.1 uncultured Allomuricauda sp.
GGCGACCACCGAGATCTACACTCTTTCCCTACAACGACGCTCTTCCGATCTAAAATGCGTAATGATTTCTTGGTAAGACATTTTACTGTAGTCTAGTTGCTCGCCTTTAATGGTAACCGTGTCACCAGTATCTGCAGGTTGCCCTCCAGGGATGATGATGTAGCGATAATCTTCAAAAAAGGGAGTGCCTACCGAAGTGCCATCCAAAGAAGAAATGGTTATGCGCAATACTTCAGGATCCTCTATTCGAAAAGAATAAAAATTACCCCCAGTAATAAAAGGGAGTTGCATGATGTCAGGAGAGCTGAGTCCAGGTAGGTTTCGTCCAAATACCAAAACCACGCCTTGATTCACAATTTCTAACGTTAAATCGGGCACGTCAATATCAAAACCAGCCCCAGTTGTGACTATGTTGTTGTCGAATTCAGTATCAATCCACTCTGAATAAATGACATTCGCCGAACCGGTTTCTCCCTGTTCGCCTTGGTCACCTTGTGGACCTTGGTCTCACTGAGCCACTTGAGGCCCCTGTTCTCCTTGTGGGCCTTGAACTCCCATTTCTCCGTCCTCTCCAGAACAAGAGGCCAATAAGAAAAGGCTAAAAAGAAAAGCAGCGCTTTGTTTTACAAATCTGTTTTGTGTTTGCATAATTAAAAATGTTTACTATTTAGCTGCAAACCTAGTTGGGATGTAGTGGGTCAATATCCCAAATCTGCTACTTCTGAAGAATCAGGACACCATTTTATACCGTGAGCGATATTCGGATGGTGTTTGTCCACTTTGCTTTTTAAAGGCGTTGTAAAATGCTGATTTTGAGTTGAAACCAGCTTCTAAGCCAATAGCTACAATGGTGTAGTTGGCATATTCGGCGTCCATCAATAGCTGTTTGGCCTCATTGACACGTAGGGCATTGATGAATTCAGGAAAACTAGTTCCTGAAATGGCATTGATGAGTTGGGAAAGATATCCTGGACTTATACTCAAATGGGCGCTTGCTGTTTCCAGTGATAAATCAGGATTGGTAAAAGACTTCTCCTCGGTCAACCAACCCAGAAAATTTTGATAATGGGTATTATCTTGGGTGAGATGTCCTTGCGAAGCTTTTTTAAGTTGCCCTAATTTGATGGCCGTAAGCTTGGTAATGAGCTGAAACAGTTGCACATGCTGGTTGGTAAAAAAGTATTCTTCACTATGCTCAGAGTCAAGAACCCCCCAAACTTCTCCATCCAAAAAAATAGGAACTGCGAGCTCGGAACCCCTGGCTTTGTCATCAATAATATAACGAGGGTCTTTCTGGATTACGTCTATTTTTTGATAAACACCGCTACGGCAAGCACCTCCTACAATTCCGAAACCACATGGGATTTCGATGGGGCTCAGTATTTTTTTATTCCCGCCATCCTTATGTCCGTAGGCGGCTTTTTGAACTAAAGTGTTTTTCTTGTCATCCAAACGATACAGGATGCAATCCTCCAAATCCAATTTGGCAATACAGTTTTTGGCAATATCCCAAAGCACTTCACTTTCCGTGTTTTTGTCAAATAATGAAGTGGCGAAGTAAGTCAAGATTTGAGTAATTCTTTGCTGTTCCGAAGTTGCTGAAAACGAATGGAAGGAACCACTAATCAACGCTTCCACGTTGAAATTGGAGATAGTGTTTTCTTTTTCAGGATTTGATTGAAGACTGGCCAAATGACGCAGCCCCCAAATCATCAAAACAGTATACGTTGCGAGATAAGCCGTCCACAAAGGATAGTAGGGTCCATGGCCTGACAAAGAAGTCAAGCGTAGCAGCGCAATAACACCAACCCAAGCAATACTTAGAATGACGAATACCGAAAATATGTTGACCAACCACTTTGTTTTTTGCTCAACAATGTGGAAGGGAAGATTACCAATTTTATGTTTGTATCGTCTTAAAATACGGTGATTATATACCGCAACCACCATAGCAAATAGCACGGCCAAGTTTTCATCAAACTCCTGATTTATCCATCCCATTTCAGCTACGGAAAGCCATCGATATCCAGCAAAGACATTGACCTTTAAGAAAGTGTAAAGGCCAAAAAACAGTAAAAATGGAATCAATAAATACTGAATCCTTTTTCGAAACTTTTGGAATTCATCAACGTAGGCGAAGGTGAACCCGACAAACAAAACGGGACATAAAAACTGATAAGGAAGATAAAATAGGAGCAGGATTGGATATTTTCTTGTAGTACCTAAATCAATCAAAATCACTTGAAGGATGACCAAGCTCCCAAAGAATACAAAAGCATTGAGAAACCTTGAAGTCCAATTCTTTTGTCCTTTCCATAACTTAAAGAGCGCCCAAATACTAAGCAACAAGGAAAAATATAGGATGCAAATGTTGAGGCTATTCCAATGCATTCCAGATTTTTTGAGGTTTACAAACGAAAGTTAAATAACTTGTAAGGGAAATAAAGCTGAATTTTTCCGGTTGGAAGTGGAACCTGTGTGAATGGTCAAAAACCGGGGATGATTGTTAGTGGTAAAATGGCTTTGTTTCCCAAAAACCAACCGTATGGATATTGCCTTGCTTTCTGTAAGCCTCACGGTACATTCTACTCGAAGAATAGCTGAGGAGGCACAGCACGCTGGACACTACGTTGAGCTGATTGACCATACCAAATGCTCTGTTAAGCTAGGGGAAGGGCCTCCCAAAATATTCTTGGGAGAAGAAGACGTCACCCATGAGTTTGATGCCATTATTCCAAGAATTGGAGCAAAAGTCACAAGACATGGTGCTGCTATTGTAAAGCAATTTGAGATGAACAACGTGTTCAGCACAGCACGTTCTTTAGGGATTACAAGAGCACGAAACAAAGTAAGAACCATGCAAATCATGAGCCGTAAAGGAGTTCCGGTGCCACCCACTTTGTTCTCTATCAATCCTGATAATATTGAGGCGCAAATCGAACTTTTGGGAGGCCCGCCGGTAATCATCAAATTGCAAGAAGGCACTCATGGATACGGGGTTATTCTGGCAGAGAGCAAGAAATCAGCAAAATCCATTATCGATACCTTTTATAAAATGGACACTAATATTTTTCTACAGCAGTTCATTTCTGAGGCGAATGGAGAAGATATTCGTTTGATTGTGGTTGGCAACAGGGTAGTGGCTAGTATGAAACGAAAAAGCAAGTTGGATGATTTTAGGTCTAACGTACACCAGGGGGCGGAGACCGAAGCGATAACACCTACCGAAAAAGAAAAGAACATGGCGGTAAGTGCCACCAAATATCTTGGGTTGGGAGTTGCTGGTGTGGATTTGATTCGTTCCAAAAAGGGTCCCTTGTTAATTGAAGTAAATGCTTCACCAGGCCTTCGCGGAATCGAGGCAGCTACGAATGTTAACGTGGCCAAAGAAATCATAAATTACGTAGAACGCAATGCCCGACGAAAAAAGAGATAAAACCCAAGTCCTGCAAATCAATGGGAACCAAGTAGCTTCTGGGGAATATGCCTTGGTGAAGTTGAACATCGGCCGTTTGCCGACGGGAACGCTCATAGATATTCCGGTACATGTTTTCAATGGAAAGAAGAAAGGCCCTGTGGTTTTGATTCAAGCGGGTTTGCATGGTGATGAAATCAATGGGGTAGAGACGCTTAGGCGAATGCTGGATGAAAATTTGTTTCAGATAAAACGCGGTGCGGTCATCGTGGTGCCTGTGCTTAACATTTTTGGTTTTATTCATTTTTCGAGGGATGTACCCGACGGAAAAGATGTCAATCGCAGTTTTCCGGGAAGCAAAACCGGGTCGTTGGCCAGTCGAATCGCCTATCATTATACCCAAGAGATTTTGCCCCATGTTGATTTTGCTTTGGATTTACATACGGGCGGTGCTCAACGCCATAATTATCCGCAAGTACGGTACACTTTGGAGGATGCGGAGAGCAAAACCTTGGCCCACGCTTTCGGTGCTCCTTTTTGTCTACCTTCTAAAATGATAAACGGTTCATTTCGAAAAGCGACTTTTAAACTTGGGGTTCCAACCGTAGTCTATGAAGCCGGGGAAAGTATGCGATTTGATGAGATGGCCATTACCTTGGCTATTAAAGGCATATTGAATGTGCTTCGTTCGCAGAAGATGCTAATTAGTCCAAACAAGATGAAAAAACATACTTCAGTGCACTTATCAACTTCGCGTTGGATTCGGGCCTCACGTGCAGGGATGTTTATACCCCTCATTAGAAATGGGCAATATGTAGATAAGGGACAAGACTTGGGCTATGTTTCGGAGGCGTATGTCAAGCGGACCAAATTCGTAAAGGCACCGTTTGAGGGACATGTATTCTGCGTCAATCATCAAGCTGTTGTAAACCAGGGAGATGCACTTTTTCACTTGGGAAAGGAAGGATGAATCAAGTGAGCTGTTCTTCCCGTTCTTTGATGCGCTTCAAACTCCAGGCAATTGCCTCTTCCAAGTTGGTAAATTGTCTAATGGAGCTTTGAAAAAACATCCGTTCAAGAACCAAACTAGCAAAACTACCTTGGGTACCTCCCACCACGGAATAAAAATCAAGTTGGTGACGGTTTTTGAAAAATTTTGCCCAATCCGTTGGCACTACGGAGTAACTGTGGATACGATTGGAAATGTAAGCGATAGGTTTTTCCTTACCATAAATTTCATAGGCTGCTTCAATGGCTTTTTGGGCCATTTCCCAAGAGAAGGTTACCGCCTCGTTGATTTCAGAAATCACCAAACCATCGAAGTAGTAGAAGACTCCGAACTCAAATTCCCGTATTTCCCTGATTCTTTTAAAGATGGGCAAATCCCTTACCCTTTTCATAGCGTGCCTCTTAAAACAAGTACCTGCTAATATAAAGTATTATTGGATTTTAACCCACTTCAAAATTCGGATTTTCGTGTATGAATTTTCTGATTATCAGTAAGATAAGGCAAAAAAACCTACAAAAGTCCAGTTATTGGTCCATGTTATTCAGTTGAATCTCCAACGCTTTGGTAGAGGCTTGCACTTCAATTAAGGAAAGAATGAGTGAAATCATCAAGAACACCAAACTGAATCCGAAAATGAGTTTCGCCCAACCTTGGTACTCAACGTACACTAAAAACATGGTCACGGCCGCTAATAAAAAGCTAATGATAGCAGTTCCCTGCATGTTCTTGATAATGTTCAAGCGCTTTCGCAATGAATGGATTTGCTTTTTTAATGGGCTGGACTCAGTTGCTTCGAATTGTTTGTGCAATTGTCGAATCAGTGCTGCAATGGCCAAATAACGGGCGTTGTAAGCTAGCATCGTCAATGAGATGGCAGGAAAAAGCAGTGCGGGAATGCCTAAAGTAAGTTCCACTATTCAATTTTAAATGAGACGCTTTCCTTTTGACCGTTTCCAGAGAGTTCAATGACGTATTCACCTTTAGGTAGATAAGTTTTTCCGTTTTTGGCAGATTCCAGCTTCATTTTGTTCTTTTTGAGAAAGGCCACTTTCCCTTTTTGAGAGAAGGCGACATCATACGAAAGAATATTCACTCCTTTGTCTGCGGTTACGCTTGTTGAACTCACCGAAATCCCATCCGCAGTTTTTACGGTTGCACTAAAATTCCCTGTCTGTGCGGTGTAAAAATGTAAATCGATTCCTGGGGTATCTGGTTTTCGCCAGCTGCTCCATGAACTGCCCCAACTTTTGTTGTGTTTGATGTTTTCCAAAGGAAAAATGGCCAGTGTTTTCTCAAGTACTTCAGCATTCATTTGTTGCAGCGCCGAAATATCAACTTTGTAGATACTCCTTCCATGGGTTCCCACCAAAAGGTGTTTGGCTTTGGGTTGGATGACCAAATCATGTACAGCAACGTTCGGTAATCCATTTTGAAAAAGCTCCCATTTTTCACCACGATTGAAAGAAACATATAAACCATTATCCGTGCCCACGAAAAGCAAATCTTCATTTTCAGGGTCTTCGACCAAGGCATTGACGGGCGAAGTTGGGATATTGGAGCTAATATTTTTCCAAGTCTTTCCATAGTTGTCGCTCACAAAAACATACGGTTTAAAGTCATCCCAACGATAGCCATTTAATGTTGCATAAACCCGTTCCTTTTTGTGTTTGGACGCTGTGACTTCTGATACCCATAGGTCTTTTGGAAAGGATGTCGAAACGTTTTCCCACGAACCGCCACCATTTTTGGAAACCTGCACCAAACCGTCATCACTTCCGGTGTACAACAAACCAAATTTGAATGGTGATTCCGAAATGGAAGTAAGCGTTCCATAGGCTACATTACCTTTTCTTCCACCCTGGGTTAGATCCTCGGAAATAGCTTCCCAATCATCTCCCTGATTTAACGAACGGTGCAATTTGTTGCCACCCAAATACAAAATGTCTTGGTTGTGACTGGAGAGTAGAATGGGTGTCTGCCAATTAAAACGATAGGGTGATTCACCCAATTCATGCTTCGGTTGTATGTATTTGCGTTGGCCCGTTCCGAGGTTCAACCGGTAATAGTTCCCAAATTGAAATCCAGTGTAAACAATATCCGAGTTTCGAGAGTCGATTTGAACTTGCATCCCGTCACCTCCCATAATCATTTCCCATGGGTTTTTTCCGGTCTGTAACCAGCGCGAATCTTGTTTGCTGGTATGCGCGCCTTTCCAAACCCCGTTGTCTTGTAGTCCACCATAAACATTGTACGGTTCTTCATTATCTACATTAATGGCATAGAATTGCCCCACCGTTGGAGAGTTGTTTTTAATCCAGTGAGCACCGTCGTCATAGCTGATGTTGACACCACCGTCATTTCCATTGATGAGGTGGTCAGGACTTTTCGGATTAATCCAAAGGGCATGATGGTCAGAGTGCACATTTTCTTTGCTTATGGATGTAAAGGTGTTCCCCCCATCTTCCGATTTTATCAAAGGAACCCCAGCCAAATAAATGTGGTCTTTGTTTTTGGGATTAACCCGAATTTGAGCAAAATAATAGCCATAGCTGTAAAACAAATCATCAATATAATCTTCATTCATTTTGGTCCAAGTGGCACCTGCGTCTTCACTGCGATACACTTCTGCGCCAATCACAGGAGTATCGAATAATAAAGAGTTGGCATTCTCAAGATACTTGGCCAAATCAATGGGTTTTACGTTTCCGCTACGGACCATTTGCTTCACATTTTCAGCACGGTACTTTTCTTGGAAGCCATTGGTTTTTAAAAACTCATTCAACTTTTTGTCCTCCAACGCCAAAAAAGTAGTATTGTCCATAGTTTTGAAATCCTCCTTGGTCAACCCGTCTTTTTCATTCTTTTTCTTCTTTTCACGACGGAACTGACTATCGTGCACAGCGTAGACCACGTTGTCATCAAAAACAGCAAGCCCGATTCGCCCGGTGCCATCTCCCGTTGGAAATCCGCTCTCTTTTGTAGAAACCAAGGACCATGAATCGCCTCCATCCACACTTTTATAAATAGCGGAACCCGAACCACTACCTTTAAAGTTCCAGGCTTTACGGTCTTTTTGCCAAGCGGCAGCATATTGTATTTGAAAGTTTCCAGGGGCGTGCGCCACATCGATGATTCCAGACACATCGTTTATAAAAAGGGTTTTCTTCCAAGTTTTTCCGCCATCCGAAGTTTTGTAAACTCCTCTTTCCACATTAGAAGAGTACAAATGCCCCAGAACACCCACAACCAACTCGTCTGAATTATCTGGGTTGATTAGAATGCGCCCGATGTGATGTGAATCAGGAAGCCCCATGTTTTCCCAGGTTTTTCCGCCATCTGAAGATTTTAAAATTCCAATTCCCGCGTAAGAAGAGCGCGAGGAATTGTTTTCTCCGGTACCCACCCAGAGCGTACCCTTTTTCCAGTCCATGGCAATATCGCCAATGTTCTGTGTGTCCGAAGTGTCCAAAATAGGATTGAACGAAGTACCATTATTATCGGTATGCCACAAACCTCCGGAAGCATAAGCCACATAAAACTCGGTTGGATTCTCTGGGTTCACTTCGAGGTCTACCACCCGTCCGCTCATTACGGAAGGGCCAATATTTTTAAGCGGAATGTTTTTGACCAAAGAGGTCTCAGCCATAGCCTTTTTTTGTGATAAGGCTGTTGTTATGGAGGTGGCCTGTGTAGCGGGTTGTTGTGCAAATGAAACTAAAGGAATCAGAAGCAAAGTGAGGAATCGGTAGAGATTCATGAGATGGATTTTCGTTTGGCTACGGAAGGTATGAATTTGTCTTGGGTAACGCAATTACCTACTTTTGAATAAAGCACAACGCAGCATGAAATACCACTCAATCGATTCGCAACTTTTTGTCAAAAACCGAAAGAAATTCATGAGCCACATGCGGCCCAAAAGTTTGGCCGTTTTCAATTCGAACGACATATATCCTATAAGTGCGGATAGTACCATGCCATTCGAGCAACATCGAGATATTTTTTACTTAAGCGGTGCTGACCAAGAAGAAACGATTCTGGTTTTGTTTCCGGAGGCATCCGAAAAAAAGCATCGCGAAGTACTTTTTGTTCGAGAAACCAACGAACATATTGCCGTTTGGGAGGGTGCGAAATTGACCAAAGCCCAAGCCACAAAAGTATCAGGGATTGAGACGATTTATTGGCTATCAGATTTCGAACGCATTTTCTTCGATATCATGACCGAAGCGGATACGGTGTATTTCAATACCAACGAGCACTATCGCCAAGCGGTGGAAACCCAAACTCGAGAGGACCGCTTTATCCAAAAGTGTAAACAAGATTTTCCCGCGCATACTTGGGCGAAAAGCAATCCGATTCTTCAAGAAATTCGAGGGTTGAAAGAACCTGAAGAAATTGCGCTGATGCAACAAGCTTGTGACATCACCGAAAAGGGTTTCCGACGCATCTTGGAATTTACCAAACCCGGTGTTTGGGAATTTGAAATGGAGGCAGAGTATCTGCATGAATTTGTCCGCAATCGTTCCAAAGGTTTTGCGTACACACCCATCATTGCTTCGGGAAACAATGCGAATGTGCTGCACTACATTGAAAACAACCAGCAGGTTAAAAATGGAGACTTGATTTTGATGGATGTCGCCGCGGAATACGCCAATTATTCCAGTGACATGACGCGAACCATTCCGGCAAACGGAAAATTTACGGAAAGACAGAGGTCGATTTACGATGCGGTGTTGCGGGTAAAGCAAGAAGCGACAAAAATGCTCGTTTCCGGAACCCTTTGGGCGGAATACCATAAAGAAGTTGGGAAAATCATGACTTCAGAGTTGTTGGGACTCGGTTTGTTGGATAAAGTGGATGTGCAAAACGAAGACAAAAACAAACCAGCTTACAAGAAATACTTTATGCATGGCACCAGCCATCACATCGGATTGGATACACATGACTATGGTGCGCTGAAGACGCCTATGAAAGCGAACATGGTTTTTACGGTGGAGCCTGGAATCTATATTCCGGAGGAAGGTATGGGCATTCGACTAGAGGACAATGTGGTGATTCAAGAAACCCGGGAACCGTTCAATTTAATGCGCAATATTCCGCTTGAAGCAGATGAAATCGAAACCCTGATGAATGCGTAAGCCTAGATTTCTTCCAATGAAAAACTACTTCTTGTTTGTGTTTTTGATTTTTTCGGTTTCGTACAGTTGGGGACAAGACTCCTTTTGTCCCAATGACGCAACACAGCACACGATTACCTCTACTTTCCTAAAGGAAGACAGGACCTATTGGGTAAGCTTACCCTTAAAATATTCGGATAGTATTCAATACCCTGTGATATATGTTTTTGATGCCGAATGGCGTTTTGATTTGATTCGAAACATTGCTTTTGACCTGGGTGCGAACCAAAAAATTGAAAAGTCTATTGTTGTAGGTATCCCACATGTGGATTGGGAGAAAAAGCGAGGAGTGGATTTAACCTTTTCCCAATCGCGAATCGAATACGATGGCGAAGCGGTGGATTCCACTTGGTACAATGCAAGCAATTCAGGTGGAGGGTTAAAATTTTTCAACTACCTCATCCAAGAACTCATTCCCGATGTTAATACAAAATATAGCACCAATGACCACGAAACATTGGTGGGCCATTCGTACGGCGGCTATTTTGGCGGCTACATTTTGTCCATGGAGCATCCCTTTGAGGTGATTCATTGTTATGACCCCTCTATATGGTTTAGTGATGGTGAAGTCAACAAGCGATTTCAGGAGAGTGGACGAAGCAAACCCGTAAAGTTTCACATCACCTATCAACCCATTCCGGAATTTCATAAAAAGAAAATTGAACGTTTTATTGAGCTAATGGAGGCTGACGAAACTATCATTTTGACCAAACGGTTCTACCCGGATGACACCCATAATTCATTGTTTATGGATAGCTTTTATAGAGGGATTTTGGAGACGCATCGGTACGCCTCAAAAAAATAAGTTGATTTAGAAGAGTAAAACATTTCTGCAGCATAATTTCTGAATAAAGCCCACCAAGTGAAATTTAACCTCAAGAAGGATAACCACCAAAAAAAAGGCTTACCTAAAAGAAGAAAATGGATTAAGCGAAGTCTTTGGATTGTAACGGGATTTCTGGTTTTTCTGAATATTATTGCAATTTTTCATTCTTATAAATTCACTCATTTCAGTGATACTAGTATTGAAAAAACGAAATCTCCCAAGAAACTATCAACCGTTGAGAAACTAAAAGCACTTGCTTTTGGGGTTAATAATCCTAGACCAGAAAACACAACCTTTCCATCAAGTGATTTCGAGACAATAAAACTTAAAAGCAACAGCGAAATTGAATGTTGGTATCTAAGGTTGGACCAATCTAAAGGCACGGTAATTCTTTTTCATGGTTTCGGGGGCAGTAAATCCACGATGATTGAGAGAGCAAGAATTTTCAACCAACTTGGCTATGACGCATTTCTTGTCGATTTTATGGGTTCTGGAGGTTCGGAAGGTAATCAGACTACAATTGGATTTCTAGAAGCTGAGCAGGTGAAAACCTGTTTTGATTTTATAACCAAAAAAGGCGAAAAAAACCTTTATATGTTCGGGACTTCTATGGGAGCTGTAGCTATAATGAAAGCCATTAGCGATTACGATATTAAACCTAAGGGATTGATTCTTGAATGTCCCTTTGGGTCTATGTATAAAACCGTGTGCTCCAGATTTAAAACAATGAATGCTCCAACTTTTCCCATGGCGGGCTTGTTAGTTTTCTGGGGCGGATTACAGAACGGTTTTTGGGCGTTTGAACATAACCCAATCGATTATGCAAAGAAGATAAACTGTCCTACTCTATTAGTTTATGGGGCGAAAGATGAAAAAGTAAGCAGAGAAGAGATAGAACAGATTTTTGGTAATCTTCCACAACCAAAGAAACTTAAAACATACCAAGAAGCAGGTCACGAAAACTATTTAAAAGGCTATAAAGATGAATGGATCAAGGCCGTGAAAGATTTTCTCGAAAGAGAATAATTGATTTTTTAAATTTTACTGTATTTATCCACAAAAAATGAGGTAACCAAAAATACCACCAAAGCCGGCAACACCCACCCCAAATGAAACTCTACTAAAGGAATCCAACTAAAATAGGTTTGGGTGATTTCCCCGAATCCTAAAGTGTTCATGAAATCAGGAATGCTGAATAGTAAGGTGGTAAATACCACGGAGCGAAACACCTTTGGTGTTGCATATATTTCAGGTAAAATGTTCAGCAAAATCAATGCGATGGTTACGGGATAAATAAACATCAAGGCAGGTAGTGCCACTTGGATGATATATCCCACATTAAATTGCCCCATCAAAACCCCCAAAACACAACCCAAAATTGCAGTGATTAAATAGGCGGTATTGGAATCCTGAAAACGACCTTTTACAAAATCGGCTGTACCGGTAACGATGCCTACCGCTGTGGTAAAACAAGCGATACTGACCAAAACGGTTAAAAAGGCATTGGCGATGTTTCCCAACGTGCTCAAGCTAATGCTTTGCAACAACTGCGTCCGTGAAATGTCTGCGTCAAAAACATTTTGATGCAGGGCACCTGCGTAAATCAAACCGCCATACACCAAAAACAAACCGAGCCCTGCGAGCATTCCTGCCTGCGCAATGGTTTGTTTCTTTTCAGTGTAGCCGACTGTGGGATGTTTGAGGTTTAATGAAATAATGATGACCCCACCAACTACTACTGAGCCAATAGCATCAAAAGTCTGATACCCTTCCAAAATGGCATGGGTGAACGGACTGGGAAAAGAGGAAATTCCATTCGGTGCTCCTAAAGTAACAGCCGCAATGAAAATAATGGAAACCAAAACCAGCACCATAGCCGGGGTTAGAATTTTTCCAATAATGTCTAGAATACGAGAGCGGTTCATCACGAAAATGAAAACCAACAAAAAGTATACACCGCTGGTCAACCAAGATGAACTGTCAAAAAGAGGTTGTATGGCCATTTCGTGCGTCACTGAAGCGGTTCGTGGTGAAGGCAGTGAAATGGAAATGGTATAGACCAAATAACAATAAATGAGACTGAAGGTGGGTGACACTTTTTTACCAAAGTCAAACAAGGTCCCTTGAAGTTTGGCGTGGGCCAGAATCCCCAAAATGGGAATCAAAACAGCCGAAAGCGAGAACCCCAAAGCAACGAGCCACCAAAGTTCGCCGGACTTAAAACCCAATTGTGGGGGCAGAATCAAATTACCTGCGCCAAAAAAAAGCGAGAAAAGGGCAAAGGCCACAATCAGCGTCGATTTTTTGTTCATATTCTGTTGATAAATTTTTGTTAACAAAAGGGATTGCTGTATCTTTCAAAGGTGCTTTTTGGCGAATAAATTCAACATCTTATCGAATTTGATGCATTTCGTCGAAAAAGTTCGAATCCCGAAAAGTTCATAAAATAAAAAGTTATTAACACACGTTGCTCAATTACGGCAACGAGCCAAACTAAAACTAAATATTCGAATCAACAAAACCTGTTTTACGACCCCAAATTGTAGAACCGATTACCTAAAAACCGAACTGGATGAAAAAAACCTCTACTCCGCGTGGCTTTAAATTTTCTTCTTTATTCTGCAGTATATTCGGCCATCACTATGTGGTGTCAAAAGAAGTGACTGAACACATCAAGGAATACAAATGTTTGCACTGTCAAAAACAAGTCACCACAGATGTTAGTGGCAGACTCTCCGTGCTTACTCCGAAAATGCAAGAAATCAATGAAACCGTTGCGGACATGTACCGCAAAAGAAAAGAGCGCGTGGTTCAACGCGTAGCTTAACGTTTTCGAATACCATTTTTGTTGTAAAATTTATTCCCGGAAATGAAGAAGGTGCCGGAGTTGGTCGCGTGCCCCAAGACCCTCTCGGAAAAGCCCTTGGTTTTCGGGATTTTTAGTTTTTGCCCCCGAACGAATTCCAGCCCTGTGCTTGCAAAGGAATCTTCGTGTCGGCACGAGTAACCAAATGCGCCCCTTCCCTGGCTTCCGTCATATGTCCTATAACCGTTAAGTTTGGGTTCGCTTTGATTTTGGGATAATCCGATTGGTCGATGGTGAACAACAATTCATAATCTTCTCCTCCGCTCAAGGCGATCAAAGTAGAATCCATTTTAAACTCTTCAGCCGCATTGATTACTGTTGGGTCCAAAGGGATTTTATCTTCAAAAAGATTACAGCCCACCTCACTTTGCTCACAGAGGTGGAGTATTTCTGAAGAGAGACCGTCACTAATATCAATCATGGCGGTGGGTTGTACCTCTAGCTGTTCCAATAACTCAATAATGTCTTTTCGAGCTTCGGGTTTCAATTGCCGTTCTACGATGTAGGTGTAAGGCTCCAAGTCTGGCTGATTATTCGGGTTGACTTTGAACACTTCTTTTTCACGTTCCAAAACCTGCAATCCCAAATAAGCGCCGCCAATATCTCCCGAAACCACCAACAAGTCATTGGGTTTGGCTCCGCTTCGTTTCACGATTTTCGAAGCTTTGCTCATACCGATTGCAGTTACACTAATCAACATTCCTTTTGTAGAAGAGGTAGTATCTCCCCCTACCAAATCAACCTTATACAAATCGCAAGCAGCTTTGACCCCATCGTAAAACGCCTCTAAGGCATCCAACCCAAAACGATTGGAAACCGCAATGCTCATCGTGATTTGTGTTGCCTGAACATTCATGGCATACACATCGGAAAGATTCACAATTACCGCTTTATAGCCTAGGTGTTTTAGGGGCATATAACTCAAATCAAAATGAACTCCCTCTACCAACAGGTCCGTAGTCACTACAATTTCATGGGATTCAGGGTCTATAATGGCAGCATCGTCACCGATTGCTTTTAGGGTGCTTTTATGGCTCAGTTGAAATCCTTGGGTCAGGTGTTTTATCAATCCAAATTCACCTAGTTGTTCCAAGGTAGGGCGTGAGGGCTTTTCGTTTTCTTGCATTTTGCAAAAATAAACAGGATGTCAATAAGTTGTATCTTTAAGAAACTTGACCGATAGCATGAAATTTTTGAACGCAATCCCAGTTGGACTAGCCATAGTCTGCTTGATTTTTGGATGCTCTTCCGATGATGGTCCGGAAGCACAGACCAACAATCCACCGAATACCAATTCAAATGATAATAGTTCGGTGGTGCTGGGCACAGGAGCCGTAAACTTAACGCTTACAACCTGCGAAGGGGGTATGGCGGATATTTATCCTTGCCAGGAATATGACTTATTGCTTCAAATGGATTTACCTGCCTTTGGCGCACAATCGGTAAATGATATTTGGGGTTGGACCGATGCAACAACCCAAAATGAATACGCTTTGCTTGGGCTTGACAATGGTGTTGCGTTTATTGACATTTCCGATACTGAAAACCCAGTTTATTTGGGCAAATTGCCCACGCAAACAAATCCAAGTGTATGGCGAGACATAAAAGTCTTTGGCGATTTTGCCTACATCGTTGCGGAAGCGCAAGACCACGGCATGCAAGTCTTTGATTTGAAACGCTTGCGCAATGTCCAATCTCCACCAGTAGTGTTCGATGCGGATACGAGATACGCCAATATTGGCAATGCCCATAATGTTGTGATTAATGAGACTGAAGGTTTTGTGTATCCCGTAGGTACGGCACGAAACGATGCCTTCAATGGCGGAGTACATTTTGTGGATATTCAAAATCCAGCAAATCCATTGGCTTCAGGAGGATATGCGACTGACGGATATACGCATGACGCTCAGGTCATCACTTATTCTGGTCCAGATACCGATTACACGGGACGGGAGATTTTTGTGGGTTCCAATGAGAATCAAATCGTAATTGTAGACATTACCGATAAATCCAATCCCACCCAAATTGAGTCTTTGACCTATCCGAACATTGGCTATACCCATCAAGGCTGGTTTACCGAAGACCATCGGTTTTTTCTGTTGGGCGATGAACTGGATGAAGCCGATTTCGGGTTTGAATCGAGAACCTTGGTTTTTGATTTTGCCGATTTGGACAACCCACAACTTCACATGGAATATTCCGGACCTACCAAAGCAATTGATCATAACGGATACGTTTTAGGGAATCAGTTTTTTCTAGCGAATTATACGGCAGGCGTCCGAGTTTTAGACATTTCCCAGATTGAGAACCAAGTCATGGTTGAAGAGGGTTTTTTTGATACGTTTCCCGCTAATGATGCTACGAGCTTCAATGGGGTCTGGAGCGTCTATCCCTTTTTCTCAAGTGGAAAGATTATTGTGAGCGACTCCAATTCTGGGCTCTTTGTTATCCAAAAATCAAATTGATTTGAATCGTACAAATTTCATATTGGGACTAGCTTTCATCGGACTATTCGGCTGCGATGACGAGGTGAACACCTTTTTCGAAGCACCCTCTGCTGAAATAAACTATTCCCTGGATTGGGTACAGACCTTCGGTGGTTCTCGAGAGGAAACTGCCCAATCCGTAATTCCGACAAACGATGGTGGCTTCGCGGTGTTGGGTTACACCAACAGTATTGATGGTGATTTGACTGGGAAATCCCTTCCGGTAAACGATTATTGGCTCCTAAAGTTTAGTGCTTTAGGGGATTTGCAATGGAGCAAAACCTATGGCGGGAGCAAGGATGACCGCGGACAGTCCGTTATTCAAACCACGGATGGCGGCTATGCCGTGGTCGGTTATGCCATGAGCGATGAAGGCGATGGAAGC
>CALBPG010000186.1 GCA_937899065.1 uncultured Allomuricauda sp.
CACAGCGGAACAGGCAGCCAAAACCATATCGGATTTACCTGATATACACTATTCCATGGGACAGGAAGACTTATGAAATTCCATCCATTAAAAAACACATGGTAAAATCATTTTTTTGACCCTAAAAAATCTAAATTTCAGCTTGCGAAATAAATAATAGAACTTATATTTGCACCCGCTTACGGTGATAAGCAGTTTTGACCTGATAGCTCAGTTGGTAGAGCATCTCCCTTTTAAGGAGAGGGTCCTGGGTTCGAGCCCCAGTCAGGTCACCATCTCATAACAATGAAAAGTCTGTAGCACGATGTTACAGACTTTTTTGTTTTTCCCTATTTCATTCATTTGTCCTTACCCAGGAAAAACTGCTGGAAACAACCCAAATTAGTTCACAAACGAAATCCCCATCTTGCTCTTCAAGTACTTCACAACAAGGCGGATTGCTTTCACAACACTGTCGAATGTTGACTTGGTATTTCCTATAGTTTTAAGGTAAATAATAGTAAATCATGAAAAACCTTCTAAAAACACTAACCTTAATTTCTATTCTTGCATTGACGTCATGTTCAAATGAAGAAACTACTGATAATGGCAGTGAAAATGACCAAGCCATTACCGAAATGGAACAAACACCACTTGCCGCAAATGATGTTGCTGACAATGTTGTCATCAATGGGGGAACCAAGAACGTAGGAGTACCTCCAACTCCCAATGAAGCAATTTCATTGGATGTTTCATCGTCAAGTTCAACAGCCTTTTTAGGAGAAGGATTTGATATCGAAATAACATCTGATGCAGTTGTCGTAGGGGCCTATCTTCAGTTCAAGTCTAATGATGGGGTTGTTTCGGATAGCTATTACGATATTGATTTGAATAGCAATGCGGCTGGTAAAGCCTCAAGAAATAGTTTTGATTTTTCTAGAAAACTTTTGAAATCAGTCTCAAAAGAAGAAAATGACACCACCTTGGACGTGGATTTTAATACAAACATAGCACCGGGTACTTTTTGCTATGTTATTTGTGTATACGACGGTGAAGGAAACATCAGTGCGCCTTCTGAAGTTTGTGTAACCGTTGAAGCTTGGGGTGGAAATAGTAGTCTGGTAGCGAATTGGGAGTTGACCAAAGAAGAAAACATAACACCAGACGAAACTTTTGTTTTTGAGGTAGGAGAACCGGATTGTAATGAAGCGACCTTATCTTGTGACGGGGCACAACAATCCGTAAGCTTCGAATTATGTTCTACACAAGATTATGGAATCATGGAAATCAGGTCAGATGGTACGTTTTCGCTTGACTTCAAGGGTACTGAGGAAGACTATGATTTCAACACTGCGACCAGCACTTGTGAAGTGGCTATTGAAGAATTGGAATACCGAGTTCAAATCAATGGAAATTGGGCGTACGTAAATGACGAGAACCGATTGACACTCGTGGGATATAGCTTTCTTACCCTTGATTTTGGAGAGACTCAAGAAGAGTTTTATTCCGGTGGGAATGGAGAACTAGTGTATGATGGATTGGCTCAAATTGATGGAAATACACTGCTCATAACAGAACGATATGCCAGCTTTAGTGACGATATAATAGATTCGAGCTACAATTATTACTTTGAAAAGTAAATTCTAATTTGACACATAAAAGAAAGGGCCTTTTTAACTAAAGGTCCTTTTTTGTTTGAGACCGTCGTCACAATTTCAGGGACAAACCAAACAATGACATCCATTGTAAGTGGTTTCCTATAATTTATCCCAAATGGTATATTCTAAGCGTACCCGTTTGGTGCTTTCTTAATTTGGATTAATGTCCGTCAACAATTTCGTGGATAAGTTTGGCGCATATGAAAACCATCTGGGTCAAAAAGGGACAAATTCTACAGCGGCAAGGAGATCGCGACACTAAAGTATATGTCGTTCGAAAAGGATTGCTGCGCTGTTATTCCATTGATGAGAAGGGCAAAGAGCATATTTTTCTATTTGGACCGGAGGGAACAGTAATTACCGATCATTTACCACCACAAGTGCCGGCCGAGCTTTTTATTGATGCTCTGGAAGATTCCAAGGTACTGGTACGAGAAAAGACCCTAGCATTTGCCAAACGCAACACATCAAGGGTCATCGGCCGAATGATTGCCTTACAAACCAGAGTGGTAATGCTCATGAGCTCATCCATAATCGAACGGTACAAATACTTCATAACTACCTACCCTCAAATTGCCGAACGCATCCCCCAAAGGATGATTGCCTCCTACTTGGGGGTCACTCCAGAAGCCTTAAGCAAAGCAAAAAGTAAATATCTGCAGTCAAAGTAATCTATTTCTTAATCCTGATTAATGCACAGCATTTTTTTCTGGATAAACTTTACAGAAGTAAGGACACTTAAACATTAACCAACGAAAATGAAAAAACTACTCCTTTTATTCATCTTGCTTGGTATGACTGATTTATACTACCTGCAAGCGCAAGAAGCGTCAGAAAAAAAAGAACCCCCAGCTTTTATGAATGACAGCGCCGATGAAGATTATAAATATCTAAGAGATGAAGAAACCGCTGAAGAATACGAGAAAATGTTCGCCCAAAATTTAAAATTCATTGGGTTGAACGCCGACAAAACTGTATACCTCTCTTTAGGAGGTTCGTATAGACCCCGTTTTGAAAGCACCATCAACGAAAACTATACCACCGAAGATGATTCATACTATTCCCATCGACTGAGCTTACATACCAATTTAAATTTAGGAGAACATTTTAGGTTTTTTGGCGAGCTATTTCATGGATTTACGAGTGGTGGTGAAGAAAGAAGCTTGGAAGATGACGAACTAGCCTTGCACCAAGCTTTTGTTGAGTTAAGCATACCCAGTAAGCAAAACGAATTCGTTTTTACGTTTGGAAGAAAACAGCTGACCTATGGAGCCGGAAGATTACTAGATCGTCGGGATTGACCCAACCTTAGAAGAAGTTTTGACCTTGTCATAGCGGATTTCCGCTTCAACCAAAACTCCCTCGAAGTACTTTTCGGAAGAGAGGTAAATCCTGAATTCGATGTTTTCGACAATGATTTCACCCTATTCAACGGCAATTCAGCCAACCCTAGCTTATGGGGTGTTTATGCTGATTTTAAGGTGGGGAAAATTTTGGGCAAAACCGAGCTATACTATCTTGGTTTTCATTCTGATTTTTCAGCCTTTAGTGATTTAAGTGGCGAGGAAACCCGCCACTCGCTTGGAGTACGTCGTTACGGTACCATCGGAAAACGCATGGTCTTTAATACGGAATTGGTGTATCAGTTTGGTGATTTAGGTGATGCCTCCATCAGTGCTTTCAACTTTGAGTTTGACTATAAATACACTCTTATAAATACGGGATGGACCCCCACTTTTGGGCTTAAGTTTGATTATTCCTCTGGGGACAGAGACCGAGGCGATAATACATTACAAACCTACAGTCCTATTTTCGTAAATCCAGCCTTATATAGCCTTGCCGCGGTGAATACTCCCGTCAACTTGAATGGATTGCATCCCAATTTTAAAATCTATCCCTCGGAGAAATTCTCCATTTATATGGACTATGCTTTTTTCTTTCGTTCCTCCAAAAACGATGGTTTGTACACGCCGCCACGCTTTCAAATACGGGAGGCTACCCAAGGTTCCAGTGCCTATCTCGGAAGCGCCATAGGCATGAAGATTTTATATGAAATCAGTAGAAACGTAGAATTCGAATGGCGCTCCACCTATTTCATTCCAGGAGATTTTGTCAAAGAGTCTGGAGAATCCGAATCCATATTCTACACTGGTCCAACGCTGGAATTCAAATTTTGAACCTACGAAACACTCAATTCAATATAAACCTAAAAAGAACCCATTATGAAAACTAAAAAAACACTTGAAAAACTATTGAAAGTATGTTCCATTTTGTTTTATGTAGGCACCATTACGGTAAATGCACAGGATGTAGTTTTGGAAGAAGCGGAAAAGCTGAATACCGGAATGAATAAAGAGGTGTATCTTTATGTGACTGAGCCTATTGTATCGTTTGAAGAGGTGGCAAAGATACTGCCTGATCACATGGATTTTGTTCATAAAATTGAACGTCAAGGCACCATGATAATGGGAGGCCAAACCACAATAGAAGGAGCCGATAATGCCGGAGGATACGGTGCCATAATGATTCGTGCCAATTCTTTTGAAGAAGCGAGAAGAATCGCAGACCAAGACCCTATGCACAAAACTGGGGTTCGAAAGTATACCCTTTACCGATGGAACATCAATGAAGGGGAAATGAACGTTCGGTTAAAACTTTCCGACGCTTCGTTCAGCATCGATTAATTCAAAACTGAAAAAGACTACACAATGAAATTTCAACCCATACTATTCTTATTGCTAGTCTCTTGCATCTCGGCCTGCAAACAAGGAGATGCAAAAGATACGGCACAAACAGATACTGCTTCGGAAACCACTGGTGCGGTAGCAATTTCCAATGAAGCTAAACTTCCCGGCGCCTCAATTTTGGCCTTTGGACCAGATAATGTCCTTTTTATTGGGGACAGCAAAGGGGCTCGCATCCATGCCGTGCCCACAGAAGCTACCGAGTTAAAAGATGCTGTTCCTTTCAACATGGAAGGCTTTGATATCATGTTGGCGGAAAAGCTTGGGCTTGCACCAAGAGATGTGCTTATCAATGATATGAAGATTCATCCGTTAAGTCAAGAAGCCTATGTTTCGGTAAAGTTGGGGCATCAACCCAATGCTGAGTCGATAATTGCCATTGCAAACCCTGTAACTGCGGATATCCGTTTTCTGAATATCCCTGAAAGCAGTACCAGTGTAACGCTCAATAATCCGGCATCGACCGAGTTGTCTTTTTGGAAGGAAACACCTGCCAGTGCTCTAAACATAACCGATATTGATTATCACGAAGGGTACCTTTATGTGGCCGGACTTACCAATAGCGAGTTTGCTTCCACGCTCAGGAAAATTGCTTATCCCTTCACCAACGACCAAGCATCTGTAAACCGTATCGAAATCTATCATGCGGTGCATACCCAGAACGAAACTAGGGCGCCCATTCGAACCATGTTGTTTGACGAAATAGATGGGGCGTCCACACTGTTGGCAAGCTACACCTGTACCCCTTTAGTGACCATTCCTACCAAAGAAATACAGTCTGAAGCTGATATCAAAGGCAAAACTATTGCTGAGTTGGGTTATGGTAATGCGCCCATTGACATGATAACTGTGATGACCCAAGGCATGGACGGGTCCCTTACCAAGAATCTTTTGGTGACCCATAAAAATCGAGGTGGGACAATGGTACCTTTTGATGCGGTAGTAGCGGGTTCAAAAGCTAGCGGAATGGAAGGACAGCAAGCAATGTTCGCTTCAGGTTTGGAAGGCATGCAAGAAATCCCAACGGCTAATGTGATGCAAATCGATGTACAGAACCAGCAGATGTTGGGCGTCGTTCGAAGGAATATTGAAACCGGAGATATCGATTTGGTTTCTGAATTGACGGGTATATATCTGCGGTTAAGTGATTTCATTTCAGAATACGACTTTCCCGATTATGAATATCCAGAGTCACAAGAAGCCACAAAACAATATCATGATATGGCCAAGCAGATGGAAGGATACCCAGATTTGATTTCAGAAAAAATGGGACGATAATTCCATTCAAAGTTCTTGGATGAAGGATAAAGATATGAGGAAAACTATTTCCTTGATAATTTCAATTTTGGTGTTGACGGCTTGCAAACAACAATCTACCCGACCTGTTGTGCAGGCCGTTTATCCTTCTTCCGAAGTAGTTCCTGAGAACCTGCTTCGTATTTACGTAGAGTTCTCGCATCCCATGAAAACGATTGGAAACATTGAAAAAATCAAGCTTATAGATGAGGAGGGAGTTGAAGTAAAAAACGTTTTTTTCAATAATGCCTATGAGCTCTGGAACCCAGAACAAACCCAATTAACACTGATACTGGACCCCGCAAGGGTAAAGACAGGACTGCAAGCGCACGACACCTACGGTAGGGCCTTAGCGCCCCAAAAAAAGTATATTCTTCAAATAAAAGAACTTGAGAACGTGAATCATCAAAGCATGGAAAAACCCTTCGAAAAGGTGTTTCATGTGGAGAAGGCCGACCTACAAATTCCAGATAGTGATAAATGGCAAATCACGTTTCCCAAAGCAGGTACTACCAAAGCATTTGTGTTGGATTTTCCCCAAATGCTGGATTACAATTCCTTGAGGCAACGCTTGATGATAACTGATGCAAACAACATACCAATTGATGGCGAGATTTTAATCGGGAAATCAGAAACTGAATGGCGTTTTTCTCCCATCCACCCGTGGCAATCCAAAAGCTATATCCTTCATATCAACACCCGATTGGAAGACCCTTCGGGCAACAATATCAATGGTTTGTTTGACCACGCCATCGGAACATTAAAATATCAGAAGGAAGGTGTCATTGAAACCATTCCTTTTACACTAACTGACTAAAGACAACTTATGAAAAAAATACTGGCGTTTGGCGCAAGCAACAGCAAAAACTCCATCAACAAGCAGCTGGCTACCTTCGCTGCAAACCAACTAAAAGGCGTCGAAATTACCATCGCGGACCTCAACCATTACGAATCTCCATTGTATTCCGTTGACGAAGAAAAGGCATGTGGGGTACATGAAAATGCAATTCGTTTCCACGAATTGATACAGGAATCAGATGCTGTCATCGTATCCGTTGCCGAATACAATGGCCTGCATACATCGGCCTTCAAAAACCTATGGGACTGGATGTCTAGAATACCGATGGACAAGCCCATGAATATTTGGAATGGCAACCCTATGTTTCTCCTTTCGACTAGCCCAGGCAGACGTCCTATGAACAACGTAATGAAGATTTCGAAAGAGCTTTTCCCGCATTTTGGCACCAAAATAATTGCAGATTTCCATCTTCCTTCTTTTAACCATTTCTTCAAGAATGGAGAGATTGTTGATGCGACGTATCGAAGCCAGTTCCAGGAACAACTACGTCTGTTCCAACAACATATTGATGCAATGTAATTCTAGAAAAGAAACGTATGGAAATAGGTGTAGATAGTTTTGCGGCAACACCAAAAGGGCACGGAGATCGTGTAGCCGCTATAGATGAGTTGTTGGAGAGAATTGTATTGGCAGACGAGGTCGGTTTGGATGCCTTCGGAATAGGTGAACACTACCGGAAAGAATTCTTGGATTCGGCACAGGCAGTGCTGTTGGCTGCCGCTGCTGCAAGAACCAAAAGAATACGATTGACCAGTGCCGTCACAGTATTGAGTACCTCGGACCCCGTTCGTGTATTTCAAAATTTTGCAACCATTGATTTGATTTCCAATGGCAGGGCCGAAATTGTTGCAGGCCGAGGTTCTTTCGTAGACTCCTTCCCGCTATTTGGATATAATTTGAATGACTATGACGCCATTTTTGCTGAAAAACTCGACCTGTTATTAAAAATCCGTGAAAACGAAACACTTTCCTGGTCTGGGCGCTATCGCCCACCGCTAAGGGAACAAACGATTTATCCAAGACCCAAACAAAAAAAACTCCCGATATGGTTGGGTGTTGGGGGGACGGCCTCATCCTTCACCAGAGCTGGCAAACTGGGACTACCGCTGATGCTAGCAGCCATAGGGGGTAAACTAGGCTATTTTGCACCGTTGGTCGAAGCCTATCGGAAAACAGGTGAAAATGCTGGCTTTCCCACTGCTCAGCTTCCCGTCGCATTGCATTCGTTTGGTTATGTTGCACCCTCCAGAAAAGAAGCAATTGATATCTTTTATCCCGGTTATGCCGAAGTCCTTGCATCCATGAACAAAGAAAGGGGTTGGGTAGCTCCAACCCGAGCACAATTTGAGGCTATGACTGACGAAAACGGTGCCATTGTGATTGGCAATCCCGAAGAAGTAGCCGATAAAATCATTCGGCACAGTGAGGCACTCGGAGGTATTACGCGTTTCAATTTTCAAATGGATGTAGGCTTGTCGCATGAACATTTAAAACAATCCATTGCGCTTATCGGTAAGGAAGTCATTCCCTTAGTCCAGAAAAAAATGGGCAAATAAACCTCGTGCGATAGAAAAACACTACCAAAGCGATTCGCTTCTTTACCCGCAAGGTTGTATGTGCCGATTTTTGCCGGTATCTTTAACAATAATTTTGTCGCACGATTTTTCTATTATCGTTGCGAAAAATTTACCGCCAACAACCTTCCTCTCCATAAGCAAACGAATTACTGAAATTCTTTGATTAAAGACTTTATATCCTAAAAATGGAATTGGTACTCGTTTTCCCCCATCAATTGTTTGAGCAAAACATGTTGCTACAAAAAGGTAGAAAGATTTATATCCTAGAGGAGTATCTGTTTTTCAACCAATATCGTTTTCACAAACAAAAAATAGCTTTTCACAGGGCCACCCTTCGGAGGTATGCGGACGTTTTACAAAGTTCTGGCCATGATGTAACCTATGTAGAAAGTTTTCAAGCTGAAAGCGACATTCGACATTTTTTCAATACAGTCACTGCCGAAACGGTCCACGTTTTTGACCCCGTGGACAATTATTTGGAAAGACGCCTGCGACAGGCATGCTCGGATAAAGAAATAGCGTTGAAGCTTTATCCCTCACCAGCATTCATAAACACCAAAGAAGACCACGCCGCGTTTTTCAAACCAACCAAAAAGAAGTTTTTTCAGACCCAGTTTTATAAGCAACAAAGGGAATCCCTGCGCGTATTGATTGAAGCGGACGGAAAGCCTAGCGGTGGCAAATGGACGTATGACACAGAAAACCGAAAGCGATATCCAGCAAAAAAAACACCTCCAACAGTTCATTTCCCAGAAAAAACCAAGTACCATGAGGAAGCCGAAACATACGTCAACACCTACTTTAGTGAAAATCCAGGTGCTTTGGATGAATCGATACGATACCCTATTGACTTTGAAGCTTCCTATGCTTGGTTAGAACAATTTTTAGACTTTCGCTTCGCCGAGTTTGGAGATTATGAAGATGCTTTGGTGGACCGCGAAACCATTTTGAATCATAGCCTGTTATCACCTTTACTCAACAGTGGCCTTCTACAACCAAAATATGTCTTGGAGCGGATAATTGATTTTGCAGAAAAGAATTCGATTGCCCTAAACAACACCGAAGGCATCGTGCGACAGATTATTGGCTGGCGAGAATTTATCCGTGGCGTCTATGAAGCCAAAGGCTCGGAAGAACGTACCAAGAACTATTGGGGTTTTACGCGAAAGATTCCAGAAAGTTTCTATACCGGGACCACGGGAATCCTTCCTGTAGACAATACCATTGCCAAGGTTTTGAAGTCTGGCTACAACCACCACATCGAACGCTTGATGGTTTTGGGGAATTTCATGCTGCTCTGCGAGTTTGACCCCGACGAAGTGTACCGATGGTTTATGGAAATGTATATCGATGCCTATGACTGGGTCATGGTACCCAACGTGTACGGCATGAGCCAGTTCGCGGACGGCGGCATGATGTCAACCAAGCCGTATATCAGCGGGAGTAATTACCTCATCAAAATGGGAGACTTCAAAAAAGGCGAATGGCAAACCATATGGGATGGTTTGTTTTGGCGATTTATGCACGTACACCGTGATTTCTTTTTGAGCAATCCCAGATTGGGCATGTTGGTCAGAACCTTCGATAAAATGAGCGTAGAAAAGCGAAATACGCATTTACAAAATGCTGACGCCTATCTAAACACACTTTAAGGCATTTTTCATGAAGAATATCTTAAAGAAGAACACATTCCGATAAACACATAAAAAGTCCGTACAAACGAGTACGGACTTTTTTATTTGGGACTTGTGGGATGTATTTTTCGGGTTGCGCCACTTAGGCTTCGCAACTCGCACATTCCTTCTTTTGCTTGAACTTTTGTGCAGCGTTCATGCTGTGCTGGTAGTAAAGAGACTTTAGTCCAAGTTTCCAGGCTGTAACGTGAATTTTGTTCACCTCTTTTGTGGGCATATCAGGGTGAACGATAATATTCACGGATTGTCCTTGGTCAATATGGTTCTGACGATTGGCGGCTTGGTATACGACATCTAATTGGTCGATTTCCGAATAGGTCTTGAATACATCCTTTTCTTCATCAGTCAAAAACTCCAAATGTTGCACAGAACCATCTCGGTCTCGAATGCTACGCCATACCTCAGGGGTATTCTGGTTCTTCTCTTCCAACAACTCCATCAAATATTGGTTTTTGATGGTGACTTTGATTTTGGCAATGTCTTTTACATAGATGTTGGACCAAATCGGTTCAATCCCTTGGGACACTTGGCCCAAAATAAATGCTGAGGATGTGGTTGGCGCAACAGCATTCAAAGTTGCATTTCTACGGCCATAGCCTTTTAATACCTCGGGTTCACCAAATCGCTGGGCTAATTCCGTAGAGGCTTTATAGGATTTGGTTTTGATTTCCCTAAAAATCTCATTATTCAAATCATAAGCTTCCTGACTGTTGAAAGCCAATCGTTTTGATTGCAAAAGGGAATGCCATCCCAACGCACCTAAGCCCAACGCTCGATTTTCTTTTGCGAAGTTGTACGCCCTTTCCATAAACAAAAAGGTCTGTCGGTCTTCTCTATCGGATGAATCGCGGTACACCTCTAATTTTTCCAAAAACTCGGTAATTACCGCATCCAAGAAATACACCATGGTCTCTACCGCATCGGTATTCTTCCATTTGTCGTAGTGTAACAAGTTGATGCTTGAAAGCACACAAACAAACGACCAATTCTCATTGGAAGGCAACATAATTTCCGTACAAAGATTACTGGCGTAGATGCGATGCTTCTTATCCTGATAGGTATCAACCGAGCCATTGTTGGCATTATCGCTGAAAAACACATAAGGATACCCCATTTCGCCCCGGCTCTGCAGCACTTTCGCCCAAATCGTTCGTTTTTCCACATCACCATCAATCATTTCCTGCATCCATTCATTGCTAACCGTTACCCCATGAGTCAACTGCTGGATGGGATTGCCTTCCGTTCCAATTTCCAAGAACTCCATGATATCTGGATGGTCAATGGGCAAGTAGGGAGAAAATCTTCCTCTTCGCACTGAACCCTGGCTAACTACATCCACCATGGATTCGAACAGCTGCATGATATGAACCGCACCTGATGCTTCTCCATTGTTCTTGACCGCAGCACCGCGATGGCGAATTTTACCAAAGTATCCTGAAGTACCTCCACCTAATTTAGACATCATCCCCACTTCGGATTGGGTATAGAGAATATTCCCCATATCATCGTCAATGTGAGAGCCAAAACAGCTTATGGGTAAACCGCGTTCTTTTCCAAAATTGGACCATACCGGTGAAGCCAAGGAGAAAAACCCCTCCGACATGTAGTTGTAGAACTTTTCGGCGTAGCCCGGTATTTGCAAAATTTGCTCTGCCCGTTGCGCTATTTCAAGAATTCGGCTTTCGGGAGTAGCTCCCTCCGTCAAATAACCTGATGCCAAAAACTTTCGGCTGTATTCATTGAGCCACACGAAGCTTTCGCTTTTCCCTTCTTCCTTTAAACTGGCAAGGGTTTCATTTCTGGCGTTAACCAATTCTTGGGTTTTACTAGGAGAACTGATTTCGTTCTTTTGGTTTGAAACCGTAGTATTTTTCATGTATTAAAAAAGATCATCGCTGGTTATACTTTGTGTTCTTTTGCTGTAATTGATGGAGCGTTTTACGAAGAAATCGCCATGTTTGGTACCAATAATCTCGTCGTCAATCCATTCCGTTTGGGCCAAAAGGTCTTTGTCAACCTCAAATACAGTATCGATACCAATACTCGCCAAAGAGTTGTTGAAACGGTTCTTTAAAAATTCATTGATAACGTTTTTGGGAAGGAAGTCCAGTTCTCCTTCTTCAAAAATCCAGTCCACGATTTTGCTTTCAGCAGTAAATGCTTCCTCACAGAGTTGCTGAATGTTCATATGATAGGTTTCATCAAACCACTCGGGACGCTCGTTTTGTATGATTTTGATAAGGTCTATTCCGAAATCCCCATGAATCTGCTCTTCTTTGGATGTGGCTTCCACCACATTGGAGATACCTTTCAACATATTTTTATGTTTATTGAAGGCCATGATGATGAGAAACTGGGAGAACAAGGAGACATGCTCTATAAATAGGGAAAACAAGAGAATGGACTCTGCGTACTCTTCGTCGTTTTCGCTTTTGGCGTTTTTCAGAGCGGTTTCCAAATACTGTACCCGCTTCATGATAACGGGCTTCTTTTTTAGCTGCTCAAATTCTTTGTTCAATCCCAGAACTTCCAATAGGTGCGAATAGGCATCGTGATGTCGCACTTCACTTTCTGCGAAGGTCACTCCTACGGAACCAATCTCAGGTTTTGGCATGCGATGGTGAATATCACCCCAAAAGCTCTTTACGGCTACCTCAATTTGAGAAATGGCCAACATTGTATTTTTGATGGCACTTCGCTCCAATGGAGTCAACCGGGACTTAAAGTCCTGAATATCGCTCGTAAAGTTGAATTCGGTATGAATCCAATAGGAATGTCGAATCGCTGGAACGTATTCGTATAGCTCAGGGTATTCATACGGTTTTAGATTAATGCGCTTTTCAAAAATGTTCGTTTTTCGGCCCTGAGCTTGTTGGTTCCGATAGATGATATAGGCTTTGGCTACATCTTGAAACTCGCTCAACATCAACTTTTGCTCCACGACATCTTGAACTTCTTCAACGGTGGGCGCATAGGTTTCATCTTGTGTTTTCCTATCCAAAAGAACCGCATGAACTTGTTCTGCAATATTCTGAGCATCAATCATTTGACCGTTATCAACAGCAGTCATCGCCTTCAAAATAGCATCCGTTATTTTGTATAGGGCAAAAGGCTGTTGGCTAAAATCTCGTTTAGTAATCTGGGTAATTTCCATAAAGTGCTTGAGTAACTAAAGAATCGTTCTGAATTACGACACTGTAAAATTCACATTTTGTTCACATTTATTTTACACGGCGCGATTTTCGTTCTCAACAATCTTATCAACAATAGGTTTTCTAATTGATAGTCAGTTGTTTAAGTCAATTTGTAGTACTTGTCCTTCAATAAACCTTTGGAAACGCCGAGGTACTGGACAACTCGTTGGATTTGAGCAAAAAAACGTCTATGGAGTGATGTAACCCTACCGCATTTCATCGATTTTTTTCATTTTTTGTGCATTTCATCGAAAAAAAGGTAGGGTTTGTCGAGTGGCCAATTGTTTTATGGGTGTTGTCCGGGGTTTAACCAATTCCTGACCTACACACTAAGCAAAACCCCTATCATGAACAAGAACGCTACACTTCCTCAGCTGCTACTTGTGCTCTTTTTTCAATTATTGACCTTGAACAACTTTGCACAGAGCAAATGGTCAAATCCTTCAACATGGCCATCAGGACGTGTACCTGCTCTCGACGAAAATGTTGTTATTCCCCAAGGCTCGACGGTAATTTTGGATACCCATACTGCTAGTCTTGGAAGTCTTGAAATTGAAGGGAACCTACTTTTTGAGGATAAAAATGTAACCCTTACAGCAAGATGGATAATGGTCAACGGCCTACTGCAAATAGGAACGCAAGAAAATCCTTTTAAAAGTCAAGCTAATATTACCCTTACCGGACCCAAGGAAGACATTAACACCATGGGCGGTAGATTTTTGATTTCAATGGACGGTGGACAGCTTGAATTTCATGGAGAAAGTGCCCAAAAAATACCATGGGGGCAACTCTCCAAAACCATCGAAGCAGGGGCTACCACCCTGGAATTGGATAGAGACCCTACCCAATGGAACATAGGCGACCGATTAGTTATAGCACCAAGCGGATATGATGCCTTTGAAGCCGAAGAAGTGACCATAACCGCAATCGAAGGCCGAAATATATCGTTCACACCATCCTTGAATTTCAGCCATTATGGCGCGCTTCAAGAATACGAAGGGAAAATAGTTGACGAACGCGCAGAAGTGGGATTGTTGAATCGAAACATAAAGATACAAGGCGCTTCAGATGCATATGAAAGCAACTATGGTGGGCACATTATGAGTATGCACTCTTCTGGTCCCGTGCATATTGAGGGGGTAGAGTTTACGGCATTGGGGCAACCCGGTATTGAAGCGCGATACAACTTTCACTGGCACCTCGCAGGGGACCGTGAAGGAGATTATCTGAAAAACTCCAGTGTGCATCACAGTCTTCAGCGCGCTGTGGTGGTCCATCAAACCGATAATGTTTTGATAGAAAATGTAGTGGCCTTCAACATTTTAAATCACGCTTTTATCCCTGCAGAAGATGGAAACGAAATAGACAATACTTTTAAAAACAATCTTGCGATACTTACCCGCAATCCGGAAAAGGAGTTTTTCGCGTTTCCAAAAGACGACGGAAAAACCAGTACGCAAGGGGAACAACGCTCCTCAGGTTTCTGGATGCGGAACCCTCATAACAACATAATTGGGAATCATGTCGGAGGTGTGGAAAGGGGTAACGGGTTTTTTATAGATACCCGAGGTCGTGGAAGGGAATTCAAAGACTTCGACTTGTTGCCAAGAGCCGTTGTATTTGACGGAAATGTGGCCCATTCCTGTTCCGTTCCCGGGAATCTGGGAAATGAAGGAGTCTCTTATGTGGCCTTGTTAGGAAAAGTGGGATTTGGTCATGGTATTTTCATGAATACCTTCCAAAATGGAGATTTGATGTGGACCTTAAGCAATTTCACCGGATATAAAAACATGATGAGTGGGGTCTGGACCGAAATTACCAACGTTACTCTTGATAACTTCATCCTAGCCGACAATTCCATTGGTTTATTGTCTTCCGAATCCCATGTACAAAACAGCTTGGTTATCGGGAAAACAAAGAACACCATTGGCGGGGTGAACCGAAACCTAAGACACGGAGACAAGCGTGCAGGGTACTACTCCATAGCACAAGGTGGTAGCAAAGAACCCAAATTGACCAATGTCACATTTGTGGACATCAACAAGGATATCGAACCCGGGAAGGTTGCGGCAGCGGTTGTTGGTGCGGGTATTCACAAGGAAAAGAATTTTTTGAGGCAAATTAAAATCGTAGGGGAAACCAATCCCATTTGGATGTCGAGTAAAGGAAACAAGGGACGTAATGAGAATTCGTCCTTCTTATTGGATGAAGACGGGAGTCTTTCGGGTTACAATCGCCCAGTGCTTATAGCACATCCCTATTCCGCCTTGAAAAAAGATGCGATTGCCTACCATGAAGAATGGCAAGCATACATTTTGGAAGCACAAGGGGCTATGCAACTCCGAATCGGAAGCATCGGTTTTGACCTCCCACAGGAAGTATCGCTCATACGCGACTTTGATGACCTTCGCATTCCTAAAATGCAACATGCCAAACAACGGTATTTCAATCTCTTCGGACAACAATCCTATACCATTTTAGGACAATGGGAAATGGAAGACAAAGGACACCGAATGGATTTGCGAAGTGTTTTGGGCACCGCTGGGGAATGGAGTATTTTCAAATTTCCCATGCCCTATACAGAGACGGATGTATTGGATGAGAACGAAATGCCCATCAAAGAGGTAAATAGTGTCGCAGAACTGAACCAACAAGACGAAAATGCCTATTACTTTAATGCTGATGAAGGGGCAATCTACCTTAAAATGGTGACTCAATCAGATGGACGCGCTTATGTGAACATCATACCCAAAGGTCAAAACACCGGAACCAATTTTGGACTGGATATTGGTTCAGAGGAACAGTTTTTTAGGGATTTGAAAGTGTATCCAAATCCTTTGAGTCCAGATTCCAAATTGGAATATACCCTTTTGCAAAACGAGTTTCTGTCCATTGATGTTTACGACGTACTGGGAAGAAATCTAGGCAATATCTTTTCAGGAAAACAAAACTCAGGAAGCCATAGTATTCCATTAGATGGCATCCGATTTATCTCTGGCGT
>CALBPG010000187.1 GCA_937899065.1 uncultured Allomuricauda sp.
GGTATGAAGTTACGGTAAGCGTTGGAGACCCTAACCAAGATGGACAAGTTTCTGAAACGCCTGACCATTTTATCCGTGTGGAAGGTGTAACCGCGATAGAAGTGTATGATGTAGATTCTAGCTTGCCCGGTGGTGACCCAGGACGTTTTACTTCGGGAAGTGCCATTGTACAAGTTACCGATGGAAAACTAACCATTGATGCAGATGACCCATTGGCCAACAATACCAAAATCAATTATGCCATCATTGCGGAAACTACGCCACTTTCGTCTGAAACGGATATTCTCACCTTCAGTTTGTCCGACCAAACTGGTGATGCCACCATCGATGCCCTGGCGCACACCATTGCAATTGAAGTTACTTCTGGAACGGAACTGTCCACTTTAATACCCACATTAACCGCTTCGGCAGGTGCTTCAGTGCTTCCCGCATCTGGCGCTACAGTAGATTTTTCAACTTCACCAGTAGATTTTATAGTCACTGCTGAAGATGGTGTAACGTCACAATCTTGGGCAGTTACGGTTACGGAAGAAACCATAGTGGTTCCTGTTTATGAAGCGCATATCAATTTCCAAAACAGTGCTGTAACACCACCGACACCATATCTAGTTGATTATGGTAAAGAATTTGGAAATGCCAACAACGAAATTGTCATTGGAACAGATTCTTATACTTATGGTTGGAAACAGGCTTCCAATAGTACTCCTACCGATGCTTCCAACGAAGCGGCGAATAACGGAGATGGAGTAGGTCGAAACCGATTAGGAAATGGATACGCTGCTGCATCTGACCAAGAAAAGTTGGAAGGAACTTTGGTGCATTTCCAAGGAGATAACATTCGGAGCAATACAGGTGCTGCCTCTTGGGCTGGCCAACCGCGAGGAGAGGAGCTTATCTGGGAACTCGAAATTCCGAATGGAACCTATGCGGTAACCATAGGTCTTGGAGACCAAAGTTCTGGAATTGACAGTAGACATAGTATTACTGCTGAAGGGTATACCGTAGTGGCCGCTTTCGTACCTGCGCCTTCGGAGAATCGTTCTGGCACCATCGTGGTTTCTGTTCAAGACGGATTGTTGACCCTTACCGGGTTGGGAGGCTACAACTCCAAAATCAATTATATCGACGTGGTGGAATCTACCGACACACCGGTAAGCGGCGTGTTGACCTTTTCACCAAATCCAGAAAGTATTTCTTTAGAAGCTGGAGCAACGGGAATCTTATCCAGCACATTGTCTGGAGCAGGTGCCACCAACATTGGCCTTGCGATTCAAGATAATATCAATACTACCAACAAAGATTTTACAGGGACCAACGATTGGTTGACCCTTCCTAACCAAAACACATTAGGCCAATTCGATTTTGATGCCAGCGCTACAGGTCTTGCTTCGGGTGATACCCTAAACAACATTATCGTTGCGACAGCACAAGGATATCAACCGGCATCCTTAGCCGCAGATTTAACCGTGACTGAGGCGCAGGTAGTAGATGTCACGACACCATTCCGTTTGAATGTGGCGGGTGCAGAATATGACAGAGCTGGGGATATCTACAGTGCGGATGACGCTTCGTATTTGGTGGAAACCCAATCTACTACGGTTTCTACCACAGCATACACACCTTATACCGTGCCTGGAGGACATCAAGATTTGTATTTTCCGAGACGTTTCGGTCCTGAGTTCAGCTATGTGTTCCCAATTGCCAATGGTACCTATAATGTAGCCATCCATATGGTAGAGAACTTTCAAACTGCTACCAATGCTCGAATTTTCGATGTTTCCATCGAAGGTGAGGTGAAAATAGATGATATTGACCTTTTTGCCACCTATGGCAAGGGAGCTTTGGGGATTCAGACGTTCGAAGTAACCGTCGCTGATGGCACTTTGGATATTGATTTTGTATCCAGTGTTAATAACGCTATCGTTCAAGCAATTGAAATCCTTCCGGTGAGTTTGAGTGATGAAACTGATGTGCTCACTTTCGCTTTCGCGGAACAAACGGGTGCAGCTTCAATTGATGACCAAGCACACACGGTTGCTATTGAAGTGGCCAATGGCACTGCCTTAGGTGCATTGGTTCCAACAATAACCCTTTCAGATGGCGCAACGGTTTCTCCACTTTCTGATGTGGCCAATGATTTTAGTAGTAGTCCAGTGGAATATGTGGTAACCGCTGAAGATGGCGTTACTTCCCAAGCATGGAACGTAACGGTAACCGTGGCAACTCCTGCCAATACCGCACCAGTAGTTTCAAGTGCGGCAACGGTAGATGTTGCGGAAAATAGTTTGGCTGTTATTAACGTCGAAGCTTCTGACGACAATGATGCGGAAGGAGCTGGACTTGTTTTTGCTTTCAATGGGGGTGTGGATGACGCGCTCTTTACCATTGATGCGGATACGGGTGAAATTAGTTTTATCAATGCTCCTGATTTCGAAATTCCACAAGATGATGGAGGAGATAACATTTATGACATTCAGATTATCGTTACCGATTCAGGAACCCTATCTGCTACCCAAGATATCGCGATTACCGTGACCGATATTGATGAGTCTGTTCCTTGCACACCCATTAGCACATTGAATTGTGAAGATGTGGTAGTCAGCCTGCCGGTAAGTTTGGATTTCTCTGGTGCAGTCGCCAATACTTTGAATGACACCAATGGTTTGGGTACTGGCTTTACTGCCGTACTAGAACATTCTGAAGCGCGAAGAGCAGGAGATTTGCCTATTTCCAATACCGACATAAACGGATACGAACCTTCCTTGCTAACGGTAAACAGTGGAACTTTGGATATCGTTTCCCAAGCTGGAATCTCTTTCTTGGACCCACCGGCGAGCAGCAATAATAACAACCAAGTAAACTCCCTTGCGGTTGGTCTTACTGGAGTGACGAATACATTGACTATCGAAACCAAAATCTTAGGTATCACCACGGGTGGTAGCGCTGCACAAGCAGGACTTTGGTTTGGTATTGATGAAGATAATTTTGTGAAGCTCAACGTCAATAACAATAATGTTGAACTTCGCAAAGAGGTGGCCGGACTCTCTGGAACAGGAGCGGGAACCCCAGACCAAATTCAAGTAAACGGTGTTGGTGTTTCAGGAGAAGATGTAACGCTTCGCTTAGTCATTGACCCGGTTGCTGAAACCATGACAGCATTTTATGCCATTGGCGAAGGCGCCTTTGTACAGGTCGTTAAGACAGGTCTGAGCGAAATGACGCTTCCTGCCGCATATCTAAATGGTCGGGATTTGAATGCCTCTACCCAAGATGTTGCACTAGCTGGAGTATATGCTACGCACCGAAATGGAACGCAATTCACAGCTTCTTTTGATAGTTTCTCGATTTCAGAAGCCCAAACGCCTTTGACCCTTTCTTTTGACCAAAACACTTTGGATTTTACTGCTGAGCAAAACGAAATTGTGTCAGCACAAATCGTTCAGTTATTAGCGTCTGAAGGAAATCCTGAAGTAGTATTTCAAGATGACCCAGATGCGTCTGAATGGCTATTATTACCTACAACAAATACAATAGGAGCGGTAGAATTTGGTGTAAAAACCGATATCCCACCTGGTTTCTATACTACAACCGTTTTTGCCATAGACCAACCTGATTTAGGTTATGAAAATGCCTCGATTACGATAAATCTAACGGTAACAGAACCTAATAATAATTTTGCAGCCAAAGTAAACTTCTCTACGGCTGGTGCACCAACTCCAGCAGATTATGTCAAAGATGCAGGAGAGGCCTATGGCGACAGAGGCAATGGATTGAATTACGGATGGTACGAAACGGACGGTACCACTCCTTTGAATGTGGCAGCCAATGCAAGAGCAAGAGGTACAGCTGGTGTAGATGAAAGAGTCAATACCCTGATTCACATGCAATATGGGGATACAGGAGGAACCAATGGAACCGCTACCGAAGGGATTTGGGAAATTGAAGTACCCAATGACACCTACCTAGTACTTATAGGTGCTGGAGACCCAACTCTTGATGGTCCGGGTACCGAACCCACACATCGAATCAATGCGGAAGGCGTCAATGTTATTAATGATTTTGAACCTACCGGTCCGGTTGGAGCAGCTACGCGATATTCTACTGGTTCTGCAGTGGTAACGGTCACCGACGGTCGATTGACCTTGGACGCTAGTGGAGGTTTCAATACCAAAATCAACTATGTTGACATTTCCGTAGCGGATAATGTACCACAAGCACCTCGTGTTGTTGGGGTTATTCCAAACGACAACGCAACAAATGTTTCCGTAAATACGAGTGTTTCTGCTAACAATCTTTTCTTACCTAATTTTGATGTTGATGGAATTGCTGGTGTAAACAATAGCACAATTAACAGCTCAACCGTTCGTCTGCTGAAGCAGGGCAGCGTAACACCAATTGGTGCGACAGTAAATGGTACTGGTGGTGGAGACGCCATTAATTTGGTGCCGAATCTTCCTTTGGAGGCCAACACCACTTATGTTTTTGAAATTGATGGGGTAGAAGATACCGCTGGAGAAACCTTTGAGTTCTTCACTTCGTCCTTTACTACCGGTGGTGGAAATACAGGAGGTAATACCGACTTGGATAATGTTTCCTTTACCAACGAAGGGGTTGTAGGTTCCGCAGGAAATTACGCCACACTTACCATTGGTCCTGACGGAAAATTATACGGGCTTCAAATTTCAGGAGATATTCATCGATGGACGATGAACGCAGATGGTTCATTGGCAGATGAAGAAGTACTTTCAGGATGGAAATCTTCCTACGGAGCACGGGCGGCCATTGGATTGGCATTTGACCCTGCTGCGACACCAACAAACCTAATTGCTTACATCTCTCACCAATCAGGTGTATTGAGCAACGCTCCCGACTGGGATGGTAAAATTTCAAGAATTTCAGGAGCAAATCTCGAAAATGAACAACTTCTCGTAACGGATTTACCTCGTTCACTAAGGGACCACCTAACCAACAGTATAACCTTCCGCCCAGGAGAAAACAATGCACTCTACTTTAACCAAGGTAGTAACAGTGCCGCAGGTGCCCCAGATAATGCTTGGGGTAACCGAGAAGAAAGTCTATTGTCAGCGGCTACGCTGAAATTGGACTTGTCTCTATTACCTGGAACCCTTCCTTTAAATGTTCGTACAACACGTGACATTGATGCCATAAAGGCGGTGAATGTAAATTCCCCAACGTTGGATGGACTATACAATCCATATTATGTTAACGCGCCATTGACCTTGGTTGCTACTGGGGTGCGAAATGCGTATGACCTGTTGTGGCACTCCAACGGACAACTGTATATTCCAACGAATGGTACAGCGGGAGGTAGTAATGCACCTGCTTCCATTGACGATATGTATCGTCCTGACGGTACTATTTATGACCATGACGACCTAAGCGGTAACTATCCGGTTATTCCAGCATCCAATAACAACAACACCCAACGGGATTGGTTGTTCCGAGTTGACCCGAATACTGGAATCGGATACTACGGACACCCAAATCCTTTTAGGGGAGAGTTTGTATTGAATCGAGGTGATGTCGACGTGAACAATGCGGTTTATAACAATGTTCAAGCGGATATCAATTACCGAGGCGCGGCCTTCGACTTTGAGTTCAACAAGTCACCAAATGGTGTTATTGAATACCGAAGCAACGCTGAAAACGGAAATCTTCAAGGGGCAATCTTAGTAGTACGTTACAGCGGTGGTAGTGATATTATCGCACTAGTACCCGACGGTCCAAATGGAGATATTGCTACGTCTAAAATCGGAATTCCCGGATTTACTGGATTCCAAGACCCATTGGATTTGGTAGAAGATGTGACCACCGGTAACATTTATGTATCGGATTATGGAAGACGTCAAATCGTTTTGCTTAAACCAAACAATCAGTCTAGTCCAACGCCAGTTATTGCCTTGAGCGAGGATACTTTTGTGGCTGATGCCATTGCCAGCGGAAACAATACGGCGACCCAAGAAATCACTCTTTCCAATCTAGGTAATGCGTTGCTTGAAAATATTTCCGCAGGCATCACCGGAGCGGATGCCGCTCAATTCTCGGTACAGTCATTACCAACGAGCGTAGCGTCACAAAACTCGGGCTCATTTACTATCGTATTTGACCCAACCTCGGTAGGACCTAAGTTCGCGCAGTTGACCATTTCAGGGGATAATGCCACTCCAGTGATAATGGATTTACAAGGACTTGGTAAAACAGGTGTCGGTGGAGCCAGTGAGCCATCCTTACAATGGATTT
>CALBPG010000188.1 GCA_937899065.1 uncultured Allomuricauda sp.
AATTGCCCAAGGCATTATCGACAAGGATTATATTAATAGCCTTGTAGCAGAGTACAAGAAGAACCTGGAAGAGGACTTATTGGATTCTCGTAAAATTGAAAAAACCCGAATCACTCCGTTCATGGAAGACGAATGGGGAGGATTTGGTCAAGTGGTTGAAGATGCCATGTTGGCACCAATGGACACCACCTATACACAAAGTAAATTAGATGCTGTAGCCAAAGCCATCACCGAGCTACCTGCTGACTAGAAATTCTTGCGTAAGCTAGAACGTTTGGTACAGGCTCGAAAGAAAATGTATTTCGAGGACAATCGTTTGGATTGGGCCATGGGCGAGTTGTTGGCATATGGGTCCTTGATTGAAGAGGGCTTTAATGTTCGTATCACCGGGCAAGATGTGGAACGGGGAACCTTTTCGCACCGCCATGCAGTCATCAAAACAGAAATGCACGAAGAAGAAGTGGTGCAATTGAATTTGATGGGAGAACACCAAAATGGGAAATTCCACATTTACAACTCATTACTTTCTGAATATGCAGTAATGGGCTTTGACTATGGTTATGCCATGGCGAGTCCGAAGACCTTGGCCATTTGGGAAGCGCAATTCGGAGATTTCAGCAACGGTGCTCAAATCATCTTGGATCAATATCTGTCCTCGGCAGAGGACAAATGGAAACTCCAAAACGGTTTGGTTTTGTTCTTGCCACACGGTTATGAAGGGCAAGGTGCGGAACACTCCTCCGCGCGTATGGAACGCTACCTGCAATTGTGCGCAAAAGACAATATGTTCGTGGCCGATGTGACCACCCCGGCGAATATGTTCCATTTGTTACGCAGACAAATGAAGGCGGATTTTAGAAAGCCTTTAGTGGTGTTTACGCCTAAAAGTTTGTTGCGCCATCCGCGAGTGCTTTCATCCAAAGAAGAAATGGCTGCGGGAGGCTTCCAAATGGTAATTGATGATGAAACGGCGGAACCCAAGAACATCAAATCTTTAGTGTTCTGTACCGGTAAGTTTTATTATGATTTGTTGGATAGGAAAGAGAAAGAGGAACGAAACGATGTGGCCTTGGTGCGCATCGAACAACTCTTCCCCCTTCCTGCCAAACAGATTCGGGAAATCATGCAGAAATATAAAAATGCAGAAGACGTAGTTTGGGCCCAAGAGGAACCCAGAAACATGGGAGCTTGGGGTCATTTGTTAATGCATTTGGATGAAGCGAAGTCGTTTAGAGTAGCTTCCCGAAGATTTTATGGTGCGCCAGCGGCAGGAAGTGCAGTGCGTTCCCAAAGAAGACATGCTCAAGTGATTGATTATGTTTTTGATAAGACGAAGGACAACTTTGTGCGAAAAAATTTGAAATAAAATATTGAGATAAACGAACAATATGGTTTTAGAAATGAAAGTACCCTCACCAGGGGAATCCATAACCGAAGTTGAAATCGCCGAATGGTTGGTACAAGATGGCGATTACGTTGAAAAAGATCAAGCTATTGCAGAGGTGGAATCTGATAAGGCCACCTTGGAACTTCCTGCTGAGGAAAGTGGCATCATCACCTTAAAAGCAGAAGAAGGAGATGCGGTAGCCGTAGGAGAAGTCGTTTGTCTCATCGATACCAGTGCGGCCAAACCTGAAGGTGCCGCTGCGGCTGAAGAAGCACCCAAGGCCGAAGAAAAACCTGCGGAGAAACCTGCAGAAACACCTAAGCCTGCTGAACCAAAAGCGGAAACTTACGCTTCAGGAACACCATCACCCGCTGCGAAAAAGATTTTGGACGAGAAAGGTATTGTCCCATCGTCAGTTCAAGGTACAGGGCGTGACGGACGCATTACCAAAGAAGACGCGGTAAGCGCCGTTCCTTCCATGGGCACACCTACTGGGGGTAGCCGTGGTGAATCGCGTTCAAAACTATCCATGCTGCGCAGAAAAGTTGCAGAGCGGTTGGTAGCTGCGAAAAATGAAACTGCGATGTTGACCACCTTCAATGAGGTGGATATGTCTCCGATTTTCGCTTTGCGAAAAGAATACAAAGAGACCTTCAAAGAAAAACACGGGGTAAGTCTTGGCTTTATGTCCTTCTTTACCAAAGCGGTCATTCGTGCTTTACAAATGTATCCTGCGGTAAATTCCATGATTGATGGTAAAGAAATGATCAGCTATGATTTCTGCGACATTAGTATTGCAGTTTCTGGACCTAAAGGTTTGATGGTGCCTGTTATCCGAAATGCAGAAAACTTAACGTTTAGAGGCGTTGAAGCTGAGGTAAAACGCTTGGCTCTTCGTGCACGGGATGGTCAAATCACTGTGGACGAAATGACCGGTGGTACTTTCACTATTTCAAATGGTGGAGTTTTTGGTTCCATGTTATCTACTCCTATTATCAATCCTCCACAAAGTGGTATTCTTGGAATGCACAACATTGTGGAACGTCCCATCGCTAAAGATGGTCAGGTAGTCATTGCGCCTATTATGTACGTAGCACTTTCATATGACCATAGAATCATCGATGGAAAAGAATCTGTTGGCTTCTTGGTCGCTGTTAAAGAGGCTTTGGAAAATCCTACAGAGCTATTAATGGACGGGGATGTGAAAAAAGCACTGGAGCTGTAAGGAACAAATAGTCTAAAAATTTATTTCTTTTTCAAATAAAGGCGGCGTTTATCGTAATCGATTATCGCCTTCCCTTTTTTAAGGATATCTGCGCCGATAATCCCGTCGACGGGTTCGGTGTCATGAATGCTAAGCGCTTCGTTTACATGGACTAGGTTGAACAAAACTATTTTTTGGCGCTTTCTTTTCCATTTGCCTAACACAATTTGGTTTCCAGAAGAAATTTGGGTTTCCATATCGATGGCACCTGCACCTGCGGCCTTAATCTCTGATGACTTGGCCTTCATGGCGAAAACCTCCTGCTTATCCATGTCAATACAGGTATTTGAAGCACCAGTATCCAAAATGAAACGCCCCTTTACACCATTGACTTTCGCGGTTATGGCAAAATGATTGGTTGCGGTAAAGGTTAGTGGTATGCTCACATAGTGTTTTTCGAACAAGAATTTTTTCAAGGATTTCATAGGTTTTGCTGTGCTCATTTCAATGTGGAAAGCGAAGATAAATCTATTTTTGCGATATGATTTTGACTGATACGCATACCCATTTGTATAGCGAAGCCTTTGATGAAGATCGTGAAAGCGCGATTCAAAGGGCAATAGACCTTGGCGTACAACGTTTTTTCATCCCAGCGATAGATTCCACTTATACCCACGCCATGTTTGATTTAAAGGAAAAACATCCGGATAAGGTATTCTTGATGATGGGGCTTCACCCTACCCATGTCAAGGAAAATTATCAAACGGAACTGGACCATGTTGTCAAGATGCTAAACAAACATCAGTTTTATGCGGTAGGCGAAATTGGGATTGACTTGTATTGGGATAAGACCTTTTTGCCGCAACAGCAAGCCGCTTTTCGATTTCAAATCGGTTTGGCCAAAAAACTGGGTTTACCCATTGTCATTCATTGTCGGGAAGCGTTCGATGAGATTTTTGAAATTCTGGAAGAAGAAAAGGGTCCAGATTTGCATGGGATTTTTCATTGCTTTACTGGGAATCTCGAACAAGCCCAAAAAGCCATAGGCTACAATATGAAATTAGGTATTGGTGGAGTGGTGACCTTCAAAAACGGAAAGATAGATACCTTCTTAAATCAAATTCCACTAGAGCATATCGTGCTGGAGACGGATGCGCCTTATCTTGCTCCCGTACCGTATCGCGGTAAGCGTAACGAAAGTGCCTACCTTATTAAGGTGTTGGATAAGCTCTCCGAAGTATACGATTTGCCCAAACATGAAATTGCCCAAATTACCACTGAAAACAGTAAAAACGTCTTTTCCATTTAAGATATGGCAGAACGAACCAAAATACTTTTGATTTATACTGGTGGTACCATTGGCATGGTCAAGGATTACCAAACCGGTTCCTTGCGGGCATTTGATTTCAAAGAATTGGTGAACAATGTGCCCGAGTTGAACCAATTGGCGTGTGATTTAAGTGGTGTGTCCTTCAAAGTACCTATTGATTCCTCCAACGTATCTCCACTACACTGGAAGCGTATTGCGGAGCTTATTCGCGATAACTACGAAAAATATGATGGCTTTGTGGTGTTACATGGAAGTGACACTATGAGCTATTCTGCTTCGGCGCTCAGCTTTATGCTAGAGAACTTGGACAAGCCTGTAATTTTTACGGGCTCCCAGTTACCTATCGGGGATTTGCGTACGGATGCCAAAGAAAACTTGATTACCTCCATTCAGATTGCGACCTTAAAAGAGGAAGGGGTACCTGTAATCCAAGAAGTAGGACTCTACTTTGAATACAAACTCTATCGCGGTAATCGTACCACTAAATTAAACGCCGAACATTTTGAAGCCTTTGCTTCGCTGAATCATCCTCCTTTGGTAGAATCGGGAGTACATTTGAATGTAAGCCATACAAGTTTGTATCGAAAAACAGATTCGGAATCGTTCGAAATTCATACCAAAATGGATTCGAATGTGGCTGTGTTGAAACTGTTTCCTGGTATTGGCCAATCTCTGGTAAGAACCGTATGCACCACCACTGGATTGAAGGCACTGATTTTAGAAACCTATGGCGCTGGAAATGCACCTCTGGAAACCTGGTTTCTCACCGAAGTCAAACAGGCCATAGAAAGAGGATTGTTTGTTATCAACGTGACACAATGTATTGGAGGAAGCGTACAACCCGGCCAATATGAAACGAGTAGGGAGCTCATGGAAATGCAGGTGGCTAACGGTAAGGATATTACCACGGAATCAGCTTTGGCCAAGACGATGTACCTTTTGGGCAAAAACCTGTCAGCACTGGAATTCAAAGCGGTTTTCGAGCGTTCGCTACGCGGTGAAATGGTCTAAAATTAACGCACCAAATTTCCAGAACTAATTATTTTTTTGTTTATTGGCTCACCTAAAATTTAACTAGAGAGGTGGCCGAGTGGTCGAAGGCGCACGCCTGGAAAGTGTGTATACCCCAAAAGGGTATCGAGGGTTCGAATCCCTTCCTCTCTGCGGAATACATGATATTCAATTATAAAATTTTTATATCTTTAACATTAACATTATTAACTAACTAAATTAAGTTTGAAAGAAATGAAAAAAATATCCTTTTCTCTGGCTACCGCCGGAATGTTTGTCTTGGGAACCACTTCTGCCTCCGCAGCAATGTTGCAAGAAGGGGAAACAGCCAGTAAAGGTTTTACCCAAATATTGAAAGAACAATTCATTCAAGGAGGTCCTGCCTTCATGGGTATCGTATTGTTATGTTTGATTCTCGGGTTGGCCGTAGCAATTGAGCGTATCATTTATTTGAATTTGGCCAGTACCAATTCTGCAAAGTTGAAGCAACAAGTTGAAGATGCCCTAGCATCTGGTGGGGTTGAAGCAGCAAAAGAAGTTTGCCGAAACACTAAAGGACCTGTTGCGTCTATTTTCTACCAAGGGCTTGACCGTGCAGGTGAAGGTTTGGAGTCTGCTGAAAAAGCTGTTGTGGCTTACGGAGGCGTTCAAATGGGACAGTTGGAGAAAAACGTATCCTGGTTATCACTCTTCATCGCTATTGCACCCATGCTTGGGTTCATGGGTACAGTAATCGGTATGATTGCGGCCTTCCAAAAGATTGCAGCGGTAGGTAACTTGAGTGCATCCTTGATTGCAGGCGACATCCAGGTAGCACTTTTGACAACAGTATTCGGTCTTATCACTGCGATTATCCTTCAAATCTTTTACAACTACATCATCGCAAAAATCGATAGTATCGTTAACGACATGGAAGATTCTTCTATCTCTTTAATTGATATGTTGGCGGCACACAAAAAATAATTGACCAACCTTTAAACTATCGATAAAATGAATAAGATTATTAAAATAGCATTGATTGCCATAGGCTTGATTGCGGCTGGACTCTGGTTTGCTTTACCAGATGCCGAAGATCCCGAGGCAATTAACAGTGGCGCAATGGGCGCTATGTTTGCAGTAATGTACATCCTTTTGGCCATCGCTGTCGTAACAACCGTTTTCTTTGGTTTGAAAAAACTGCTTTCCACTCCAGGAAGTATCAAGAAAGCGTTGTTCGGTCTGGGCGGATTGGCCATCATCGTAGCAGTTTCATATGGACTTTCTTCAGGGAATGAAGCCGTAGTAACGGAAATGGCCGGAAGAGGTATTGAAACCACAGAAGGTACCGTGAAGAATGTAGGGATGGGACTTAATGTGTTTTTCATATTGACTGCTGTTGCTGTGGTACTCATGGTAGTACCCGGATTGAAGAAAATGTTTGTTAAATAAAAATGTAAGAGAAGATGCCTAGAAGAAAAGGAGCACCTGAGGTAAATGCGGGCTCGATGGCAGACATTGCGTTCCTTCTCCTCATCTTTTTCTTGGTTACCACAACCATAGAAACTGATGCTGGATTAGACCGTATGTTGCCGCCGATGGAGCCGCCAGATGAGGACGTTATTATCAAACAGAAAAACATCTTTACGGTTAACATTAACAAGAATGGACAACTATTGGTAGAAGATGATTTGATGAATCTGAAAGACTTACGCACTGCTGCAATTAGTTTTTTGGAAAATGGAGCGGATGGTAGTTGTAGTTATTGTAAAGGGAAAAAAGACCCTGCGTCATCGGATAATCCGACAAAAGCGATTATCTCATTGAAAAATGACAGAGAGACGAAGTACAGTATTTACATCACAGTGCAAAATGAATTGGTTGGAGCGTATAACGAACTCCGTAATCGTGAAGCACAACGATTGTACAACCGAGACTTTACTGAAATGGAAAGTGAGTACTTGAATCCAGAAACCCCGTCCAATGTTCGAGATGAACTGAAAGACAAGGTTAAGAATATTCAGGATATGTTTCCACAGAAACTTTCGGAAGCAGAAACATCAACAAATTAAACTAAGTATTCATGGCAAAATTTGCAAAATAGAAAGATGGAGACTTGCCGGCGGTGTCGACGGCCTCCCTGCCTGATATCGTGTTTATGTTGTTGTTTTTCTTTATGACCGTAACCACGATGAAAGATAGCTCTTTGTTGGTTGAAAATACCCTTCCAAATGCAACTGAAATTAAGAAGTTGGAAAAGAAGGATAGGGTGATTTACATCTACATAGGTAAACCAACTCAGGAGTATGCAAAAGTTTTTGGTACTGAACCTAAAATCCAGTTGAACGATAAGTTCGCCAATGTGGATGAGGTAGGTTCTTATATTTTGGCTGAAAGAGCCAAAAAACCGCCAGAGCTTCAAAATGTTTTGACTACTGCTTTGAAAGTGGATAAGAATGCCAATATGGGTCTTATCGCTGATATAAAGCAAGAGTTGAGAAAGGTGAATGCCCTTAAAGTAAACTACACAACTTACGACGGGGACGCTTTCAATAACTTGAAGTAGTACAATACTCAAAATCAATTAAACGCTCCATTTTTGGGGCGTTTTTTGTTACTAAACCTTTTTGAACAATGAAGTTATTGAAGATTGGTTTTATGTGTATGTCCAGCCTGATTATGGCGCAGGAAGTAGACCAGGTCAATCCCATTGTCTTGGATGATAAGTACCTAGAAGACCAGTTTTACTTTGGTACGGGAATCAACTTTTTATTGGACAAACCTGACGATGTGGGGCAAAATAGTTTGTCTTACAGTTTGCAATTGGGCTTTATCAAGGATATTCCAATGAACCAAAGGCGTAACATTGGAATGGGCATAGGTTTGGGATATGCTGCGAATTCGTTTTACAATAATGTCAGGGTTACCCAAAATGAAGTGGGTTTCAACTATGCTATAGTATCTGCTGACGACTTTAAGCGCAATAAATTGGAAACCCATACAGTAGAGATGCCCGTACAACTCCGATGGAGAACCTCAAATGCTTCGGAATATAAGTTTTGGCGTTTGTACACGGGCCTGCGATTGGGCTATGTGTTTTCCGGGCGTTCCAAATTTGTGGATGATATGGGCAGCGAAGCGTTTTCGAATGATGATATTGAGCCATTTCAATATGGATTAACCGTAAATTTTGGCTATAACACCTTAAACCTTCATGCATATTACGGGTTGAACCGATTACTAAAGCAGGGAATTCAAACAGCTGACGGCGTCGAAATCAACTTCAGGGTACTGCGAGTAGGGATTATGTTTTACATTCTATAGCCAGTACTTCAGAATAATAAGTTGGGAGAAGATACCAAGCAAAAGCCCAATAAATAATTCAGCCTTGCTATGCGCCTTTACATAGAGTCGTGATGTGGCGACCAATCCGGTAAACAAAGTAAAAACACTGATGTCCAAGGTAATGTTGATTTCAAAATGGATGCTTAATCCAATCATGAACATCAAAATACTACCCATTCCTAGAAGGTGAATACTGGTTTTTATTTTCAAAAAAAGAAGGATGAGCGTTGCCCCGGTTGCTGCTAATAGTCCCAAAAAGAAATAAAACAATTCGGGTACAAAGTTGTTGGGAATGACTTTGTATAAAATCAAGAACAATAGAATGGCCTGTATGTAAAGCGGGTACTTTCGTTCTTTTAAGGTGGGTAGAAATATGGAATGAATGACCCCCAAGTTTTTCAGAATCAAAAAGAAAATAATAGGAATGATTACCGTAAGGATGAAAATTGGGAGAATATTTCCGCTTTGAATTTCAAGTGAACTGTACTTTGGGGTAATCAGAAAGTACATCACCGTACCTCCGATAGGCACAAAAAGGGGATGGAAAATATAGGAGACCAAATGAAGAAAGTGGCGCATCAGATTTGTTTTCGTAGGCGTGCTACGGGAATGCCTAGTTGTTCCCGATATTTCGCCACGGTTCTTCTTGCAATGGGATACCCCCTTTCTTTCAAAATTTTAGCCAGTTTATCATCAGTGAGAGGCTTTTTCTTTTCCTCTTCACCAATAACGGTTTCCAAAATCTTTTTGATTTCACGCGTAGAGACATCCTCCCCTTGCTCGTTTTTCATCGCTTCTGAGAAAAACTCTTTGATGAGTTTGGTTCCATAGGGCGTATCCACATATTTGCTATTGGCCACGCGCGATACCGTAGAGACATCCATACCAATCTGGTCGGCAATATCCTTCAAAATCATAGGGCGTAGTTTACGCTCATCTCCCGTCAAAAAGTAATCTTTTTGATATTGCATTATGGTGTTCATGGTGATGAACAAGGTCTGCTGCCTTTGCTTAATGGCATCAATAAACCATTTTGCGGCATCCAATTTTTGCTTGATAAAAAGCACCGTATCCTTTTGGGATTTGGACTTTTCTTTCGCGTTCTTGTACCCCTCGAGCATATTGCTGTATTCTCGAGAAACATGAAGCTCTGGTGCATTTCGTCCATTCAAGCTTAATTCCAATTCACCTTCAACAATGCGTATGGAAAAATCAGGAACGATGTGCTCAATGATTCGGGTACTACCGGCATACGAACCGCCAGGTTTTGGGTTTAATTTCTCAATTTCCGAGATGGCACCTTTCAATTCTTCTTCACTGACTTGATGCTTTTGCATCAGTTTGCTGTAGTGTTTTTTGATGAACTGCTCAAAGGATTTGCTCAAGATGGCAATGGCCAATTCCAAAGCAGGGGTCTTTTCCTTTCGTTTGAGTTGAAGAATCAAACATTCATCCAAGGAGCGGGCTCCAACCCCAGGGGGGTCCAAAGCTTGAACGACTTTCAACACTTCGTTTATCACGTCTTCTTCTACATAGATGTTTTGTGTAAACGCCAAATCATCCATGATGTCAGGAAGAGGTCTTCTGATGTAGCCACTTTCGTCTATACTCCCAACCAAGAACTCTGCAATGGCCCATTCGTCATCATTCAAGTTGACGGTATTGAGCTGGTTCAGCAAATATTGATTGAAGGAAATCCCAGAAGCATAGGGAATGCTTTTTTCGTCATCATCTGCGCTGTAGTTGCTCGTCTGCGTTCGGTAATCGGGGACTTCATCATCACTTAAATAATCATCAATATTGATGTCTTCAGCAGTAATAGTTTCTCCTTCCCCAGTATCACCATATTCATCGTAATTATCGTCTAGGGAGTCGGCAGTTTCTGCTTTACCGCTTTCCAAGGCAGGATTTTCTTCCAATTCTTGTTTTAAGCGTTGTTCAAAGGCTTGTGTAGGCAACTGAATCAGCTTCATTAACTGAATCTGTTGCGGCGACAGCTTTTGGGAAAGCTTGAATTGAAGGTGTTGTTTCAGCATTGATTGATGGGGTCTACCTACGCATAAATTTACGCAATCGAATCAAAACTCTGCATTCTGCGGTGTTCTTGGATAAGGAATAACATCACGAATGTTGCCCATACCCGTAGCAAACAATACAAGACGTTCAAAACCAAGGCCAAAACCACTGTGAACAGCAGTGCCAAACCTTCGCAAATCAAGGTACCACCAGAGTTCTTCCTCGTCGATATGCAAATCGGTTATTTTTTGTTTCAAAACGTCCAAACGTTCTTCCCTTTGAGAACCACCGGCAATTTCACCTATACCAGGAAAAAGCACATCCATGGCGCGAACCGTTTTTCCATCGTCGTTCAGGCGCATGTAAAACGCTTTAATGTTGGCGGGATAGTCGAACAGAATAACAGGACACTTGAAGTGTTTTTCGACCAAGAAGCGCTCGTGCTCACTTTGCAAATCGGCACCCCACTCATTAATAGGATATTGGAACTTTTTCTTTTTATTCGGTTTGCTATTTCGTAAATTGTCAAAGGCCTCAGTATAGGTTACCCTTTTGAAGTTGTTATCGACTACAAATTTGAGCTTTTCAATCAACGACATTTCACTTCGCTCGTTTTGAGGTTTGGTCTTTTCTTCATCCAAAAGCCTTTTTTCCAAGAAAGCAATGTCCTCAGCACAATGCTCCAGCGCATAACGAATGGTGTATTTGATAAAATCCTCAGCTAAATCCATGTTGGCATCCAAGTCATAAAAAGCCATTTCGGGTTCAATCATCCAGAACTCTGCCAAGTGCCTTGACGTGTTGGAGTTTTCCGCTCTAAACGTGGGGCCGAAGGTGTAGACCTTTCCTAGTCCCATCGCGTAGGTTTCTGCTTCCAACTGTCCTGAAACCGTGAGATTGGTTTCCTTTCCAAAGAAGTCTTGTTTGAAATCCACTTCTCCGTCCTCGTTTTGTGGCGGGTTTTTAGGGTCCAATACGCTTACTCGAAACATTTCACCAGCACCTTCCGCATCCGAACCGGTTATGATGGGCGCATGCATGTAATAGAATCCATTTTGAACGAAATACTGGTGCACTGCGAACGACAAGGCCGATCGCACCCGCATTACCGCGGAAAACGTATTCGTTCGCACCCTTAGGTGGGCTTTTTCTCGTAAAAACTCCAAGGAGTGTTTTTTGGGTTGGATGGGATAGGTTTCAGGATCTGCCGTGCCGTGCACGAAAATAGAATCCACCTGAATCTCCACACTTTGTCCTTTTCCCTGGCTTTCAACCAAGGTTCCAGTGACTTTTATTGCCGCACCAACCGTAATCTGTTGAAGTAATGATTCTTCGAACTTTTCAAAATCCACTACGCACTGGAGATTGGACAAGGTAGATCCATCATTTAACGCAATGAATCGATTGCTTCTAAATGCCCTTACCCACCCGTTTACGGTGAGGGTTTCTCCTGTACTCTGTTTTTCAAGTATGGTTTTAATCGGATGCGACTTCATGTCGAAAAAAATTTGGGACCAAAGATAGTCGATTGACCAAAAAAGCAGGCAGTAATAACGGGGTTTATAGGCGTTGAAGCCTTATTTTTCTTCTGGGTTCAGCTCTTCCTTTGGTAAAATGTCGATTTGGGGTTTTTTCAACACCTGTTTATTGGCGATACTGCGTTCAAGGGATAGGAGCAAAGAAGGCAATAAAATGAGATTGGCCAACATCGCGAACATTAAAGTTGCAGACACCAAACCACCCAATGCCTTGGTGCCTCCAAAGCTGGAGATAATGAATACCGAGAAACCAAAAAACAAGACAATGGAAGTGTAAAACATGCTGACCCCAGTTTCGCGTAGAGCTGCATAGACGGATTTTTTGATTTGCCATCGGTTTGCCGCAAGTTCCTGACGATACTTAGCCAAAAAATGAATGGTATCATCTACTGAAATCCCAAAGGCAATACTAAACACCAAAATGGTCGAGGGTTTTATAGGAATGCCTAAAAAGCCCATTAATCCAGCGGTCACTACTAAGGGCAAAAGATTCGGAACCAATGAAATGATAATCATTCTGAAAGACCGGAATAGGTAGGCCATAAAAAGTGAAATCAAACCAATCGCGAGTGCCAACGAAATCAATAGGTTTTTAACTAGATATCGGGTTCCTTTTAGAAAGAGCAGCGCTTTGCCCGTCATGAAAACCGTGTATCGTTCCGAAGGAAAGAACTTATCAATGGCTTTTTGCATGTCTGATTCAATCTCTTCCATGCGTTCGATTTTGACATCCTGAAGATAAGCGGTTATGCGAGCGGTTTGCCCTGTACTGTCCATAAAACTCTCCAGTAAATCACCTTCCCCAGAAGAACGTCGAACCATGTCCATGATAAACGTATTCTCTTGAGAGGTGGGTAATTGATAGTATTTTGGAATGCCATTGTAAAAGACCTGTTTGGAGTATTTCACCAAATCCACTACGGAAATAGGCCTGGACAGTTCAGGGGTTTCGGTCATCAGGGTACCCAATTGGTCCATTCGCCGGAGGGTTGCCGGTTTGATGGCTCCATTTTTACGTTTGGTATCCACTACAATTTCCAAAGGCATTATTCCATCAAACTCCTCTTCAAAAAACCGAATGTCCTTAAAGTAATGCGTGTTTTTGGGCAAATCTTCGATGCGACTTCCCGTAATCTTTATCTGGTAAATACCAACAATGCTCAACACCAAAACGATAACCGAGGTAATGTACACTCCGATGCGATAATCGCGTACCATGCGCTCCATCCAATTCACAAAAATGTCTATCCATTTTTTATTGAGATGTTTTAAGTGCTTGGTCTTGGGCAAGGCCATAAAGCTGTATATGATTGGGATAATCAACAAGGACAGAATGAAAATCCCAATGATATTGATAGAAGCCACAATACCAAATTCCTTCAACAAATCACTATCCAGAATAATGAAGGTGGCAAAACCTGAAGCCGTGGTTACGTTGGTCATCAAAGTGGCATTCCCAATTTTGGAAATCACCCTTTGTAATGAAAGGGCTTGATTCCCATGTTTTTTGACTTCTTGCTGGTATTTATTGATGAGAAAGATACAGTTTGGGATTCCGATAACGATAATCAAAGGCGGAATCAAGGCGGTCAGAATGGTTATTTCATACTGAAGCAATCCCAAAATACCAAAGGCCCACATTACCCCAATAATCACCACACACATGGAAATAAAGGTGGCGCGAAAGCTTCGGAAAAAGAAAAAGAAAATCAGCGAAGTGACCAATAGTGCCCCGGCGATGAAAATACCTATTTCATCCACAATGGATTTAGTATTCCAAGTTCGGATATACGGCATGCCCGATACCCGAACATCCATATCGGTTTCCTGTTCAAAATTTTTGACCAAATCGCCCAAATCATTCAATATAAACTCGTTTCGAACAGGAGTACTCATGATATCCTTGTCGAGATATGCAATGGTCTGGATGGTTTCGCTATCCTTGTTGTAAATCAAACCTTCGTAGAAGGGTATGGATTGTATCAGGTTGTTTTTAAGCGAATCAATTTCATTGGAATTGGTGGGTGTGCCCTTTAAAAAGGGTTGCACAACAAACTGTTGTAAGGTGGTATCCTTTTCCAGTATTTTTAAATTATCAGTAGACACCACGAAGTCTACCTCAGGAAAGGCTTCAAGCTGTTTGCTGAGTTTGTTCCAGCGATTGAAGTTGTCCGTCTCAAAAAGGGCTTTGTCCCTAACCGCAAGGACAATAGCGTTACCTTCTTCGCCAAAAATATTGGTAAACGCTCGGTACTGGATGGTTGCTGGATGGTCTTCAGGAAGAATGTTGGCCTCCGTATTGGAAAATTGGATGTTTTTCCATTGCATGACCAAGAAAACGGTTGCCGCGGCTACAGCGCAAAGGATAAGAATCCTATTTCGTAAAATAATTCGTGCTACTGCTGGCCAGAATCCCTTGGTGAGCTTTGCAACCATAAAATCATTGTTGGCACAAAGGTAGAAAATGATTGCCTGAGCGCCTAGCGTATTTTGGTTTTAGAGCCTGGGCTAAACTTTCATGATTTCGGCCTCTTTGATCTTTAGGATGCTATCCACTTTTTTGATGAAGGTATCGGTCAGATCCTGAACATCAACTTCACCATTGCTCTTTAGGTCTTCGGAGATATCGAGCTTTTTGAGTTCTTTGTTGGCATCTTGGCGTGCATTTCGAATCCCGACCTTGGCATCTTCCGCTTCTCCTTTAGCTTGTTTTACCAACTGAATTCGTCGCTCCTCGGTAAGGGGTGGAACGTTGATGATAACCATTTCACCGTTGTTCATGGGGTTGAAACCTAGATTGGCATTCATGATGGCCGTTTCAACATCTTGAAGGATACTTTTTTCCCAGGGTTGCACCGAAATGGTCCGGGCATCTGGAGTATTGATGTTCGCTACCTGAGAAAGAGGCGTTGGCGAACCATAGTATTCCACCATTACAGTAGATAACATTACGGGACTTGCCTTACCAGCACGAATCTTTACGAGTGCTTTTTCAAGGTGAGTAATGGTACCATCCATGCTTTCTTTGGTCGAATCCAGTACAAAAGTTACTTCTTCATTCATGTTTGTATCATTTTAGTCTGGCGTTTTCGGTTAAATGTTGACCACCGTACCGATATTTTCGCCTTCTACAATTTTCATTAGGTTTCCTTTGGTGTTCATATCAAAGACTACAATAGGCAACTCGTTCTCTTGGCTAAGGGTAAAAGCCGTAGTGTCCATTACCTTGAGTCCCTTGGAAATTACATCGTTAAAGGAAATCTTATCAAATTTGGTAGCAGTTTTGTCTTTTTCCGGGTCCGAGGTATAGATACCATCTACGCGGGTTCCCTTTAGAATAACATCTGCTTTTATTTCAATAGCTCGTAAAACAGCCGCTGAGTCTGTGGTGAAATAGGGATTCCCTGTTCCTCCACCAAAAATGACCACTCTGCCTTTTTCCAAATGGCGCATGGCCCTTCTGCGGATAAAAGGTTCTGCAACTTCATTGATTTTAATGGCAGATTGCAATCGGGTTTCAATATTCTGAAGTTCCAAAGCACTTTGAAGGGCCAATCCATTGATGACCGTGGCCAGCATGCCCATATGGTCGCCTTGAACCCGGTCCATGCCTTGGCTTGCCCCAGCTAAACCTCTAAAAATATTGCCACCCCCAATTACAATGGCAATTTCAACGCCTTTGTCAACTACGGATTTTATCTCTTCAGCATATTCGGTAAGGCGATTGCCATCAATACCATATTGTTGCTCGCCCATTAAGGCTTCTCCACTCAATTTTAATAAAATCCTTTTGTATTGCATCGGGGCTTAGTTGAAATCCGGACAAAAATAATCAAAAATACATTTGGTGTACCTTACCCAAAATCCATCCAATTGGTCCAACTTCAAAAAAATCTATAAATTCTTGTAACCTTTCTGGATAGGTTCAGTATTTCCTAAAACAACAAAAGCCGACCGTTTTGAACAGTCTTTCTGACAATGCCTTGATGATCAAAGTGAAAGAGGGTGACCTCCATACTTTGGGGCTACTTTATGAGCGACACAAAAAAAAGTTGTTCGGATTTTTCTACAATCTCGGAAACAATCCTTCCATCAGTGAAGATTTGGTGCAAAACGTGTTTTACCGCATGTTGAAATACAAAGATTCGTTTGCTTCGGATGGGCAATTTGGAGCTTGGATGTTTCGGGTGGCCCGCAATGTAAACTATGACCACCATCAAAAAGCAAGTAAACGGGGATTTAGTGAAGAAAAAAATATCGAAAATGTGAATTACGCTATGGAAGACCCAATCAATGAAACCCAAAATAAGAAGGATAATTCACTTTTGTTACGCAAGGCATTGGCCCAACTATCAGAGGAAAAAAGACAGTTGTTGGTGTTGTGCAAATTTCAGGGATTAAAGTTTTCGGAACTGGCCCAAGTGCTCGATATCTCAGAAGGCGCGGCAAAAGTAAGGGTGCATCGAGCGCTAAAAGAATTAAAAAGTGTTTTTGTACAACTTGAAAAACAGTAATGGCATGGAAAATTTTGAAGAGGAAAGTATGGCGTATTTGGCTGGTGGACTGTCAGCAACTGAGGAAAGTGCTTTTGAAGAATTCCTAAGGGAGAATCAAGACTATCAATCCCGGTTTGAAGAAGTGAAAAGCTCTTGGGTGCTTTTGTCTGCCTTGGATTCGCCAGAGCCAAGTGAGGCCATGGATGACGGCTTTATTAAAATGTTGGATACCGCGGAGCGAAAACAAGCTAAATAGAGGGAACCATCTTTATGGCATACATGGAGACAAATTTTCACGCCCAGTTTAGCTTTTGGAACGCTATTGTTACTGTTAGGCCTAGGTGTGGGATATTGGTTTAGTCCGAAAGAGAATAGTATTCCGCAGAACAATGCTGTCGTTGTTGAGGGAGAAACAGAAGCGGTACGCCAAAAGTTGGTGTTGACACTTTTGGAACAACCTTCAGCCAACCAAAGATTGGATGGCGTGAACGAAGCGAATAAAATCAAGGAAGTAGATGATATGGTCATCAGTGCGTTGCTCCAAACCCTGAACAATGACCCAAACGTAAATGTGAGACTGGCGGCAATAGAATCTCTCGCCAATTATGTGGATAAGCCGATTGTGCGTCAAGGATTGGTGCAATCTATTGCACAGCAGGAGTCCCCACTGGTACAGGTCACCTTAGCCAATTTGATGGTTGCCCTTCAGGAAAAGTCCTCCATTGAACCCTTCAAGCAATTGCTTAAGGAGAAACAGTTGGATACTACAGTAAAGAAACAAATTCAAAAATCAAATAATTCCATCATCTAACGAAGCTATGTGCAATGCTAATAACTATATTATAATTGCCTTGTTATGCGGTTTGGGTGCCTGCAAGCAACCAGCCAAGGAAACTGCTTCTTTAGAGGAGACCAGGATTTCAGCAAAAAACCAAAGACTTTTGGAAGAATTGGACAGTCTGTCCCAAATTTTGATAAAAGACAAGAGGACGCCAGGAGTAACCTATGGTATCCAAATTGGGGATAATGAACCGGTGTATCAATCGCATGGCTATGCACATCTGGAAAGGCAGGAAAAAACAACAGAACAAAACCTGTTTCGCATCGCATCTATCACCAAGACGATGACGGCGATTAGTATTTTCCAGTTAATAGAGGCAAAAAAACTGGAATTGGATACCCGATTGGACGCGTTCTTCCCGGATTTTCCAAGAGGAGATTCGATAACAGTATACCATCTTTTATCGCATACTTCAGGCATCAAGAATTGGTATGAAACCCAAATGCCAGAGGAAACGCCCCAAGATTTTCCAATGTGCCAAACCCCGCATCAATTTATTCAAGATGCAAAAGGTATGTTCCTTTTTGAGCCAGGAGAATATTTCTATTATTCCAATACAGGATACGTGCTATTGGGTGAAATTATAGAGAAAGTTTCTGGGGAGGAATATGAGCCCTATTTGGAAGAGCACATTTTTGAACCGTTGCAGATGGAAAATACCCTTATGGAAAAGCAAGGCAGGGAAACCATGAAATGGGCGGAAGGGTATGCTGTGAAGGATAGTTTGGAGAATCCTTTTACAGTGGCAGATACCTACTATGCCATGCCGTATGCCGCAGGTGGACTTCGCTCTACCGTAGGGGATTTGTTGTTATTAATGAAAGGGCTCAATTCAGGAAAGTTGATGTCAATGGATATGCGAAATACCATGACCAATTATGCCAAAGTGAACAGTGGTGTTGATGTAAGTGATAAGGATAATATCTATTTCCCAAAAGATTTTGTGTTCCCTGAGCGACCCGATTATTTATCGATATACGGATTTGGATTGGGGTTTCTACGCATGGATATTTTCGGAACTACAGCCATCTGGCATGGTGGTGGTATCGCGGGCTTTCAGACGGTTTTGGTACATATGCCAAAGAGCAATACAACGTTAGCGCTGTTCACCAATGCGGAAATGCCTGGAGGCTATGGCCACATATGGGAAGCAGTACAGCGGGTATTAGCAAAAATCGAATAACAGAAACACGCTAAGAGTTTATTAATCAATCTGCCTGACAAGGCAAAAATCAAATTACGAACAGTCAATTTTTAAATTATGAAAACAAAAATGTGGTTAATGGGCTGCTTTGCTTTCCTTTTGATGGGAAGTTGTATGGCCCAAGAAAAAACGTTTAAAGAAGTTGTGAAAAAAAGTATCTCGATGCAGAATTCCTCACAAAACGCATTGGTCGTTAGAAATGTCTCTGGCTCCATCACGGTGGAAGCGTTCTCAGGTGATGAAGTGGTCGTTGAGGTGAAGAAGGAGATATGGGCCAGAACAAATAAAAACTTGGAACTGGGGAAAGAGGAACTTCAGGTTAAAGCGTATTCTTATTCCAACACGGTGGTGGTACGCCCTGAAGCACCTTACATAACCTGGGATGACGAAAAAATGCGATTTCAAATGTGCAATGTACAAGACCCAGGGTATAGTCATAACTTAGATATTCTGATAAAAGTACCCTCGAAATTAAAAGTAGACGTTAGCACGGTAAATAATGGTGAAATTATAGTGCAGAATACGCGAGGCGATTTTTTAAAGGCGGATAACATCAATGGGGGTATAACTTTGAAGAATGTATCCGGTATGACTGATGTGAATTGTATCAATGGCCAAGTGGATATTTCTTACTCGGAAAATCCATCTGAAGATTCCACTTATTATTCCTTGAACGGGGACATCAACGTTACCTATCAATCTTCGCTTTCCGCAAAGGTTTCATTCACTTCTATGCATGGGGAATTATATACTGATTTTGATGTGGAAAAACAGTTCACCCGTACCGAGAAGGAGAAAGATGGAAAGGGAAAATCCAGATACAAATTCAAAGCGCAACCTGTAGTACAAATCGGTGCTGGAGCGGTTGATTTCAATTTTGAAACCTTGAATGGAAACGTTTACATTAAAAAAATATAAAAGATGAAAGTTTTAAAATATACTATCCTGATGCTACTCTTAGGTTATGCAACCTTTACTTCAGCGCAGGAAGCGAGTTCAGAATTGTTTAGGGTCCCTTTAAGTTCACCATCAGAACCAGGCAAACTGGTTTTGGACCAAGTTTCGGGTTCCATATCGGTGAGGGTCCATAGCGGAAGTGAAGTCATTATTTCAGCAAGTCTTGGGAATAAAAAGGCGCATTACAAGGATAAGAACAAGAGCAAAAATGGAATGACTCGTATTCCAAATAGCTCCATGGATGTCAGTGCCGAGGAAAAAAACAATGTTGTACGCGTTTTCAATGGTCAGGTGAACAAGTCCGTAAATTTTGATATTCAGGTACCGAAACGCTTCAGCTTAAAGTTGTCCACCGTAAATAATGGCGATATAAAAGTGGTTGGAGTAGACGGAGAGTTGGAGATTAGTAACGTTAACGGTGAAATTACTTTGGAAGAGGTCAGTGGTTCTGCTTCTGCAGATACGGTAAACGGTGATGTTACGGTCGGTTTTGTCAACATTACGGAGAATACGCCAATGGCTTTCAGTAGTCTTAATGGAGATTTGGAGATTACATTTCCAAAAAACTTGAAAGCCCATATCAAGGCCAAATCGGACCAAGGGTTGATTTATACAGATTTTGATATGAAAGTAGCGGATAAAAAGCCCGAGGTGAAAAAGAACTCTTCAGGAAGTGTTTATCAAATTAGAGTGGAGAAATGGGTCCGCGGTGACATCAACGGGGGAGGCGCTGAGATGCTTTTCAAAACGTTCAATGGCGATATTTTCGTCAAATCAAGATAGTCTTGATATCATCGCGCATAAAAAAACCGCTTCAAACGAAGCGGTTTTTTATTTAAAATATCAGTGCGATTATCCCAAAGCAACTCTTGAGAAAGAAACTACTTCAAGTCCAGCATCAACAGATTTTACATAATCCGCAACGCTCTGCTTGGAATCTTTAATAAAAGCTTGATTTACCAAAGTGTTGTCTTTAAAGAAACGCTTTAGTTTTCCTTTAGCGATGTTTTCCAACATAGCTTCAGGTTTTCCTTCTTGACGAAGTTGGTCTTTTGCGATTTCGATTTCTTTATCAATCACGCCTTGGTCAACCCCCTCTTCGTTCAAAGCTACAGGATTCATGGCAGCAGCTTGCATCGCTACATCTTTAGCAGCTTGCTCAGCGCCATCAACTGCAGCAGAAAGACCTACCAAAGTAGCAATCTTGTTTCCAGCATGAATATAAGAACCAACAAAAGGAGCATTCAACTTTTCAAAGCTTCCGATTTCAATTTTTTCACCGATAACACCGGTTTGCTCGGTAAGCTTTTCGGCAACGGTGATTCCACTGAAGCTAGCGCCAAGAAAAGCATCTTTGGAATCATATCCCAAAGCCACTTCTGCCAATTCATTAGCTAGAGCCACGAACGTATCGTTTTTGGCAACGAAGTCAGTTTCGCAATTCAAGGAAATCACTACTCCAGAAGATTTATCTGAATTGACCTTTGCAATAGCGGCACCTTCTGAAGAATCTCGGTCTGCACGATTGGCAGCAACCTTTTGACCCTTCTTACGAAGAATTTCGATAGCTTGATCGAAGTCCCCGTCAGCCTCCACTAGGGCTTTTTTACAGTCCATCATACCGGACCCGGTCATTTTTCTAAGTTTATTTACATCTGCGGCGGTAATCTTAGCCATTTGTGTACGATTTAAAATAATTATGTAAAGTAAAACAGTGTTTTGGTAATCCGTTTTAGGACAACGTTAAATCCGTATCAGGATAATTTTACTCAACGCCTCCTTTAACGCTATCTTGCCAAGCTTTGAGCTCATCCCAATTGCCATCTGCAGCCATTTGCGCTTGTTTTGGCCAACTTGTTGGGTCCAAATGCGCCATTCTTGAACTTGCTTCAGTCAAAATGGTTTTAATATTTTCTGGGTCAGCTTTTGCCAACTCCGCGAAAGTGTTGATGCCTTTTGCATTCAAGGCTTCCGCAGCTTTAGGACCAATGCCTTCTACTTTGGTCAAATCTTCCACGGTCACTTCAGCTGCTGGGGCAGGAGTTTCCTCCGCTACAACTTCAGGTGCTTCTTCCACAACCGGTTCAGCAGCTACTTCTTCAACCACTTCTTCCTTTGCAGCTTCCACCGGAGCGGCTACTTCTTCCACAACGGGCTCTGCTGGTGCAGCTTTTTCAGCTACTTCAGGTTTTTCAGCTACTTCAGGAGTAGCTTCGGCTACGGGTGCTTCTTCAGCTTCCTTGCTGCTTTTTTCATTCTTTCTGTCTGCAAGACCTTCCGCAACAGCACTAGTCACCTCTGTTAAAATTGCCTCGATGGATTTTCCAGCATCATCATTGGCAGGAATTACGAAATCAATCGGACGTGGATCAGAATTGGTGTCGACCATTGCAAAAATTGGAATATTCAATTTTTGTGCTTCTTTCACCGCAATGTGCTCACGCATGGTGTCTACGATAAAGATAGCTCCAGGCAATCTTGTCATGTCTGCGATAGAACCAAGGTTCTTTTCCAACTTCGCACGAAGACGGTCTACTTGCAATCTTTCTTTTTTGGAAAGGGTATTGAAGGTTCCATCTTTTTTCATCCTATCGATAGCGGTCATTTTTTTAACTGCTTTTCGAATAGTCACGAAATTGGTAAGCATACCTCCAGGCCATCTTTCTGTAATGTAAGGCATATTCACATTGGATACCTTGTCGGCAACAATGTCCTTGGCCTGTTTTTTGGTTGCTACAAAAAGAATTTTACGACCGGAAGAAGCAATTTTCTTGAGAGCCTCTTTGGCTTCCTCAAGCTTTGCTACGGTTTTGTAAAGGTTGATTACGTGGATACCGTTGCGCTCCATATAGATGTAGGGCGCCATGTTTGGGTTCCACTTTCGGGTTAGGTGACCGAAGTGAACTCCAGCCTCCAATAAGTCTTTGACTTCTGCTTTGTTTGCCATTTTTGAATTTAGTTTACGTTCCGTTGTAGTAGCAATGCATTGGTGGTCACTTTCGTTCGCCCGATACATTTAGATGCTAAACTAATTTCCAAAAAAGTCGATATGAACCTTTTTGGAACAACGACAACTTTTGATTTAAAATAGGCCCCGAAACTTTCGGGGCTTTCAATGAACTTTCTAAAATGCTCCAAAAAAGAGGAGCTTGATGTTCTCTTAACGTTTAGAGAACTGGAATTTCTTCCGTGCTTTTTTCTGACCAAATTTCTTACGCTCTACCATTCTTGGGTCTCTGGTCAACAAACCTTCTGGCTTAAGAACTTCTCTATTTTCCTCATTGATTTCGCAAACCGCTCTAGAAAGGGCCAAACGAATCGCTTCGGCTTGTCCTGTAATACCACCACCGTAAACGTTGATGCTAACATCGTAGCTACCTTCGTTTTCAGTAAGGGCGAAAGGCTGATTCACTTTGTATTGCAATGGAGCCGTAGTGAAGTACTCTTTGTAATCTTTTTTGTTCACCGTGATTTTGCCGTTACCTTCTGAAACGTATACACGGGCAACCGCGGTTTTTCTTCTTCCTATTTTGTGAACAACTTCCATTTATTTGTAGTCGTTTAAGTTTATAGCTTTAGGCTTTTGCGCATCATGTCCATGCTCGGAACCTACATATACCTTTAGGTTTCTGAACAAATCTGCACCCAGCCGGTTTTTAGGCAACATCCCTTTGATGGCTTTTTCTACCATTCTTTCAGGTTTTTTCTCAGCCATTTCTTTCGCAGTGGTGATGCGTTGACCTCCTGGATAACCAGTATATCTTTGATATTCTTTATCCTCCCATTTGTTACCTGTAAGCTGGATTTTTTCCGCATTGATAACAATTACATTATCACCGCAGTCCACATGGGGCGTAAAATTGGTTTTGTGTTTTCCTCTCAGTAACTTGGCTACTTTAGAGGCCAATCGTCCCAAGGTTTGTCCTTCAGCATCAACCAACAACCACTCTTTGTTAACCGTGGTCATATTCGCTGAAATTGTTTTGTAACTTAATGTATCCACTACCTAAGAATATTAGTCTTTTTATTACCTATCCCGAATTACGGGCTGCAAATGTACAATTATTAGATTGAATTACAAATGGTTGAAATCTAATATTTCTCTTTTTTTAGTGGCGGGTCTACTTTTTCTAAGATATTCTGCTGAAACCGTGTTAAATATCAGAAAATTCTAAAAAAAGTCCCTCGAAAGTGTAACCAATTGTTATCCTTGTGGTCCTTACTATAGCTTATCAAAAACGAACATGTCAATCAAACCAACCCTCTTCGCCATTTTTTTGGCTTTTGCTTTGCATGCGACAGGGCAAGACTCAACGGAAGTAGTTCCAAAGAAGATATATGTTACCCAAGCTATTGGCGGAGAGGAACCCCCTGCGGTTGATGGCGAACTAAATGACTTGGCTTGGAATCTTGTCGATTGGACAGGTGATTACATTGAACTGGAACCAGATGAAAACACCCCGCCAAGCTACCAGACGAAATTCAAAATTGTATACGACAGCAAATTCCTTTACATAGGAGTACGTTGTTACGACGCTGAACCCGAACAAATTGTAAGAAGACTTTCGCGTAGGGATGGTTTTGACGGGGACTGGGTCGAATTTAATATTGACAGCTATCACGATAAAAGAACCGCTTTCTCCTTTACGGTCACTGCGGCAGGTGTAAAAGGGGATGAATTTATTTCAAATAATGGAAGCAATTGGGATGGCAGTTGGAACCCTATATGGTATACCAAAACCCGTGTTGATGATGAGGGTTGGACAGCGGAACTAAAGATACCCTTAAGCCAATTGAAGTTTAGTGGTGCCGATGACCAAGTTTGGGGCCTGCAGTCCACCCGCAGATTTTTTCGAGCCGAAGAGCGCTCGTTATGGCAGCGCAAGCCCATAGACCAGCCCGGATGGGTCAGTGAATTTGGGGAATTACATGGACTCAAGAAATTGGAACCACAAAAACAATTGGAAATTCAACCCTATACGGTCACCAGCGCTGAAACCTATGAAGCCGAGGAGGGCAACCCGTTTCGTGATGGAAACGAAAGCGACCTCACTGTAGGATTGGATGCTAAAATTGGGATTACGAACGATTTGACACTTGACCTGACGGTAAATCCGGATTTTGGGCAAGTTGAGGCCGACCCTTCAGCCATTGCTTTGGATGGTTTTCAAATCTTCTTCCGAGAACAACGCCCGTTTTTCGTAGAAAACAAAAACATCTTTGATTTTAATATCTCACGTTCCCGGGCCGGGAATACGTTTGGTTTTGACAACGTTTTTTATTCTCGCCGTATTGGAAGAAGTCCACAAGGTTCTGCCGATAGTGGGGATGACGAATTTGTGGACCAACCCGACAACACACCTATAATAGGTGCTGCAAAATTCAGCGGAGAGACGCAGGATGGATGGGCCTTGGGCGTGCTGGAAAGTGTTACCTCAAAACGCTACGCAACCATTGTTAATGGAGACACGGATGAAGAGCGACGTGAAGTAGTTGAGCCTTTGACCAACTACGTGGTTGCAAGGGTTCAAAAAGATTTTAATGAGCGAAACTCATATATCGGGGCCATTGCAACCTCTACAAACAGAGATAACTTAACTGAACAATTGGATTTTTTGCATCGCTCGGCCTTTACCGGGGGAGTTGATTTTCAGCACCAATGGAACAATCGTGATTGGTTCGTTGGGGGGAATATTATCATGAGCAGGGTGCAGGGCAGTCCTGAAGCCATTCAGAACACGCAAGAGTCGATAGCGCATTTGTTTCAAAGGGTAGATGCCGACTATTTGCAAGTGGATGAAGAACGAACCTCACTTACCGGAACTGCTGGCAATGTTCAGATTGGTAAAATTGGAAACGGCCACTGGCGCTTTGAATCCGGAGGTACTTGGCGTTCACCAGAATTGGAACTCAATGATATTGGTTTTCAGCGCCAGTCTGATGATATTCGACATTATACCTGGATTGGGTATCGAACCCTAAAACCAGATAGCACCTTCCGTCAAGTCGGAATCAATTATAACCATTGGAGTGCTTGGGATTTTGGAGGCAATCATAATCTATTTCAGGTAAATACAAATACTTGGCAAAGCTGGAAAAACAACTGGTTTTCCAATATCGGATTCAACTACTTTCCAGTATTGTATGACAATTTCGCACTTCGGGGTGGTCCTAGACTACGCCGTTCCCAGCAGATGAGTTTTTGGAATAGTATCCGAACCGATAACCGCAAAAAGCTTCGGTTTAATTTCTTCCATAGAGGAACAAGGGCTTTGGATAATTCCTTGGAATCTTATTACGTGGAAGCTGGCTTTGTGTATCAACCCGTAAATGCAATTCGCGTTTCGGCCTTTCCATCACTCAGTATCAATAATGACAAGTTGCAGTACATTGACAATTTTGATGATGTCAATGGCACCCCGAGGTACTTGAATGGAGAAATCCAGCAAAGGACGCTGAGTATGTCTTTTCGATTCAACTATACGATAAATCCGAATTTAACGATTCAATACTGGGGGCAGCCTTTTATATCAAGAGGGCGTTATTCCAATTTCAAACATGTCACTGATGCCACGGCACAGCGTTTCGATAATCGATTCATCACCTATTCAGAAGACCAGCTTTCATTGGTAGACGACGTTTATAATGTTGACGAGCTAGGGTCTGGCACTACCGATTTCAGTTTTGACAATCCTGATTTTTCGTTTGTGCAATTCCGTTCCAATTTGGTATTGCGTTGGGAGTACATTCCAGGGTCGGAGATTTTCTTGGTATGGTCACAAGATGTTTCTCAAAGTGGAGACCCTTCTCAAGGCTTGTTGACCAGTCTGGGAGACAATATATTTGGTGAAACGCCTCAGAATATTTTCTTATTAAAAGCCACTTACCGTTTTGTGTTTTAACGCCGTAGGTACGATTTGGATACATTTTGCGTTACTATCTAAATAACCTCACAAACAAAAAATCATGAAACGGAAAATACTTTCACTCCTTTTAATCGGTTTTACCGTTTTGTCGTGTTCAAATGACAATGATGAAGGAAGCGATGAAATGGTTAATCCAACCAATGACCTTATCGGAACTTGGTTGTTGACCGATTTACGAATTGATAGCGGTGTAGACGACGATGACTTGGATTTTGCTCAACAAATCATTGCATTTCTGAATGGTATCGACTGCGAGTTGATTACCTTCACTTTCAACGCAGATAACACAGTAGTTTCAGATAGCAAGGCTGATTTTATTTCGATTAATGTTGGAGCAGGGGGGCTTGATATCCCATGTCCAACCGAAAGCACTAGTGAATCTTCAACGTGGCGATTGGAAGGCAATCAGCTCACCTTTATCAATGAAGACATGCAAGAGGAAACGGTTACTATTTCCATTGAGGATGGTACTACCCTGATTCTTCCTGGAGAAAGCATTGACCCAAATAACTATGCAGGGGCAGATGCCGTTTTTACCAAGCAGTAAATACTTGATATTTATACATAAGCAGAAGGCCTCGTTCTAAGAATGGGGCTTTATTTTTTGTAGCGCATTGACCAGAGCTTCATTCGCTTCTGGGGTTCCGACCGTAATTCGAACTTTTCCCTTAGCTCCGAATTGGGATACGGGACGTACCATAATTCCTTCGTTCATCAAAAAGTCGGTAAACTCAAATTCAGGAAGGGGAGGGTCAATTAGAAAAAAGTTTCCTTGGGTGGGCCAATAGGAAATATTCATTTTTTCAAAAGCCTTTGCGAGAAAAACACGTCCCTCTTGAACAGTGTTCACCGTTTCTGAAATGAAATCATGGTCCGACAAAGCGCCGATACCCGCTTCAATGGCGGTTAGCGGGAGCAAAAACGGTTTGTGAATGAGTCGAATGTACTTGGCAATTTGAAGGGTAGTATAGCAATACCCAATCCGCAATCCAGCCAAACCATATGTTTTGGAGAAACTATTAATGCCGATTACGGGATAGCCTTTAAGGACATACTCCAAAGCGCTGACGTAGTCTGGAGCATCTGCAAAATGGCGGTAGACTTCGTCAAAAACGATAATGATATTTTTGGGAACACGCTTCAAAAAATCTTCTAAAACTGCACGAGGAATGAAGGTTCCCGTAGGATTGTTGGGGCTTGTTAAAAAAATGATTTTAGTCTTGGGAGTAATGGCTTTCAAAATCCCTTCAACATCCAAAGCATAATCGGGTTCCTTTAAAGGAATATCTATGGGGTGGCCGCCATACCATCTTGAAAACACGGAATACGGCAAAAAGCTTGGATTGGAATAGATGACTTCGTCTCCTTCATGGATAAAAGCGCGCAGCAACATGTCAATGATTTCGGAACCACTGTTGCCACAAAGAAATTGTTCCGCTTGGAGTTTGCCATCAAAATCATTTACCAATGCCTGGCGTAAACGGATATCCGTCTGGTCTGGATAAATGTCAAGTTGGTTCAAACTTTGCTGTAATGCCGCTATTGCTTTAGGAGATGCCCCTAAAGGATTTTCATTGGAAGACAATTTGTAGATTTTCGAATGTCCCATATTGGGAATGTTCTTTCCGCCTTTGTAAACCTCTTTGGGTTCTAAATAGGGTTTGAAAATAGATGCAATCGCTTTTTCCATGCTTAAAGGGTTTCGGCGTGCATCAATATGGCCATGGCCCTTTTGGTATCGCCTTCGGTCAAAATTTGTTGGGCAATCCAGTGCAACTGCTTTTTCAAACCCGCAGTATCATTTTGAACTTTTTTGGACATCATGAGTACCTCATCGTCTTGCGCAGTAGCTGCTATTTCTTCCGCCGAAGGGAGTTTTTCCAGATTTCCTAAACGACCGAGGTTGTTTCCGGTTAGGGTTTCGCTTTCGCGGATGCCCTTCGGCAAAGCATCTACTCCAATCCCTTTGGTGCGAATGGGTTTTGGTATTTCAAATAAGGCTTCTTTGGCCGCACGCAAATACCAACTACCTCCCATGCGTCCCACTAAATCCAATTTTTGCGTGTCTAGGTTTTCAGTGTCATCCAAGTAAGTGTCATTGATGTGAATGAGCTCTACTTTGGCAATAATAAGATTGCCTGCGCCTGGCGTTTCTGCCAATTCAATAGTTTGTTGTACGGTACATTCAAAGGCCACCGGAGCTTCTCCAACTCGTGGCGGTTTTACTTTTTCGCTAGGTACTTCTGTCAATCCAGACTTGGTGAACTCGTTCACACCACGGTCGTATGCAGTGCTAGACAATGACATTTGCTCCACAATAGGATGGTTCACGATGTTGATGACCACTTCCGGAACTTCATGGACGTTAAGATAGGAGTGTTTGTGGGTATTGTCCCGGCCACTGCGTGCCGGTGAAAAAATCAAAATAGGCGGATTGGAACTGAATACATTGAAATAGCTAAAAGGACTCAAATTTACCCGTCCTTCACTATCAATAGTGCTCGCAAAACAGATGGGTCGCGGTGCCACTGCGGTGAGCAAGATGTTGTGCAAGTCTTGTTGTGGAATGGAGTTAGGGTCAATGGTTTTGGTCATGAATTCTATCTATTACGTTGACTGAGCGGAGTCGAAGTCATTCTTTTCGTAGCTTCGACTACGCTCAGCTACCAAACTCAATTTATTTAGCAGGCAACACTTTAGCTGAAACTTCACCGAAGCCCACACGAATATCGCCTTTTTGCGCGTAGCCTCTAATGGTTACGGTATCCCCATCTTGAATAAATTTTCGTTCTGAACCATCTTTCATCGCAACTGGTTTGGTACCCATCCATGCTAATTCAAGCATGGAGCCATATCTGTCATCTTCATTTCCTGAAATGGTTCCTGAGGCCATCATATCGCCCACATTAATATTGCATCCATTAACCGTGTGGTGTGCAAGTTGCTGTGCCATGTTCCAGTACATGTATTTGAAGTTGCTTTTACAAACCACGGTTTCTTCAGCGCCTTCCGGGGAAATCCCTACCTCAAGGTCAATATCATAATTCTTTTGTCCTTCATACTCCAAATAGGGAAGTACTTTGGGTTCTTGTGTTGGTCCAGCTACACGGAACGGTTCCAAAGCCTCCAAAGTGACGATCCAAGGCGAAATGGATGAAGCAAAGTTCTTAGCCAAAAATGGGCCTAGTGGCACGTACTCCCATTTTTGAATGTCACGGGCAGACCAATCGTTGAAAAGGACTAATCCGAAAATATGGTCCTCTGCATTTTGGGTGGAAACGGTATCTCCCATATCTGTGTTTCCTCCACAAATGAATCCCATTTCCAACTCAAAATCCAGACGTTGGCTCGGACCGAATACTGGAGTTTTCGAATCTTTAGGTAACGTTTGTCCATTGGGGCGACGAATTGGTTGCCCACTCACCACAATTGAACTAGCTCTACCATGGTAGCCTACTGGAATATGTTTCCAATTGGGTAAAAGGGCATTTTCGGGGTCTCGAAACATTTTCCCGACGTTGGTCGCATGTTCAATGCTGGAATAGAAATCGGTATAGTCTCCAACATACACTGGCATGTGCATTTGAGCATCCGATTGCTTTACAAAAAGTTCAGGTTTTCCAGCCAAAACAGAGTAATCATCCTGCAACCAATATTGGATATTCTTCCTGACTCTTTTAGTGATATCTTTTCCTAAAGAAATAAAATCGTTCAGTACATCTTTCTCGAACACTGCCGTATTAAAGTCAAAAACATCATGTTCAGCCAAGGCGGCCAAATCCAAAATGTGTTCCCCCACCGCGACACCGGCCCGTGGACTTCGGTCTGCTGTTGAGAAAATCCCAAAGGGAAGGTTGTGAATGGAAAAGTCTGAGTTGTTAGGAATGTCTATTATCATGTTTTTCTTGTCATTCCTGCCTTGGCAGGAATCTTTTTAAATGGATTCCCGCTTTCGCGGGAATGACTAAATGTGTTTGTTATTCCACCCAAGATTTGTAATACAAACCATCATCAATCTTGAGTGCGTTTTCGGTGACTTGTAGCGGTTTAAACGTATCAATCATTACCGCGAGTTCTTCAGTTCCTTTTTTGCCAATACTCGCTTCATACGTTCCTGGATGCGGTCCGTGTGGAATACCAGCTGGATGCAACGAAATGTATCCAGGTCCAATTCCCTTTCGGCTCATGAAATCCCCGTCCACATAGTATAGTACTTCGTCCGAATCAATGTTGGAATGATTATACGGTGCTGGAATCGCTTTTGGGTGATAATCATATAACCGTGGACAAAACGAGCATATTACAAAAGCACTGGTTTCAAAGGTTTGGTGAACTGGTGGTGGTTGGTGTACCCTTCCCGTAATAGGTTCAAAATTATGGATGGAAAACCCATAGGGAAAATTGTATCCATCCCAGCCCACAACATCAAAAGGGTGTGAAGCATACACCAGTTGGTGTAGCATTCCCTGCTTTTTGATTTTCATCAAAAATTCCCCTTTCTCATCGTGGCTTTCCAAAT
>CALBPG010000189.1 GCA_937899065.1 uncultured Allomuricauda sp.
TCGACTGTAAAATAATTTCCATTTTTGGCTACTGCGGTAATTGGCTCTGTCTGGCCATTGCCATCAAAATCATTGAAATAGAGTCGTAGAGGCTTTTCTGCCGAAGCCTTGAATTTGCTATTGGTTCCCCAATTGCCCAATAGATAATCCAAATCCCCATCTTGGTCAATATCAAAAGGAAAAATAGCTTGCCATAGCCCAGTTGCCTCCACCTGTGTGGGTTCAGATAGTTTGCCCTTGTTATTTTTGAAAATGTAAGGGTTCATCCATTCGCCAACTACGATGAGGTCCATCCAGCCATCATTATCTATATCGCTCCACAGCGCATCAGTTACCATACCTTCAACGGAAGCAAAATCCGTTGCTTCTGAGAAAGAGCCGTTCTGATTTTGATACAAGAACGACGGTACAAAGGCACCAAATTCCGTGGTTTTGGAATACCCACCCACAAAAAGGTCTAAATCTCCATCTTTGTCATAATCACAAGGTTTTACGACACTTGTGTTTTGGTATTTATTCGGAAACTCCTTAGCGCTTAGGGAACCCTTTGAAGTGGTAAAATAACTTTCGGTAAGGGGAGGAGCATTTTTGAAAAAGTCACCACCACCATTACCAAAAAGGATATCCGCTTTTCCATTTCCTGTGAAATCAGCAATTGTCGCTGAAACATTTTCCGAAATAGAATCTTTTGATAGAACAGGCATAGCTTTTTTGACAAAAACAGAGTCATTGGCCATATACACGGAAGCACTTTTAAACTTTGACCCGCCAAACAGAATGTCTTCGGTACCGTCACCATTTAAATCTCCTAAAGCAAAGGCAGGTCCACGGTCTGAGGTGCGATATGGGATAAGTTTTTCTCTATTGAAATCCAGATAACGGTCTTCCACATGCGTAAAGTCCAATCCCAGCTTACCAGGCACTTTTTTGAAAATAACCTTTGAGGAATCTGAGGATATACTGTGCAAGTTTCGATTCGCCTCCGGAGAAATGGTCAAGGTTTGGTTCGCAGGTACATTGGTTAGCATTTCATATGTACGGTCCGGCCAAACAATTTTAAGCGAATCTATCTTTGTTAACTCTCCAAAACCAAAATGGATAATGGGCTCAGAAGACGCTTGAAATCCACGGCTTGGGAAAAGCTCTTTGAACTGGACCTTGCCGTCCGCATAAGCGTATACCTTGGAGCCCAAGGCGAAAGTGTTTGGTTTTTGCCCTTGTAAACGAACTTTTAGATAGCTATTGGAATCGTCTGTCTGGTTAACGTAAAGTGTAGGACTTTCATTTAGGTTACTGACCAGCAAGTCCAAGTCACCATCGCCATCCAAATCTGCGTAAGCTGAAGCACCGGAGAGGGAAGGTTGGGTTTTCGCCCAACTTTCGGAAACTTCTTGAAAGGATGCGTCGCCATTTCCTTTGAAAAAATAGTTGGCGACTTTACCTGAAGGCATCAATTCAAAGGCTTTTTGGTCGACCAGCTTGGTATTGTTGATTTTATTTTGGATTTGATTGCTAGAAACGAATTTGATGAAATCCAAATCGTTGGGTCGTTTCGGAATTCCGTTGGCTATAAACAAATCTTGCGCACCGTCTTGGTCAAAATCCCCAAACAGGCTAGACCAACTCCAATCCGTTGCTGCCACGCCGCTTTGCAGAGCGGTTTCCACAAAGTTTCCATCAGGTTGGTTCAAGAATAGCATGTTGCGGGTAAATTGGTAATGATACCCAAACTCTTCAATCCGTAGTTTTTGGGTTTGAACGTTGTCATCCCCTTCTGAAGACTTTAGAGGGACTTCATCTGCTGGAAGCATGTCCAAGGAAATTAAGTCCGGTAAACCATCGCCATTGACATCGGCCACATCGTTCCCCATTGAAAAACGGGAAGTATGTCCAAAGAAATCCTTTAAGCTTTCCGTAAAGGTGCCATCCCCATTGTTGAGGTAATAGTAGTCATCTTCGTGAAAATCGTTACCAATAAAAATGTCAGGATAGCCGTCTCCATTAAAATCTGACACTGCAATACCTAGACCATATCCGTTGATACCGCCATAGATTCCCGCAGCCTCGCTAACATCTACAAATTTTCCATTGTCATTACGCAAGAGCTTGTCTCCGGTTTCGTAGTTCCGTTTGTAGCGAAGGGCAGCTTTGCCATATGATTCCGAGGTGTGAACCGCATGGTTTAGGAGATATAAATCCAAATCCCCGTCCAAATCATAATCCAAAAAAGCCGCCGAGGAACTGAAGGTGTCAAAATCAAGGCCGTATTCCCCTGATTTTTCGCTAAAAGTGCCGTCTTGATTGTTAATGAAAAGCTCGTTGTAGCCATTAAAACCGTTAATACCCACCACGGCTCAAACGTAAATGTCAAGCCATCCATCACCATTCACATCGCCCATAACCGCTCCTGAATTCCAAGTGCTATTGCCTTCGATTCCCGCGGAAGTGGAAATATTTTCGAACTTTAAATCACCTTTGTTTCGGTACAACTGGTTCTTGACTTGGTTCCCTGAAAAGAAAACATCAGGCAAACCATCATTATCAATATCGCCAATGGCGACACCACCTCCGTTGTAAAAGTAGAGATAGTCTAAAATATTGAGTTCGTCGGTTTCGGTAATGGTATTTACAAAGTCAATACCTACTTCTTCCGCCGGGATGGTTTGAAAGACATCACCCCCTTTTTTGCAAGACAAAACCAGTAAAAAAGTGCAAAAAACCAGTATTCGACTATTCATCTAAAGCGAATATTTGAGGTTTTCCTTCATTGATCGCAGCGATTAGAAAACGATTCCCTTTCTTATCTTTTAGCTGGGCCAAATGTTTCACTTCTTCCCGAATAAAGAAACCGCTCTGATTGTAGTTTTGCCATTCAAAGTTAAGATTGCCGTCACCTAGCAAAACGTTTCCGTAGTTGGCGTCCAACCTTGAGAACTGCGGTTTGTATTCGAAGTTGTTGCCCGCCATGATGAGGTCAAGGTTGCCATCCCCGTTGACATCAGCACACGAAATTCCACAAATACAAGAGAATTGGGCTCTTGGCGGCAGCTTTTTGATGGTGAACTTTCCGTTGCCTTCGTTGATGGCAATTACGGAAGAGGAGGTTGTACTTTCTTTAACGATGGATTGTTCAAGGACGAATTCTGAAAACAATTCAGGCATGGTACGACGAGCGTAATCAGAAGCTTTAAGGTTTTCCTTTTTCAAGGATACCAATTGTCCAGTTAGTTCCTTTTTCTGATGAATGGGGTAATCTCCCCCGTTTTGCTGCAAGGTTACGATTTGCTCAATGGTTCCGTTGTTGTCGAAATCATTGATCCATAATTTCATGGGCTTTTCTTTGGATGGCCGGTAATGTAGATTTTCACCCTGGTTACCCAAAATGAGGTCCAAATCACCATCTTTATCCAAGTCTTGAGCGGCTACCGCGTTCCACCAACCACTTAGCCTGTCCAAACTTGTTGGAATTTTTGAAATACGTCGCCCCATGTTTTTATAAACCTTCGGGGTATCCCATTCGGAGACCGTAATCAGGTCATCTTTGCCATCACCGTCCACATCGGCCCAAATGGCATCGGTAACCATACCTTCATCTTTAAGATCATATCCCCTTCGTTCGGTGGCATCTACGAATTGCCCATCTCTATTCTCCAGCAACAAATGCTCAGGATTAGGTCCATATACCCCGACCACGCTTCTTGAACCGATAAAAACATCAGGGTCTCCATCGTTATCAAAATCATTGGCACTTAGCGTCGCCACATTTTTGAAGGTGGATGGAATGGTTTGTTCTGAAGCAGTAAAGACACCTGTTCCATTGTTTAAATAAAGCCTTGAGCGATACTTGGTTTCTTGGTTGAATTCATTCCCACCACTACCAACCATAAGGTCCAAGTCACCATCGGAATCTGAATCCAAGAAGATGGCAGCGGTATCTTCGTAATTTGCATCTTTGAAAAAGGCTGCTTGTTTGGTTAGCTTGAATTTCCCTTCACCTTGATGGATATATAGAAAACCTTCACTTCCTTTCGCGCCTCCAATGTAAACATCTTCATGCCCGTCACCGTTCACATCGGCTACGGCCATAGCCGGGCCTTCTTGGGATAGTTTTTTATAGATAAGCCCCTCATAATCGAAATCGTTATAAGGATTTTCCTTGTGTGCCATGAACCTATCGTTGGATAACGGTTTTAGCAGGGTCTTTGACTTCTTTGGTTTTGGGATGACATATTCTTCAGACGCATCTTGCTGACTTAGTTCCAATAATTGATTTGCCTTTACTTCAGTCAACAACGCGGTACGATTGTTCGGCCAAACCACACGAATGGAGTCCAGTTTTTCATGTTGTCCGAGTCCTAGTGTCATTTTATAATCTACGGAGGATTGAAATCCGCGAGAAGGCATGAGTTCTTGTTTGACGATGTTGTCTCCAAAATAGAACTCAGCCAAAGTTCCAACGGCAAAAGGATTGTTTTTGGCCCCTTTGAACTGCAGTTGGATGTAATTGTGGTCTTTGAGTTCGTTTGTACGGTTTTGGTACACAAAGGTTTCGGTATTCACATTGTTTACCACCAAGTCTAGGTCGCCATCATTATCCAAATCACCATATGCCGCGCCATTGCTTCGTGTTTCCAAATCAAACCCCCAAACTTTATTGGCGTTGGTGAAGGTGATGTCACCGTTGTTTTGATACGCATAATTGTGTTGCGGCTTTATAGGCATCTTATTGATGATGGAGTCAATGGATTCCTTTTTGCCGGTCAGGGCCATTTTTTGGATGATTTCGTTGGCAAAGAAGTCCACAAAATCCAAATCGGTAAGGTCGTGGTTGATACCGTTGGTGACAAAAATGTCTTTAAGACCATCATTGTCCATATCAAAAATTAATCCAGCCCAACTCCAGTCCGTAGCATCAATACCACTGTAATACGCGACTTCGGAAAAGGTGCCATTTCCATTGTTGAGCTGTAAGGTGTTTTGGATGTATTGTTGGTAAAAGTCTTTGCTTCGTTTTAAATCAAAAACATTGTATCCTTCAAATTCCATAACTGATTTAACCCGTTCCTCCGGTTCAGGAAGCATATCCGTAATAAAAATGTCATTGAAACCATCATTGTTTACGTCGGCTATGTCAATACCCATTGCGGAAAGACTCAAATGCGATGTATATTCCTTGATTTCTTCGGTAAAGGTTCCATCCTTTTGATTGATGTAGAGATAATCCCTTTCGTAAAAGTCATTGGAAACATAAATATCTGGATAGGTGTCTTGGTTGATGTCCGTTACCAATACCCCGAGTCCAAATCCGATAAGGCTCCCGTAAATGCCAGCTTCTTCGCTAACATCAACGAATTTACCACCATCATTACGTAAAAGCATATCACCGACTCCTCTAAAAATATGAGGAACACCATCCCAGTCTTGGGCGCGCACTTCACGTTGTTCTGCATAGCCTAAGCTGCTCACAGGGATATTGCTATTGTTCAAAATGTAAGCATCCAAATCTCCGTCTTTGTCGTAATCGAAAAAAGAGGCGTGCGTGGAAAATCCAGTATCAGCTAGATTGTATTCATTCGCTTTTTCGGAAAATGTCAAATCCCCATTGTTGATGTAGAGGTCATTGTCGTGGTTGTTTCCCTTTAAGTTTCCGGCATTACTCACATAGATGTCGAGCAACCCATCCGCATTGATATCAACCATAACCACTCCGGTAGACCAAGGTTTGTTTCCAGCCACTCCGGCTTTTTCGGTAATATCTTCAAACTTTAAATCCCCTTTGTTCAAATAGAGTTTGTTGGGTTCCATGTTTCCCGTAAGGTAGATGTCAATCAGCCCATCGTTGTTTACATCCCCCAGGGCTACTCCACCACCATTATAAAAATTTCGATATTTGAAGATGTTGAAATTCTTTTGGTTTTCAACCTTATTTACAAAGTCGATACCGGTGCGCTCAGGTTTTAAAAGGGTAAAAAGTGTTTGCTCTTGTTTTTTCTCTTCGGATGGTTCCTTTTTGTCGGTACATGACATCAATACGGTCCAACACAAAAGGATTGATGCGAAAACTCTAATGCTCATTTTCCTTGTCTTTTACTCAACATCAATGCGGGCGCGTTGTTGCGTCCAATGATAAATTTTAGTTTCTGGTTTAGGTTTATGCTACCGATGCTTTGGACGACCCCATCGATACTTGGGTCTTGTTTGTGGTTATGGAAGAAGAATCCCTTTTTGTCATTTTGTAAAAATAGGCCATGTGATGCGTCTAACCTACCTAACTGCGTGCTAATATGGTGATTATTGCCCACAATTAACACATCTAAATAGCCATCTTCGTTCAAATCTTCGACCAAAATGTCATTTACTTGAGACGCTTGGGTTAGAAACGGAAGGGTTTTTATGGAAAAATGTCCATCCCCTTTATTTTCAAAATAGCAGCTATTCAATTCAAAGATTTGTTTCCGAGAGGCGTCGTTTAACCCTTTGCTGCCGAAAAGCTCTTCAATGGAGGCATTGGCAAAATCCAAGTACGAAAGGAACTTTTTGTTCAAAAAAGGCATTTGTTTGACCAAGGCATCTTTCGAAGCAAAAGGGGTTTCAGTTCCTTGATGAAAGTAGGTTACAACGGGTTCTACACTGGAATTCCCATCAAAATCGTTGCGATACAAGGTGATGGGCTCGGTAGGGCTTGCCTTGAATTTGGTATTCAGGCCCCAGTTCCCTGCGATGAGGTCAATATCCCCGTCTTTGTCAAAATCTGCAGCTTTGATAACGTTCCACCAACCCTTGGTGTTCCCGAAAGCTCTTGGGGTTTGTAATACGAATGTTCCTTTTTGATTTATGTGGATTTCAGGATTTTCCCAATGGCCGACAGTAATCATATCCGATTGGCCATCTTTGTCAATGTCGACTACTTCAACATCTTTTAAATTTCCGGCATTTGCTAAGTGTGGCATTCGCTTTTTGGTCACGTCGTCAAAACCACCTTTTCCGTCATTGAAAAGCAAAAAGTGTTCAGGATTAGCCCCAAAAGAACGGGTTACCCCATCAGAAACCAGAATGATATCTTGAAATCCATCGGCATTGAAATCTCCCACGCCAATGTCGGAAGCATTTAGCACAACATTTTGTGGGATGCCAGAAACCAATTCCAGAACCCCGCCTTGGTTTTTATATAGCTTGGGACGTAAAGGATTTCCAGCGTTAAATTCATTTCCGCCATTGGCAACGAGCAAATCCGTCCAACCGTCCTTATCGAAATCAAAGAAGACACAAGCGGTATTCTCGTCGATTTTACTAGTTTCAAATAAGGCTTGTTGACTACTTTGAAATAGACCTTCGGAATCTTGAAGGAATAGTCCTCCTGCCTGATTTTTGGCCCCACCGATAAAGACGTCATCCAATCCATCTTTATTAATGTCGGCGACAGCGAGACAAGGACCATTGTTGGAATTTGCATAAGGAATCAAAGGCTCTCCATCGAAATCTATGGACACGCTCTCCTTGTGCTGAAAGGAGATAATACTATCATTAACCACAAAAGGAGATAGGTTTTGTGTCGGTTGAGGAATCTGTTCTGAAGCATTTGCTAGTTTTAAAACCAGTTCTGAATTTGCTATGATTTGCTTTACGGTTTGTGTTTTACCTCCCGGCCATTTTACCTGAATGGAATCAATGGGCTGTTCCTTGGGTAAGTTGATATGAAACATTGGCGGAACGGCTGAAAGGTAACCTTGGTCTGGATAATTCTCAAAATGTTGAATGGTTTGACCAGCGAACACGGTCATGGTAGCACCGATACCTACGGGATTATTTTCTCCGCCTTCAAATTTCACCTTTAAATCGGCTTTTTGGTTGGAAGTATTTTCTAAAAGTGTGGCCTGTTTATCGACATGGTTTATCACCAAATCCAAATCCCCATCGTTGTCAAAATCTGCATAGGCACAACCATTGCTAAAGGTTGGGATGGATTTCATCCATTCTTTAGATACATCACTGAACGTTAGGTCGCCATTGTTTTTGAAAAAGTAGTTCGGCACTTTCTTTTCAGGAATTTCATTGACAAGAGGTAAATCCGTTTTTTTCATGCCTGCATCAATACGTCTTTGAATGCCTTCGTTGGCAATGAAGTTCATAAAGTCCATATCATTTGTTGCTCCTTTAATTCCGTTGGAAACAAAAATGTCTTTCAATCCATCTTGATTAAAATCAGCAGCTAATGTTCCCCAAGACCATTCCGTAGCAGAAATGCCACTAAGGTTTCCGATTTCAGCAAATCGTTCTCCGTCAAGATTGAGGTGAAAAGTGTTTTGCATGTACTGGGGCGAAAAACCATTTTTGAGGTATTGTCTGTAAATAGGATAGCCGTATTCCACCCCCGATGTTTTATAGGTCACCAAGTTTTCAGGAAGCATGTCCAACGAAAGGATATCGGTCCAGCCGTCATTATTGATATCGGTGATGGTGTTACCCATTGAAAAGTGGGTGGTATGCCCTAACATGTCCGGTTGGGTAGAGATGATTTCTTGAAACGTACCATCTGGCTGATTGATGTAGAGGTAGTCGTTTTCGAAAAAATCGTTTCCGACATAAATATCTGGATAGCCATCTTGATTGACATCACTTATGGCGAGTCCTAAACCATATCCTGCTTTCCCTTGAAAGATACCTGCCTCTTCGCTGACATCAATGAACTTTCCGTTGTTGTTTTGGTACAATACATCGCCTGAAATCGGGTTGTATCCTTTTCGTTGACTGCCTTTGCCGTAGTTTCGATTGGGATGAACCGAGTGATTCAGAAGGAACATGTCCAAATCTCCATCCAAATCATAATCGAAAAAAGAAGCTTTCGTACTAAGTCCAGAAAAGTCAATTCCATATTCCTCTGCTGATTCCTTGAATTGCGGAACTCCATTTTCATCCAATCCTTGGTTGACGTACAATAAATTCTTGCCTTTGAGACTTCGGTATCCTGCCGCTGTACAGATATAAATATCAAGAAGTCCATCTGAATTGATGTCTATATAACTGGCCCCAGTAGACCAAGAAGAGGTCGGGGCAATTCCTGCCTTTTGGGTCACTTCTTCAAAAACCAAATCACCTTGGTTCAGATACAGCGCATCTGGTACCTGATTGCCGGTAAAAAAAATGTCAATTAAGTCGTCATTGTTAAAGTCTGCGGCGATAACCCCGGCTCCATTGTAGTAATAGAGGTAATTCAAAATATTCAACTCTGGGGTGTCGGTAAGGGTGTTGTTGAATGTGATATTACTGTGTCCGTCAGATACCTCTTGGAGGAGGGTTTGCTCTTCTGAACAAGAAGAAATCAAAAGCAAAAAAAGCAAGGCTGCAATAGACTTTTTCACAATACCAAATAAGCTGGCAATTTAAGTAAACTCAGAGGAAGTTGAAAGTTAAAGTGGGGTAGGACTTAGCGATTAGTAAACCCTTTTTCAGAGTCCGTGCTGGGATATGCAAAAATCATTAAATTGCGAAATATCAACTGACCTAACTCAATTTTATGGGAAATCTTAGCACCTTCGATTTTGTAGTCATTGCGCTCTATTTTTTATTGGTTTTTGGAATCGCTTGGTTCGTTACCGTTAAAGAGCGAAGCGGCTCCAGTAGTAAGGATTATTTTTTGGGTGGACGTAATTTAGGATGGTTTGCCATTGGAGCATCCTTGTTTGCCAGTAACATTGGTTCTGAACACCTGATTGGCCTTTCAGGTTCCGGGGCAAGAGGCGCCTTTCCAGAGGCACAATTTGAAATTTTGGCGGCGCTTATCCTTCTGCTTTTGGGATGGGTTTTCGTTCCATTTTATATCAAAAGTGGCGTATTTACGATGCCAGAATTTCTGGAAAAACGATACAACAAAGGTTCACGGGTATACCTTTCTGTGATTTCGATAATCTCCTACGTACTAACGAAAATATCCTTTACCATTTTTGCTGGCGCACTGGTATTTGAAGTATTGCTGGGAATTCCATTCTGGACAGGTGCCATTGTTACGGTTATTGCCACCGGAATCTACACCGTATTTGGCGGATTGAAAGCCGTGATTTATACCGATATGGTACAATCAATGATTTTTATTCTCGGAGGGGTCGCAGCCACATATTTTGGCTTGCAGGCCATTGGAGGATGGGATAACGTTATGTTGGCTATTCAAGATAACGCTCCGGAACCGGAGACCTTCATGAGTCTCTGGAGAAATAAAGAATATTCTTGGATCGGAGTGCTTTTGGGAGCACCTATTTTGGGAATTTGGTATTGGTGTACAGACCAATTCATTGTGCAACGAGTGCTTTCAGCAAAAAATATCAAAGTGGCGAAGCAAGGAACCATCTTCGGTGCTTTCTTGAAATTGTTACCCTTATTCATTTTCGTGATTCCAGGTATTGTGGCTTATGCGCTGTCAGTTACGGAGTTTCCAGATATGTTTACGGTTACCAATCCGATTACAGGGGAAACCAAAACTACCACCGATGCGGCGTTACCAGCATTGATATTGAGAGTACTTCCGACGGGATTCAAAGGGTTGGTTGTTGCAGGATTCTTGGCAGCACTTATGAGCTCTTTGTCAAGTGTGTTTAACAGTACTTCTACCTTATTCACTTTTGACTTTTATAAACAATGGAAACCAAAAGCCTCAGAAAAAGAATTGGTGATGGTGGGCCGTTTGGCTACTATCCTTTTGGTTTTAGTTGGTTTGGCTTGGATTCCATTTATGCGCAAATTGACCGAAGGAGGCGGAATCTATAAATACTTGCAAAGTGTACAAGCGTATATCTCACCGCCGATTGCTGCAGCATTTCTTCTGGGAATATTCTACAAGAAAATCAACGGGAAGGGAGCTTTGGCAGCACTTTGGACGGGTTTTGTGCTCGGTATAGGGCGTTTGGTACTGGAATTTATGAGTCAGGAAGGTGGTTTGGCGATTTCGGAAACCTCATTGCTCGGGACTTTGATTACCATGAATTTCTTGCATTATGCCATTTTCTTATTTGTGGTAAGTATTGCTATTCTAATCGTGGTTAGTTTGAGCACGCAATCGTCATCGAAAGAACTGGACCCTAGTTTGACTTATCAGTATGGGAACAAAAAGACCTCTAGCGATGAAAAAGACTCAGGTTCTAATAAAGAACTTTGGATGACCTTAGCAATCATAGTAGTGGTCTTAGTCATGTGGTGGGTATTCCGTTAGCAGGAATTCACTTTATAAAATAATGAAAGGACTTTGTCGAAAGATGAGGTCCTTTTTTCATATAGTTACTCAAATGTTAGTTTTTTATCTAGGTGTATTGTGAATATTGAAAACCAAACAGGAGTTGGTAAAACATAAATAATATACATCCGAGTCAATTGGAGAATCTTTTTATTGACTTCACCGTTTATCTCAAAGATGGATGCAGCGATTCTCTTCTCGTTGAGTTGAATGGGGGTAATTAATCATGCAAAGATTATGATGGGGGTCGAGTTAACAAAAGTGCTGGTCAATTCTCCAGGTAAAAAGTCCATGGATAGTATTTTGTTGGAAGGAAGAATTCCAGTTGTAAGTTGAATTCAATTGGATGTAAAACACTTAACTTTTGGATAAAGAAATGAATGTTTAGAGAGCGTATGCTATTACGAGAAGTGTTTAAAAATAAAAAGTCCGCCAATTGGCGGACTTTTCGATAAACGTATGCTTAAACTAAAACTTAGTAACCAGGATTTTGTTGTAAGTTCGGATTTGCAAGCAATTGTGGTAGTGGGATAGGGAATAGCAAACGGGTATCGTTAGCAGTTTCTGTATCACCTTTAAACTCCCACTGTCTTAGGTACTGACCGAAACGAATCATATCGTTACGTCTCCAGCCTTCTACAAACAACTCTTTACCTCTTTCTTCCAATAACTCTGCTTCGTCAAGATCACCAATTGGAGCAACACCACGTACTGTTCTTAATTCATTTATCGTAGCAGTTGCATTACCAGTGCCACTTCTAAGTTCTGCTTCAGCCTTCATTAAAAGGGCATCAGCATATCTGAACTGAATACTGTGGTTGGTAAATCCACCGAATCGCGGGTTGTACTTGATTACACGAATACCGGTAACCTCACTGTTGTTAATAAGGTTAGGAGCTCCATCGCCATCTACAAATTCTCTAGAGAAAGATAATGGACCACCTTGTCTGTCTTCCAATGCAGTTCCATCAGGACCATACTGTTGACCTAAAAGGAATCCGAAACCAATGTTTGAACCATCAGCGATACCATCATTGTCATCATCTACGGTTCCTTCAGCTCCGGCAGCAACACCTTCGGTTGGCACAAAACCTCTTCTTTCCTCTTGACCACTTCCTTCAAGGTTCGAGTTAGGATCACCTTCGAACATGTCAAAGTATTCGGCAAGTGTACTGAAACCATTCCATCCACCAGCTTGTTCTGGAGTTGTCAAGTTGTAGTGTAGCCCATTCCAAATACGGTTACCTACACCAGACTCAGTCCACCAGATGGTTTCAGTATCTGAGGTGTTTCTAAAGATGTTAAAGTAATCAGCTTCTAATGCATATCCTTCAGCAGCGATAGCATCAACCAAAGAAATTACTTCAGCCATATCTGCAGCAGCAGGAGTTCCACCACCACCGGTCAATTGAGCGTCATAAATGTGACGATTCAATAAAACTTTGGCTTTCAGGAAACGTGCAGCTGCTTGCGTACCGCGATTCATGGCATCTGTATTTCCAGCAGCAACAGCAGGTAAACCTAAAATAGCTGCATCTAAATCAGCTATGATAAGATCTACAGCAGCAGCTCCAGTAAATACCTCCGGAATAGCAGTTGTAGGTAACTGTGTATCTCTAATTGGTACTTGTCCGAATAAATCGAGAATCGACCACATAGAATATGCGCGTATGAAATACGCATCCGCAGCTTCCCCAGGAGTAGCGCCACTTCTTTCATCTAGAATTTGCGATGCAGCTAATTGGCTCGCATTCCAGTTATCGAAAGGAGTAATAATATCTTGTTCTTCCAATCCCCATTCATGTTGATGTAATTTTCTCCATCTACCGTTGTCACCCCAGTCAGCACCTCTTGTAGGAATCAAAAGAGCGTCAGAAGTAACTTCTCTAAGGGCGTAAATGTTGGCTTGATCACCTAAGCGACTTACACCAGAGTACATTTGGTTTACTGCCGAAGCAGTATTCTCCAACCCCTGGAAACCTTCATCAATAAAGGAATCACTCTCCTCTATTTCCAAATCGGTACAGGACGACAATCCAACAACCGACAGGAGGGTCATTACATAAAATTTAACTTGTCTTCTTTTCATGATTTTCAATTTTTTTTAATTAAAACGTAGCATTTAGGCCAAATGTTATAGTTCTAGGATTCGGGAACGAAGTCCAGTCTATACCTCTACTAGGTAGAGCTGCTTGGTTAAGTTGACCTGTATTAACGGTTACCTCAGGGTCGATTCCACTATAGTCAGTAATCAAGAACAAGTTCTGACCCGTCACAGATAATCTCAAACTTTTCAAAGTACCATCACCACTAAGAGGAACATTATATCCAATGGATGCGTTTTGTAACCTTACGAAATCGCCACTTTCCAAGAAACGAGTAGAAACTGCAGTAGATGCGCTTGGGTTTTCACCAGCGTTTAAAGCATCTACGGTAATGTTTCTTGAAGTATTCAACTGACCTGCATTGAACAATGCGTTGGCAGTGTTGTTATACACTGAGAATCCGAATTGTCCTGCAAGGAATACATTGACATCCCAGTTCTTGTGACTAAAGTTCAAATTCAAACCAGTGGTAATGTCTGGAAGACCATCTTCGTCAACGAACGTTTTATCCGCATCAGGATCCCCTACACCATTACCGTCGATATCGACATAGGTTGGGTTTCCATCACCATCAAAGCCGTCGAAAATCGCCATGTAGTAAGAGAATAATGGAACTCCAGCTTCAAATCTTTGTGCAAAGGCGCCGGTAAGACCTGGACCATTAACGGGACCTAGGTTGATGGAGCCAGCAAAGTCATTGATTTCATTTTCGTTGTAAGCAATATTGAAACTTGCACCGAACGTAGTGTCTTCACTTTGGATGAAGTCATAGTTCAAAGCAAATTCAACCCCCTGGTTTATCACACTAGCATCAACGTTACCAAACTGGAATGGATTGGTAGAAGGTGCTGCAGGTGGTGTTTGCAATAGAATGTCTTGTGTATCTCTACGATAAAAATCGATGCTACCGCTTAGTCTATCATTGTTGAAACCGAAATCAATACCAATGTTGAAATCTGTGGTTTCTTCCCATCTTAAATCAGGTTGGTCAGTTGCGATAATCGCCAAACCATTCTCATTATCGATGGTAACACCATTTTGAATAGTACCTAAGTTAATTTGAGAGTAACGTTGTCTTGCAACGAACTGGCCAAAACCTAGACCATCTTGGTTACCCGTGATACCACCACTCAATCTCAATTTCAAAGTAGAGAAGCCATCACCGATGAAATCTTCTTCACCAATCTGCCATGCGAAAGCACCTGAAGGGAAATACCCGTATTGGTTTTCAGGACCGAAACGAGAAGAACCATCCGCTCTCATCGTAGCTGTAAAGATGTACTTATTAGAAAGTGTATAGTTTATCCTTCCAAAGAAAGATTGTAATTCATCTGTATTATCGAAGTTATCAAAAACCAAGGCTTGAACTCCACGAGCGAAGTTAATATCTTGATTTGTTGTTTCCGCATTGGGGAACAATCTGTTAACTGTTAAGTCATCTCTGTTAGGAGCGTAATAAAACTGCTGGAATGAACCGCTAATCGCATTTTGAGCAGCATTAACCGTACTTGTCAATGCGCCACCCATACCATTCAAATCAGTGGTATTAAAGCCTCTAGCAGCTGAGTTGAAACCAAAGTTTCTGAAATCTTGATAAGCATATCCTACCAAAACATCCAAATTCGAATTTTCGAATTCTTTTCTGTAGTTTACAGTTGCTTCCAGTAGTTGGTTTTCACGTTCCAACGTATTGAACGTTCCCGCACCTACATTAGAAACACCGTCAATATTGATGATGTTAGAGGATAGCACAGATACATTCTCACTATCTGACTTGTCATAACCAAGATTCACTTTAGCAGATAATTCCGGTGTGAATTCATATTCCAAAGAGGCGTTTATAAGCGCACGATTAGTGTTGGTTATGTTCTGGGCTCCATCCAAATAGTTTCTTGGATTCAACAGACCTCCTCCTGGATCAATATTAGGATTATTAGGAATCGTAGGGTTGGCAGAATATGCAGCACCTAAGATATCTCCAGCGAAACCAGCATTCCCTTGCAAAGGTGGTTGGCTCCTATTTGTTCTAGAAAGCGTTCCTTGAATACCTAATTTCAATTTGTCATCCAAAAATCTTTGATTCCAGTTTACTCTTCCTGAAATTCTTTCAAAATCAGATTTTTCAATTACACCAAACTGCTTTTGATAGCCCAAAGTGGCACGGATATTACCTGAACCGTAATTCTGGCTATATGCTAAGTTTTGTGTAGTTGAAGTCGTAGTGCGGAAAATAACTTCTTGCCAATCAGTACCTCCACCAAAATCTACGTTGGCTGCATTACCTCCGCTGGCTGTAATCGCATCTAAAAACTGATTTGGCTTTAATAATTCAAACTGACGGTTGTGGCTAGAGATACTTAAATTCGAGCTGAATTCAAACACACCTCCACTACCAGCTTTACCAGTCTTTGTAGTGATGATAACAACACCGTTCGCACCTCTAGAACCATAAATCGCAGTTGCAGAAGCATCTTTAAGGATACTGATGCTCTCAATATCATTAGGATTCAAGAAGTTAAGCGGGTTACCCGTTGCACTAGTGGCATCGTTGTCACGACCTGAAGTACCTGTTGCATCAGTATTCTGACCAAAAAGCGGTACCCCATCAACGACAAATAACGGATTATTGTTCGCTCTTACCGAGTTGGCACCCCTAATGTTCACTGAGATACCTGCACCTGGCTCACCACTGTTCTGTGCAATGTTCACACCAGCAGTTTTACCCTGGATAAGTTGTTCTGGTGAAGCAATTACCCCTCCATTAAAGTCTTCAGAGGTTACCGAAGCAACCGAACCGGTAGCATCCTTAACGGTAGTCTGACCATAACCGATGATCACAACCTCATCCAAAGCTTGCGCATCTTCTTGTAGTGTTACGTCTAATGTAGTTTGACCAGTGTATGAAACTTCTTGTGTTGCATAACCGATGTAACTAAATACCATTACTGAGCCGTCCGTTACATTGTTTAGTGTGTAATTACCATCAAAATCTGTTTGTGTACCATTGGAAGTACCTTTGATGACAACACTAGCTCCTGGTAGGGGACCGTTTGAGTCAGAGACCGTTCCCGAAACCGTTTGAGCCTTTGCCACGCCGAAACACACAAATGCTCCAAGCAGCAAAAAACTTTTTAGTAGCGTAATCTTCATAGATAATTAATTTTAAGTTTAGTTAATTTCAATTCAAGTGTTAAACATATATAAAAAAAATGTTAATCAAAATTTAAGTAATCCTCACTATTTTACGAAAACGGTTTCGTGTTAATAAGTTTAACGGGATGTGAGGTCAATAAATCAGAAGCATATTATTTTGTTATATCTCAAAATTTACCGTACTATTTCACCAGAATCGCAATAGCTTGGCTAATATACTATAATTATCTTTAGGAAAAATTAACAAGACGCAATAAATGCAGTGCCTGCCGGGGATTTCATCTGTTAAATGAACCAAGCAGGGTCGAGTTTTAAATTCAATTCTCTAATTTCCCGTCTTGATTACATTAAATTAACCTGGGACGTTGTTAAAATCAAAAATTACTTTAAAAGACATTGCCCGAGAGCTCGAGGTTTCGGTTTCCACGGTTTCAAAAGCATTGAAGAACAGTGAAGAGATTAGTCGAGATACCAAAGAAAAGGTTCAGGCGTTTGCACGGCTCTACAATTACAAGCCTAACAATATCGCGATTAGTCTCAAAAACAAACGTACCAAGAATATTGGTGTTGTCATTCCGGATATTGTCCACTATTTCTTCAATACGGTAGTACGTGGCATTGAGAAATATGCAAACGCTAAAGGATACAATGTAATCGTATGTCTTTCGGAAGAGTCCTTTGATAAGGAAGTCATTAATATGGAGATGCTTGCTAATGGTAGCATCGACGGATTTATTATGTCCCTTTCGTCTGAGACGCAGGCCAAAAAAGATTACAATCATTTAAAGGAAGTCACACAACAGGGTATCCCGGTTGTTTTGTTCGACAGAATTACAAACGAAGTAGACTGCGACAAGGTAGTTATTGACGACCAGCTTGGGGCCTATACCGCAACCCAAAAATTATTGCAACAAGGGCGTAAGCGGGTTGCCCTTATAACAACGGATGATTATTTAAGCGTAGCAAAGTCCCGAACAGAAGGATATACCAAAGCGCTTTTGGATGCGGGGATTCCGGTTCGAGATGAGTTGATTCTGAAGCTACCTACCATGGAAATGGATGAAGAAGCCATTCGTGACTTTTTCAACAACACCGATATGGATGCTATTCTTTGCGTAAATGAAATCTTTGCTGTCTTCAGTATCCGTATTGCCATGGAGAAAGGCTTCAAAGTTCCGGAGGATATTTCCATTATCGGATTCACGGATGGGATGCTCGCCAAATATGCCAATCCGAGTCTGACGGTTGTCGCACAACACGGGGAACGGATGGGCGAGATTTCTGCAAAAATGCTTATTGATAAGGTAGAAGATGAAAGTGATGAAGAAATCTTTCAAACCAAAATTTTAGAGCCCACACTGGTACTTCGAGACTCTACAATTAACTAAGTTTGTCACAACCACAAGACAAACGTATTTACAACATATCACATGAACCAAGATTATATCAAAGCAGACCCTTGGTCTATTATCGAGGAAGGATTCGATGCCGAACGGATTAAATCTTCTGAAAGCTTGTTCAGTATTGGGAACGGTGCCATGGGGCAACGCGCAAACTTTGAAGAAAGCTATTCAGGTGATACTTTTCAAGGGAGTTATATCGCCGGTGTTTATTATCCCGATAGAACTAGAGTGGGTTGGTGGAAGAACGGCTATCCTGAATATTTTGCCAAAGTGCTTAACGCTCCAAATTGGATTGGGATTGATGTTATGGTCAATGACCAACCCTTGGACTTGAACGGCTGTTCTTCGGTCAAAGACTTTAAGCGCGAACTGAATATGAAAGAAGGTTGGTATCGAAGAAGCTTTGTGGCAGCACTTCAGGATGGTACCGAAGTAGCAGTGAAAGCAACTCGCTTTTTAAGTCTAAGTTTAGATGAAGTTGGGGCCATCGAATACGCAGTTACACCGATTAGTAAAGATGTGGATGTCACTTTTACGCCCTATCTGGATAGTGGCATCACTAATGAAGACAGCAATTGGGACGATAAATTTTGGGAAACTACCCAGGTAACGGTTGAAGGGAAACAAGGTTTTATTGAATCGCATACGCTGAAAACCAATTTTGGGGTGTGCACCTTTATGGAGAGTAGCATCTTTTTGGATGATGAACCAGTAGACCTAGCTCCAGAGACCAAATCGGAAGACATGCGGGTTAGTCTTACGTATACAAAACCAGTAGCTAAAGGACAAACACTGACACTTCACAAGTTTGGAGGATATACCGTCTCTAGGAATCATGAAGCTTCCGAGTTGACCAAAGCCGCCAAAGCTGTTTTGAACAAAGCAACGGCACTTGGTTTTACAGGATTACTTGAACAGCAGAAAGAAGCCTGGGCCAAGATATGGGAAATGAGCGATATTACCATTGATGGTGATGTCAAAGCACAACAAGGTATCCGTTTCAATATCTTCCAGCTCAATCAAACCTACCTGGGGAAAGATTCTCGATTGAATATTGGCCCGAAAGGCTTTACTGGAGAAAAGTACGGAGGCAGCACCTATTGGGACACTGAGGCGTATTGTTTGCCATTCTACATGGCCACCAAAGGAGAGGATGTCGCATGGAGCTTGCTGGAATATCGTTATAAACATTTGGGCAAAGCCATGGAGAATGCGACTAAATTAGGTTTTACCAATGGGGCCGCATTATACCCTATGGTGACCATGAATGGAGAAGAATGTCATAACGAATGGGAAATCACCTTTGAAGAAATCCATCGAAACGGAGCTATCGCTTTTGCCATATACCATTATAATAGGTATACCGGTGATTTCAGTTATATCCCAAAAATGGGATTGGAAGTATTAATTGGTATCGCCAGATTTTGGAAACAACGATTCAACTATTCCGAAGACAAAAAGCAATACGTCATGTTGGGTGTTACCGGACCCAACGAGTACGAAAACAATGTCAACAACAACTGGTACACCAACTACATCGCAAAATGGTGTATCGAATATGCGAAATCATGCAGTGAAACGGTAGCGCAAGACTATCCTGAGGACTACGAAAGAATTGCGGCGAAAACAGGAATCTCTAAAGAAGAATTGGAAGAATGGGGCGAGATGGTCAAGCAGATTTATTTCCCATATTCGGAAGGGCATAGTGTCTACCTACAGCAAGATGGATTTTTAGATAAAGAAATGATACGTGTGGCGGATCTAAATCCTTCACAGCGACCCATCAACCAAAAATGGAGTTGGGATAGGATTTTAAGGTCTCCCTACATCAAACAGGCAGATGTGCTACAAGGGTTTTACTTCTTTGAGGACCACTTCACCCAAGAAGAGCTTGAAAAGCACTTTGACTTCTATGAGCCTTTTACCGTTCATGAGTCGTCACTGTCACCCTGTGTGCATAGCATTCAAGCGGCAAAACTGCAACGCATGGAGCAAGCCTATACGTTTTATTTGAGAACATCCCGCCTAGATTTGGATGACTATAATAAGGAAGTGGAAGAAGGTTTGCACATTACGTCTATGGCAGGTACTTGGATGAGTATAGTTGAAGGTTTTGGCGGCACAAGTATCGTGGAGGGCAAACTCAGTTTTGCCCCTCAAATCCCAAAACAGTGGGAAGGCTATTCCTTTAAAATGAATTTTAGAAACCAAGTGGTTACCATCAAGGTTTCTTTCAAGGAAACAAGTTTCGAGCTTTTAGGAGATGCACCACTTGAAATTTTGGTAAACGGACAGCCTTTGACCTTAACGCCAAACGAAGTGAGTGTGGCATGAAAAGGAAGTATCTCTTCTCAACCTTTTTGGCCGTAGGGATATTGATGGCCTGTCAAACTGAAAAAAAGACCATGGAGGCACCAAAAATCACCAAACGGAAAATCGTAATCTATCAAGTATTTACCCGTTTGTTCGGTAATACAGATACCTTGAACAAGCCATGGGGTACCTTGGAAGAGAATGGCGTTGGAAAGTTTGCAGATTTTACGGATAAGGCACTATCTGAAATAAAAGACTTGGGTGTAACCCATATTTGGTATACGGGAGTCCCACACCATGCCTTGGTGAATGATTATACGGACTATGGAATTTCCAATGATGACCCTGATGTAGTTAAGGGTAGGGCGGGTTCCCCATATGCGGTTAAGGACTATTATAATGTCAATCCTGATTTGGCGGTAGACCCTGCAAATCGTTTGGAGGAGTTTAAGGCTTTGATTGCACGAACCCATGCTGCAGGATTAAAATTGATGATTGATATCGTCCCCAATCATGTGGCGCGTAATTACGAAGGACGGACGAATCCCGAAGGTGTTTCAGATTTTGGGGAACAAGATGATACTTCTCTCGCTTACCATGTGAACAATAACTTCTACTACATCCCAGGAGAAGCCTTTAAAGTACCGAATTGGGAAAATGAATACCTACCCTTAGGTGGTGAAGAAAGCAATTCTTCGGACGGTGCCTTTGAAGAGGTCCCAGCCAAGTGGACCGGTAATGGTTCAAGATTGGCACAACCACATTTCAATGATTGGTACGAAACCGTTAAAATCAACTACGGGGTGCGTCCCAATGGTGAGTTGGATTTTGCAGTGCTCCCAGAAGATTACGCAAAAAAGGACCATGCGGCGCATTTAGCCTTCTGGCAAGACAAAAAGATTCCGGATTCTTGGAACAAGTTCAAAGATATTGCCCTGTATTGGCTGGAGATGGGTGTAGATGGATTTCGATTCGATATGGCCGAAATGGTTCCGGTCGAGTTTTGGAGTTACATGAATTCCAGCATTAAAGCTAAAAACCCCGATGCCGTTTTATTAGCTGAGGTGTATAATCCTGATTTGTATCGAGCTTACATCCATAAAGGAAAAATGGATTATCTCTATGATAAGGTAGAATTGTACGACAGTTTGAAGCACATCATTAAAGGATATGGATGGACGGACCATATTCCAGTAGTTCAAAAAGGGATGGAGGATATTGAGCATCATATGCTACATTTTTTGGAAAATCACGACGAGCAACGTATTGCCAGTGCGGAGTTTGCTGGAAATGCTGAGTTAGCCAAACCTGCCATGGTAGTATCCGCTACCTTAAGCACATCTCCTACTATGATTTATTTTGGACAGGAAGTTGGCGAGCCTGGGGCTGAAGACGCGGGTTTTGGGAAACCTTCGCGCACATCAATATTTGATTACATAGGAGTGCCCCACCATCAACGATGGGTCAACAACAAGCAATTCGATGGTGGGCAACTGTCGGATAGTGAAAAGGAGCTTAGGGATTTCTATCAGAAGTTGCTCAATTTCACGATAACAAGTGAAGCTTTAATGGGTGAGTATGAAGAAATCCATTTTTTCAATAAGGAACATACTTCAGGATACGACCATAGAATTTTATCCTACGTGCGCTGGTCGCCAAACGAAAAGGTATTGGTAGTTTCCAATTTTGAGGATGATAAATCATACGAACTAGATTTGAAAATCCCAGAAAGTATCATTGAAAAATGGTCGCTCGAAGAAGGAATCTATGACTTCGAGGAAATGTTATGCCAAGAGCAAAACCTAAAATTGATTGTCGAAGAGGGTAAAGGTAACATAGCGGTAAAATTAAATCCGCTGGAATCCCTTATCTTAAAACTGAAATAAAAAAAAGCGGATTGTTTTACAATCCGCCCCACGGTTTAGTGGTTGGTTAGTTACCGTTATTAGTTATTTAGCTGAGAACGGTCAAAAATAACAATTTGCTAAAAATTAACATAAAAAATAGATTAAAATTAATTTCAAAACGTCAAAATTCAATATTTGATACCTTATTGTGGGTTTTGAAACCAAAATGAAATTTTAATCTTTCCTGAAAAATGAAAAAAACGATTCTTTTCTTTTCCATTGTGTTTATGATTTCTTGTAAGGATAAAACATCTGAATTTTTGGTCATTGGCCATAGAGGAGCCATGGGTCATGTGATGGAAAATACCATGGCTTCCATCCAAAAAGCCATGGAGATGAAAGTAGACATGATTGAGATTGATGTTTTTCGGATAAAGGATGGCGAAATTATTGTTTTTCATGACGATTTGGTTGATGAGCTTACGGATGGGAAAGGTCCCGTTGAAGGATACGATTTGGATAGTTTGCAGACCTTAACGTTGCACGGTAACCATAAAATTCCTACCCTAGTTCAAGTGATGGACCTTATGAAGAACCAAACGTCGTTAAATATTGAGCTGAAAGGGTCCAATACTGCGGAATCGGTGAATACCATTATTCAGGATTACGTTGCAAAGGGAATTTGGACGGAGAACAATATTGTAATTTCCAGCTTCAGATGGGATGAACTTCGCATGATGCGGAAAATCAACCCCGATATTGCTATTGCTGTCCTCACGGAAGAAGAACCTTTGGATGCCATTCCAGAGGCAAAAGCATTGCAAGCGATAGCTATCAATCCTGATTTTACAACCTTAACCGTCGAAAAAACTGAGGCGATTCATGAAGCAGGCTTCAAAGTATTTCCTTGGACGGTGAATGAGTCGAAAGATATCGAAAGCATGAAAACTTTTGGTGTGGATGGAATTTTCATCAATTACCCAGAAAGGGCTAGATAATGTTCGATGTAATTGTTGTAGGGGGAGGTGCAGCTGGGTTTTATGGCGCCATTCAAATGGCCAAAGCCAATCCAAGCCTGTCCATAGCCATTTTAGAACGCGGGAAAACGGTGCTTTCCAAAGTGAAAATCTCTGGAGGTGGACGCTGCAACATAACGCAAGGGCAGTTTTATGTAGATGAAATGATTAAGGGGTATCCCAGAGGAAACAAAGAACTCTTGGGCCCTTTTTACACCCATGCGCCTTCAGAAGTAATTGCTTTTTTCGAGGAACATGGCGTATCGCTAAAAACAGAGCCTGATGGCCGGGTTTTCCCGAAAAGTGACTCCTCCCAAACAGTGATAGATTGTTTTATGAACCTTACCGAATCTTTGGGTATCAAGGTGCTTCGAAATAGCTCGGTAAAAAACTTGACCATAAAGGAAGAAGGTACTTGGCAAGTAACCACAATGAATAAGCATTATCTAGCCAAAAAAATATTATTGGCTTCGGGCAGTAATTCAAGAATTTGGCAGATGATGCAAGAGCTTGGTCATACCATTGTGGAACCCGTGCCTTCATTGTTCACCTTGAATATCAAAGACGATAGGTTAAAAGGGATTCAAGGGATTAGTACGAACGCGAGCATTTCTGTTCCTCCCAAAAGCATATTTGTACAACCTTCAAATCTGAAATTGAAAAGTCTTCCCCGAAAAGAACCGGTGCTACAGGAAGAAGGGCCGGTACTGATTACTCATTGGGGATTGAGTGGTCCAGCCATTTTAAGACTCTCCGCTTGGGGTGCCCGAGTTTTGAACGAATACAAGTACAACTTTAAGGTTATTGTGAATTGGACACCGGACTACACCTATGAATCCATGTCACAATACCTGAATGAGGTGAAGGAAGCTGAAGGGAAAAAGACGGTTGCCCGCACCAAAGCGGTTGAAATTCCGCAAAGATTGTGGATGAGTTTGGTCAATGCGGCTGAAATTCCCAAAACACTGCGTTGGGCGGAAACTAACAAGAAACAAATTTTAGCCTTGGCGGAACAACTCACGCAAAGCAGTTTTCGGGTAGAAGGCAAAAGCACCTTCAAAGAAGAGTTTGTCACGGCAGGAGGCGTTGATTTAAAAGAAGTTGATTTCCGAACCTTTGCGAGTAAAAAATTACCTAACCTTTACTTCGCCGGTGAGGTTTTGAATATTGACGGTATCACGGGAGGATACAACTTCCAGAATGCGTGGACTGGCGCCTACATTGCCGCTCAGGCAATTGCCTGTTAATGCTGTTAGCCTAATGAAATAGAAAGAAAAGCAGCTGCTAGCGCACCCAAAATAGGCCCAACTACTGGAATCCACGAATACCCCCAACCATTAGACCCTTTTTGTTTTATAGGAACTAGTGCATGTATAATACGAGGTCCCAAATCTCTCGCTGGATTTATGGCATAGCCTGTTGTTCCACCTAGTGTTAGGCCTATTCCCCAAACGATTAAGGCAACGGGTAATGCACCTAATGAACCAAGACCGATAATCGTATTGTCTTTGGTCATTGTGGCGTCTGTAAAGTGCATCACCGCATAAACCAGTACAAACGTCCCTAGGATTTCGGTCAGAAGGTTTAAAAACATATTTGGAATAGCAGGGGCATTGCAAAAAACCCCTCTTTTCGAATTTCCATCTTCGGTTTGTTCAAAATGGTCTTTATGGACCAACCAAACGAAAAACGCTCCAAGCATAGCTCCAATAAATTTGGCAAGAATATAGCTTGGCACATCATAAATGGAAAAATCACCGGAAGCTGCTAAACCAATGGTTACTGCAGGATTCAAGTGAGCTCCGCTATACGGTCCAGCTACTACTACCCCAGTGTAGACGGCAAAAGCCCATCCGGTTGTGATGACTATCCATCCAGAACCACTACCGTAGGTGCCTTTCAGGGATACATTGGCGTTCACGCCACAACCCAATAAAATCAACAAAAAAGTTCCGATGATTTCGGAAATAAAAGGAGTCATAGTGTGTGATTAGTTTGATTTAGTCCAGTGTTCCAAGGCGTCCACGGCACGGTACCATCCTTTGATTTTTTCGGTCATGCCTTCTTGTGCTTCAGTGGGAGTAAAGGTGACATCGGTTTGCCAGATGGCTTTGATTTCTTCTTCATCTTTCCAAAAACCGACAGCGAGGCCGGCAAGGTACGCGGCACCCATCACCGTGGTTTCGATATTTTCTGGACGTATGGTCTGGGTGTTCAAAACATCCGCTTGGAATTGCATTAAAAGGTTGTTTACCGTCGCGCCACCATCTACCCTGAGTTCATTTACGGCTATTCCAGAATCAGCTTCCATGGCTTTAACGATATCCATAGTTTGATACGCAATAGATTCTAACGCGGCGCGAGCAATATGAGCATCCGTGCTGCCTCGTGTCATACCGAAAATCGTTCCTTGAGCATATTGGTTCCAGTGAGGCGCTCCCAAACCGGCAAAGGCAGGCACAAAATATACGCCATCTGTATCCGAAACTGAACTGGCTAATGCTTCGACATCAGACGAATTTTTTATGATTTTAAGACTATCTCGCAACCATTGCACTACGGCCCCAGCGATAAAGATGCTTCCCTCGAGGGCGTACTGGGTTTTGCCATTGATTTTCCAAGCTACCGTAGTCAACAAGTTGTTTTTCGATACGATGGGTGTATCTCCAATATTCATGAGCATAAAGCAACCCGTACCATAGGTATTCTTGACCATCCCTTCCTCAGTGCACATTTGGCCAAAGAGCGCTGCTTGTTGGTCACCTGCTATTCCAGCAATCGGAATTTTCGCCGCAAAAAAGTTAGGTGCCGTAGTTCCGTACACTTCACTGGATTGCTTTACCTCGGGCAACATGCTTTTCGGAATGGAAAACAACTCCAATAGTTCCTCATCCCAAGCCATTGTATTGATATTGAACAAGAGTGACCGGCAGGCATTGGTCACATCGGTAATATGAAGTTCGCCTTGGGTCATTTTCCAAATCAACCAACTATCGATAGTCCCCATAATGAGTTCTCCAGCTTCGGCTTTTTCACGAGCGCCTTCTACCGAATCCAAAATCCATTTGACTTTGGTGCCAGAAAAATACGAATCGATAACAAGACCCGTTTTTTCGCGAATCATATCCGATTTACCTGCTGCTTTCAGTTCATCGCAATAAGCCGAAGTTCGTTTGTCTTGCCAAACGATCGCATTATAAACGGGTTCTCCGGTATGCCTATCCCAAACCACAACCGTTTCGCGTTGGTTGGTGATACCGATAGCGGCGATTTGCTCGCCTTTAATGCCTTTTTTACTGACGGCCTCGGCAGCCATTCCCGCTTGGGTGGCCCAAATCTCTGTGGCGTCATGTTCTACCCATCCGGGTTTAGGAAAAATCTGTGTGAATTCTTTTTGTGCTACGGAAACAATACTTCCTTTTTGGTCGACCACTACAGCTCTACAACTGGTGGTTCCCTGGTCAAGCGCCAGGATATAATCGCTCATTTTATTCATTTTAAGGTGTCTGAAATTACTAAAATTAATTGGAGTATATTTCTTTAAGAATCGTATTCTATTGGAAACATATATCATACTGCTGAAAGGGGTAAACGTTGGCGGAAACAACCGTATCAAAATGGCCGAGTTTCGCGAGCACCTATTAAAAAAGGGCTTCAAAAATGTCAAAACCTACATTCAAAGTGGCAACATTGTGTTATCCCATGACTCCTTCATTGATGAGGTGAAAAAGGAAGTCGTTGAAGTATTGTCTCAGGACTATGGTTATAATGTGTCAGTTTTGGTTTTTACCCTTCAACAGTTTGAAGACATCTTGGCCAAATGTCCTTATGACGTGCCTGAAAATGACAAAAAAGTGTATTTCTCTTTCTTAGAAGAAGTCCCAGATACTAAACTTTTAGAAGAATTTCAATCCATTTCGTTTCCAGATGAATTGTTTGAGTTAGGGGAGCAGTGCATTTATTTGCTTTTTCAATCGGGGTACAGCAAGGCAAATATGACCAACACTTTCATCATTAAGAAATTAAAAGTTGCAGCTTCCACCCGGAACCTTAAAACGGTCAAAAAAATCTTGGAGTTGGCCAAAGGCTAGTTCAGCATCCAAATGCGGTAATTCAATACGGCAGCGAAAGCTACCCAAAGAAAGTAGGGTATCAACAAGTAGGCAGCGAGTTTGCTCACGACCTTGAACCATCTGAAAGTAATGCCAATCAATGCGAGTAAAATAAGAATGACCAGCATGGCCCATTCGGGAGACTTGAATCCGAAAAAAACAATGCTCCATAAGGCGTTGAATAATAGTTGAAATCCAAAATGGTACAGTGCCGTTTTTACCCAAATATGATGGAACCCTTTAGACCAAACGATTCCTGCGGCAACCCCCATCAAAACATAAAGTATGGTCCAAACCGGAGCAAAAACGCTATTGGGTGGATTAAAACCGGGTTTGTTCAAGGTAGTATACCATGTGTTAACCGAGCTCTGGGTCGCAAAACTGGAAAGAAAACCAATCAGCAGACATATGGCCACAGCAACAAGGATATTCAGGGTTTTCTTTTTGTTCATGATTAGTACGCTACTCCCCTAAAATAATAATTTATTTGAATCAGGGTTTGGCTGTTTAAAGCGGACTATATTTGCCCAAATTTGAATGTTGGATGACCGAAAAGGATTTTATACCAAGTGATTACCAAGATTTACGTGAGAACGGTTCGGTAACTTGGAAAGCACCTAGCAACATTGCGTTGGTGAAGTATTGGGGTAAAAAAGGCAATCAGATTCCCGCGAATCCCTCTCTCAGCTTTACCTTGGATACTAGTGCTACGACTACAACGCTTTCCTTTTCCAAAAAAGAAGATTCCAAAGATTTTAGTTTTGAGGTGAAACTAGACGGTGAAGCTAAACCCGATTTTGCACCTAAGATTCAAACCTTTTTCGAACGTGTAGAAACGTATTTGCCATTTCTGAAATCTTATCACTTTGATATTGATACCTCCAACTCTTTTCCGCATAGCAGCGGAATTGCTTCCTCAGCCAGTGGCATGGCAGCGCTTTCGCTTTGTTTGTTGGATTTGGAATGGCAATTTTCTGATATGGACGTGGACCATTTCGACAAGAAAGCCTCTTTTTTGGCGCGTTTGGGTTCGGGTAGTGCGTGTAGGAGCATCAAAGGTTGCATGGTACAATGGGGAAGTCACAAAAGTATGAAGGAGAGTACCGATTTTTTCGGCGTGCCCTATCCTTATCCTGTTGATGCCGTTTTCAACACTTTTCAAGACACGATTTTATTGGTACATAAAGGACAAAAGCAGGTAAGCAGTACTGTTGGGCACGGATTGATGCATGGACATCCGTTTGCTACGCAACGTTTTGAACAAGCGCATCAGCATTTGGATGATTTAGCTCCTGTGCTTAAAGCAGGGGACCTTGATGCATTTATTGCCATTGTGGAACGCGAGGCCTTGACTTTGCATGCCATGATGATGAGTAGTTCCCCTTATTTCTTGTTGATGAAGCCTGGAACATTGCAAATCATCGAAAAAATATGGGCGTATCGCACGGAGAAAAGGGTTCCGGTTTGCTTTACCTTGGACGCTGGGGCCAATGTACATATGCTTTACCCTGAAAAATGTAAAGTTGAAGTGTTGCAATTTATTCAGGATGAACTGGTTGCGCATTGTGAGAATGGACAGTATATTTGCGACCAAGTTGGAACGGGAGCCGTGAAAATTTCTTGAACAAGGATGTACGTACTACCGTTTTAAAGCGTTATGAAGTTGACTTTGGATAATCAGAATTGCATCACCTTGATTTTTTGTTTATCTTTAAGTAAGGTTTAATTAAACAAAAAGGAAAATTCCTTAGGAAAAAGTATGAAAGGACCACTGTTTTACTCTAAGATTCTTTTGTTCGGAGAGTATGGTATCATCAAAGATTCCAAAGGACTTTCCATTCCCTACAACTTTTTCAAAGGAGCTTTGAAGATGGATGAAAATCCATCGGAGATTGCACAAAAATCCAATGAAAGTCTTTCCGCTTTTGCGAGCTATTTGGAAAAACTGGCAGCAGAAGATTCCAATTGGGTCACTTTTGATTTGGAGGCTTTCAACGAAGACGTTTCTCATGGCATGTACTTCGACAGTTCCATTCCTCAAGGCTATGGTATTGGCAGTAGCGGTGCCTTAGTGGCGGCGATTTATGACAAGTACGCCACGGATAAAATCACGGTTCTTGAAAATCTGACCCGGGAAAAACTATTGACCTTAAAAGGGATCTTCGCCAAGATGGAATCCTTTTTTCATGGTAAATCCTCCGGTTTAGACCCCTTGAACAGCTATTTGAGCCTTCCAATTCTTATCAATTCCAAGGATAATATTGAATCAACTAGCATTCCTTCCCAAAACAAAGAAGGAAAGGGTGCTGTTTTCTTGTTGGACAGCGGCATAACGGGCGAGACGGCCCCTATGGTGCAGATTTTCATGGAAAAAATGAAGCATGAAGGATTCCGAAATATGATTAAGGATGAATTCATTCAGCATACCGATGCTTGTGTGGATGATTTTTTGACGGGTAACGTTAAATCCCTCTTTGGAAACCTAAAAAAGCTTTCCCATGTGGTGTTAGATCATTTCAAGCCCATGATTCCTTCCAAATTCCATGACCTTTGGGAAAAAGGCATTGAAACGAATGACTACTATTTGAAACTTTGCGGTTCTGGTGGCGGAGGTTATATTCTGGGCTTTACCCAAGACCTTGAAAAAGCTGAAAAAGCGCTTGCCGGACATAAACTCGAAGTGGTTTACAACTTTTAAACCCCAACATGCTTAGTAGAAAAAATAAACTCTTGCTGTTTAAGCTATTGAGTTTGTTTTCTGTGGTTCGGGGTTACAACATTTTGGTCATCACCTTTGCCCAATATTTAACATCCATCTTTATTTTGTCGCCCGACCTTCCCCTAAAGGAAGTGGTTTTGGATATTAATTTGTTCTTGATTGTAACGGCCTCGGCTTTGGTCATTGCAAGCGGTTACATCATCAATAATTTTTACGATGCGGAAAAGGACCTCATCAACAAGCCTACCAAAAGCATGTTGGACCGATTGGTGAGTCAGCGCTTTAAGTTGACGACCTATTTCATTTTGAACTTTTTGTCGGTTTTGGCTGCAAGCTATATTTCTTTTAGAGCAGTACTGTTTTTCTCGGCCTATATTTTTGGGATTTGGTTCTATTCCCACAAATTGAAGCGCATTCCGTTTCTGGGGAATTTGGTATCCGCTTCATTGGCGATTGCGCCCTTTTTTGTGGTTTTTGTGTATTATCAGAATTTTGAAACCGTGATTTTTGTGCATGCGCTCTTCTTGTTTTTATTGATTTTGGCACGTGAAATCATCAAAGATTTGGAAAACATGGCAGGGGATATGGCCCAGAACTACAAGACCATTCCCATCATCTACGGAAACAAAGTTTCGAAGGGAATCATAGCCCTGCTCATTCTTCTCACTTTAGTGCCTGCTATCTTGCTTATCAAGATTTTTGATGTAGGCTATATGTACCTTTATTTTTGGATTTGTATCGTTCTATTGGGGATTTTCATGCTGTTACTCTGGAAGTCTGAAAAGAAAAAGCATTATGTATGGCTCCACAATATTCTAAAATTCATCATTGTTGGAGGAGTATTCAGTATTTTGCTGATTGATGTGGATTTGGTTTTAAATCGAATATTCTAATGGAAGACATGCTAAAGGTGGCCATGGCCCAATTGGCACCGGTTTGGTTGAACAAGCAAGCTACTTTGCAAAAGATTTTGGACGCGGTTTCCGAGGCTGCAGATAATGGTGCTGAACTGATAGTTTTTGGGGAAGCTTTTCTCCCGGGTTACCCTTTTTGGTTGGCCCACACCGATGGTGCCGCTTGGAATTTGGATGTGAACAAGGCGTTGCATGCGCACTACACGAAGAACTCCATTCAAATTGAAGCCGGGGAATTGGACGCGCTGTGCCGGTTGGCCAAGGAAAAAAGCATCGCTACCTATTTGGGCATGATGGAGCGTGCCAAAGACAGAGGCGGACATAGTTTGTACTGTTCTTTGGTGTATATCGCCGCCTCAGGGATC
>CALBPG010000190.1 GCA_937899065.1 uncultured Allomuricauda sp.
ATAGCATCGCTATCCAAATCGAAAAAATAAGTAGACTTGAGGTACTTCATAGTGTTAGTCTTCTGTAAAACAGCTTTCAGTAGCCACTTCCTCCATTGAAATAGGTTTCTCCTCTAGGTTTTTTTCGTTGAGCCATGTTAGGAAAGTCGAAATATTTTGAGATTTGATTCTTCCCCAATCGGATGCAGTACCAAAAAAAGGTATCGTCATTTCCAAGGCTTCCTTAAGGTCAATATGCTTATCATATTCCGGAATATGGGGTTGCAGTATCTCCAAGCTTTCCAACGGATTTTTTTGCGCGTACAGATACCCTTTTTTGGTAGCATTAATAAAATCACGATAGGTTTCCAGATGGTTTTTCATCAAGGTGGCGTTTGTTGCAATCACGGGAGAGTAGGAGTAGGGAATGCCGTAATCAGCCATCTTAAAATAATTCAAGGGCACGGATGAATTTTTCGCCGCAACACCTTCCCAGTTCAGGAAAACCCATGTAGCATCGCATTGCCCTTCCATGACCGTATTCCAAATACCCAACTTTTCGGGATAGCTGATATTCTAATTTCCTTTACCCCTGTCATTCGCTACCATGGTTTTTACAATCCCGTCTTCGTAGCGCGCTTTGTAGGAAGCATATGTTTTGCCATCCAAATCCTTTGGCGAATTGATACCCTCATTGGTTCTGACGGCAATTGCACTTAAATCTTCTTGCAACAACGCTGCAATGGCAATCAAGGGAAATGGTTTTTCCTTAGTCCTAAAGCTAATCACGCTTTCTATGGGACATAATGCGAAATCAAGTGAGCCAAGTTCGATTTTTTTGGCTGGGGTCAGCGCATAGTCGTCATCCGCCGGATTGGATATTTGGAGTTCAAGTCCATACGATTTGTAGAATCCTTTCGCTTGCGCGACAAAAAAACCAATATGATTGACGTTAGGGGTCCAGTCCAAACCAAGTTTCAACATTTCAGAAGCTATTTCAATTTCTACCTTAAAAATAGCCCGAATAAATCATTTGGGCTTAGACTATACCAAACATCATGATGCTAGTATGAGATTTTATGTGAAGGTGCACCTGGACCTGAGGTCATTTTTTTCAACGGGGGTGCAAATTGCGTCAACTTGATACCCTTTACTGCGGTTTTGTACTCTTCCAAGGTAGGAGTCCTTCCCAAAATTGCTGATAATACTACCACCGGGGTGGAGGCCAATAGCGATTCTCCTTTTTTACGGTCTGAATCTTTTACGACACGTCCTTGAAATAGGCGTGTTGACGTGGCCATTACAGTATCTCCTTTTTCAGCTTTTTCCTGGTTCCCCATGCAGAGGTTACACCCAGGGCGCTCTAAATAGAGTATATTGTCGTATTCGGTTCTGGCATCACTTTTCGGCGCGGCGTCATCGAATTCAAAACCAGAATATTTCTGTAACATCTCCCAGTCTCCTTCTTCCTTGAGTTCGTCAATAATGTTGTACGTGGGGGCTGTTACCACCAAGGGCGCCTTGAATTCAACTTTTCCATATTCTTCCTCCAGGTTTCGAAGCATTTTAGATACTATTTTGATGTCTCCCTTGTGCACCATACAGCTACCTACGAAGCCGAGGTCCACATGTTTTACGCCGTCGTAGTAAGACAATTCGCGAATAGTATCATGGGTATAGCGTTTGGAAACGTCATCATTGTTCACATCGGGGTCGGCAATCATGGGTTCATCGATAATATCGAGGTCTACTACAAACTCCGCATAATATTTGGCGTCTTCATCTGGAGTCAAGGGTGGTTTTTCTCCAGATTTAATTTCGAAAATACGTTGGTTGGCCTTATTAATTAGACCTTGCAGGACCCTTTTTTCGTTGTCCATTCCCTTGTCTATCATAATTTGGATACGACCTTTCGCGATTTCCAATGATTCAATCAAGGTATCGGGCTGTGAAATACAAATGGACGCCTTAGCTTTCATTTCGGCGGTCCAGTCGGTAAAAGTGAAGGCTTGGTCCGAAGGAAGTGTTCCGATATGTACTTCTATGATTCTCCCTTGAAAAACATTTTCTCCTTTGAACTTTTTCAGCATTTGGGATTGCGTTGCGTGCACCACATCGCGAAAATCCATATGGTCTTTCATCTCTCCTTTAAAGGTAACCTTGACGGATTCGGGTATGGGCATGGAAGCTTCTCCTGTCGCTAGTGCTAGGGCAACAGTACCAGAGTCGGCACCGAAAGCCACACCTTTTGACATCCGGGTATGGGAATCTCCACCAATAATGATGGCCCAATCGTCCACAGTGATATCATTTAATACCTTGTGAATCACATCAGTGAGCGGATGATATTCGTTTTTGGGATGCCTTGCGGTAATCAACCCAAAATCGTTCATAAATCGCATGAGCCTTGGTATGTTTTCTTGGGATTTCAAATCCCAAACCGAAGCAGTATGGCAACCCGATTGGTAGCATCCATCAACTACGGGAGAGATTACGGTTGCCGCCATCATCTCCAATTCCTGTGAGGTCATCAAACCTGTGGTGTCTTGCGAGCCGACGATGTTGACCTCCACACGCACGTACGAACCAGCGTGAAGGGTTGCTCCAGAGGTGCCTACGGCATTTTTATTAAAGATTTTTTCTACTGCGGTCAGCCCTTGTCCTTCATTTGAAATCTCTTTGGAAGCTGCAAATACCGATGGAATAGCCATACCCAAGGTTTTTGCCGCAAAGGCTTGCAATTTTTTACCAAACACCACAGCGTAAGACCCCCCGGCCTTCATGAATTCCATTTTTTGTGGGGTGAAAGCGGAAGAAACATCCATGATTTCCGCTCCGTCTTTGAATAATTTTTTGGTTTTGGTGTTTATGGTAAGCACGGTTCCAGTATCCACGGAATAGGCTTGCTCCAATATAGGTTCACCTTCTTCGTCTAAGACCAGATTCCCGGCCTCATCATATTTTTTCACCCAGTTTTTTAAATCCAAACCGATTCCACCCGTAACACCAACGGTAGTCAAAAAAATGGGAGAGATGCCATTGGTACCCGCGACAACAGGCGCTATGTTAATGAAAGGGACGTAAGGACTCGCTGGTTTGCCAATCCAAAGCGCTACGTTATTGACTCCTGACATCCGCGACGAACCTACACCCATGGTGCCTTTTTCAGCAATCAGCATTACTCTTTTATCTGGATGCGCGGCTTGTAGCGTTAGCAGCTCGTTTTGCTTTTCTTTATTGTGTTCAAACATACACTGTCCGTGAAGTTCCCTATCAGACCTCGAATGTGCATCGCTGCCGGGGGACAACAAATCGGTGGAAATATCGCCCACCCCTGCTATAAACGTAACTAGTTTGATTTCTTCTGGCAGGTCAGGAAGTTTGGTGAAGAATTCAGCTTGCGCATAACTCTGAATGATATCTTCTGCGATATTGCTACCTTTTTTATAAGCTTGTTCCAGACGTTCGGTATCTGCCTCGTACAAAAACACTTGGGTTTTCAGGACTTTGGCTGCTTCCTCAGCAATGCTCGAATCACTACCCAAAGCCAAATCAAGAAGCACCTTAACGGAAGGTCCTCCTTTCATATGGGATAATTGCTCGAAGGCAAAAGCGGGAGGGATTTCATTGACAATCGCTTCCCCCAGAATAATTTCTTTTAGAAACTGTGCTTTTACATGAGCCGCGCTGGTAGTGCCCGGTAGTACATTGTAGATAAAGAATTGGAGAGAGTCTTCGCGATGTTCATGGTCAATATCTTTGATTTGCGCTATGATTTCGCTAGTCAAAGGGGCATCGTCAATGGGTTTTGGATGTAAGGATTGACCTTTTCGCTCTTCAATTTCTTTTAAATAGGCAATGTATCTACTCATATATTTTTGGTTTACCGTAAAGCATTTGGTTCCTACTATTTCCGAAGATAAAAGGAGATTTCGGATGCTTTCTTTATTGCTACAAAATTAAACAAAGTGGTCTATTTCTGTTAGGCAACCCAATCTAACTTATTTATGGTGAAATCGAATTTCCCTTTTCAACGAACTTTTAAAGTAAAAACCAAACTTTGTTGGAAATAGCACGTGTAGCCTACTGAAAAGAATTTGGGCGATATGATTACTCTTTTTTCAGTGATTGCTTGAATCATTGAATTGCCAAAGCACGTTTACTAGTTGCCATTGGTCGTTTAGTTTCACAATGTGCATATAATCTATCCACTCATCCGCAATAAGTTTCACCGAAGCGGTTTTGTCGTAAATGTCTAGAATGATGACCTCTTTTTTCGGGTTTTCGGGAAAGTTTTCCCCATCGGTATTGTAAGATGCTGCCAAAAGCACCATTGCATCCGTAAAGGTTTCTCTTAGATACTCTTTGCCCGTGGCTTTATGGGTCCAAAGGTACGTTTCACCATTCTTGGATGAGCAGACCGTTCAAACTGTTCCGGTTTTACCTTGTGTTGCGATTCGATGTAGTCCAACGCTACTTGTTTGATGTCCAAAGAATCTTGTTTGGTTTGACCTTGCATACAATAGCTTAAGCTACATAAAATCAAAGCGAAAAAGAGATGCAAATGCTTCATTTTGGAATAGGTTTTAAGATTGTTTTTTAGCACTACCAAGCTCCTTTCTCCCACAAATCCAGAAATGCCGGTACCGAAAGTCCTAAAAAGTCTACCAAGAAATGAGCAAAAATCACCCATCGCAGACTTTGGGTTTTTTTGTATACCCATGCCCAAATGACTCCCATAATAAAGGTGGATACAACAATTTCGAAACCGCCGTTCAGTTCGGAATTGATACCGAAAGCTGCATGGTTCAAGGCAAATAAAGCACTACTGTACAAGACGGCGAACCAGTTTAACCAATCTTTAGTGTAATTTAACAATAGACCACGCCAGTAAAACTCTTCAATCCATGGATTTATTAAAGCCAACGTTATCCATGGCAACCAGATGGTCCAGTCGGTGAGGGTATTGGAATGGAAAATGAATAGGGGTAAGGGAATAAGCCCTACAAGGATGGCAAGCACAGCCCAACCCCATTTTCCATTGGGTTTTTTGAGCCATTGTGCTATAGATTCACTTCCGCCAAACTTTAAAATAAAAAAAAGCCATAAAGCCCAGCCGATGAATATCATAGGGGCGAATGCCCAATTACCGAGGGTTTGTTTGAAGGTAAAGGCTACACCAAAATTTACCCCAATGATGAGAAAAGGGGAGAGGAGTACAATTTGTTTTTTGGTCATGGGAAGGTTGTCGTTAGGTTTTGACTAAACTATAAAAGAAGTTCCATTTCAAACTGTTTCAGTTGTAGGACAAGCCCCATTTTTGTCAAAAAAGCATTCAAGGCATTGGCATTTTTATCCACATTTATGACGAATACTGGATTTCCATAATCATGAAGTATACTTCCAACGAGCTGCGAAGCAATGCCCTTTCTACGATAATCTGGCTTGACTGCTATTTGTTGGATTCTTTTGGTGCTCGGGGTGAATATAATATAACCTGTCAATTCATCTTTAAGATAGGCTCCAAGCGCGATATTGGCTGATGACGAAGCAGTAATGGCCCTCGTGGTGTACTGCCAGCTTGGTTTGACCTGCCCGAAAGATTCCAATAATTCCCAATGATAGTTTGCCAAAGGTTTTAGAATTGCAGGGCCTTTTTGCAAATAGTCTAGTTCATTCCCTTTGTAACATAGCAATTCCCTTTTGGTTTTAAAACCGACACCTTGATAAGTTTTGAGCGCTGGAACGTTGTTCGTGATAACTTCCAATACAATTCTTGTTATTCCCTTGCTTACCAAAACGGGTAAGATGAACTCGTACATTTTTGTGGTTAACCGCATTCCCCTTTTGCTAGGAACTACTCCTGTACCACCATTATAGGCTACTTTTTCCCCTTTAATCGTGTCCACCCCATGTAAAATGAAAGCTACGAGTTGCTCATTTTCAAAAACCCCACAGGAAAGGGAAAGCTCCGTTCCATCTGCTTTCATTTTTGTAGCTAGCCGCTCAGAGGCACGCTGTAAAGGCACCAAATAGTCAGAAACCGCCGAATTGAAAACCCTTAAGATTTCTTCATAGGAAACACCAGATAAGGTTTTGATTTGCATAGAATACTCGGTTAGGGTTGTAGTTGATGTATTACCCATTTCCCGTTTTCGATCAAGAAACACTTTCGGTCGTGAAAGCGGGTCTCCTTGAACTCCATAAACTCAATACGCAACGGTTTGATGGCAAAACCACCCCAGCTTTTAGGTTTTGGAATGGGTTGGTTTTCTGCGACTTTGTCCAATATTTCTTGCTCCAATGCTATTATATTATTGGTAACCTTACCTTGTTCACTAATTACCGATACCGCTTTAGAATGTTCGTTTCGCGCATTGAAATAAACAGTCGCTAACGACTCAGGGATTTTGTTGGCTTCTCCTTGAATTCTAACCTGCCGTCCGGTCCCTGTCCACCAAAAGGTTAGCGCAACCTTATTGTCCGCTTCTATTTCAATCCCTTTTCTGGATTGTAGCGGTCCCGTTACCACAAAGGAATCGTTTCGGATTTCCTTGAGGGATACGAATCGAGCATTGGGGAAACCGTCGAAGCCCAAAGTGGACAAACAAACCGCTGTTGGGATGTTGACTTCGGACAGTGCGGATTCTTCATCAAACCATTTTTGAAATAGGGCAATAGGGTTGTTCAAACTGTCAAACGTTTTTGATTTTCGCCTCTGAAAAAGCAATTTCGATAATGATAGGATGAAGTTAGGATTTTAAATCTTCAATAACCTTTTTTAAATTCTCTGATAGGTGCTTTTCCAAGTTCAAAAGGTCCGAGTTCATGAGTTCGATAATGCCTAAAAAATCTACAAGCTTTGTTGACGAATTGGTGGCTATCGCCTTATCCAAAATAGCTTTACCGAAGCTGAGGTAACTCTCTTGATACACGTAGACACTTGAAATTTTTTGAATGGATTGTATATCAAATTCTTTTAGAATACCACTGATTTTAGCGCTTTCAAAAGCTACCGCCCGTAGTCTTGCGAACTGAAAACCATTCCAACCTTTTATATTGTTGTGATTGAAGTCTTTGTTATCAGCCAAACTACTGAAACGGTCCTCATCAGTAAGTACATTGTTGACGCTATCCATTTGGATTTTAAGTTTCTCGTGATAGTCGATTTGTTCCTCCAATAATTTTTGATTGTATTCCAACTCCTCAAGAATAAGGGTCAATGATTTTTCCTTTTCTTCCTTCGTACTCTGAATCTCGTTCAAATCGCTGAAGTAAACCCCGAGGAATACCCCAAAAGCAACTATAACTATCTCTAAAAGGTATTTGACTATCGTTTTAGTGGATATGGTCATTTCGATTGGTGTTGGTGCATTGGCCTTCTAATAATACAGAATTATCGGGAATTCCTGCCTTCAATAGTAAGGATAGTTCTGTTTTTCACCAGAGTAAGGTCCTCGCAAAGGCTTATCAAAGGCTGGGCGGATTAGTCATACCTCCATTGTTGCAATTCGATGAGATTTCCTTCAGGGTCTCTGGCATAAACAAAGGTGATTTCACCTACCCCTTTTACTTCCTTTTGAGTGATTTCTCCTGCTAATGTTCCACCATTTCGTTTCAAGGTTTCGGTAGTTTTTACCACGCTTTCAACCTCAAATGCAATATGTCCAAAACCTTGGTGGTTGGGGAAGGGCTGGTCTTGGACTTTGCTGGATTCGTATTGATAAATTTCCAAGGTGGGCCCTTTTTCACCATAGCCCGGTAGAAGGAGATGGGCTCCTTCCAAGGCAGCGTTTTGTAAACCAGTTCCTTTTTCCAGCCAAGCCCCGGATTGTTTTCGTACAGGAGGAATAAGCTTGCATTGAAACGTTTGGGTATAGAAGGCTACGAGCTTGCGCCAATCTTTACTGACAATATTGGTATGGGCAAATCGCATGCTTACATTAAATGCTTTCCAAATCGGTTAGGGTACGGTCATTGGTAATGTTTCCGGTATTGACCGTTGTGTTGGGCTCAAAAAGCATAACGCTGGTTTCTTCTTCAGCATAAGGTTTATGGGCAACGCCTTTGGGAATGATGACAAATTCTCCGGGGAGCACTTCTAACGTCTTTTTTTCCAATTCCATGTACAGTTTCCCTTCAATAACAAAGAACAACTCATCTTCATTTTCATGATGATGCATAATGAATTCCCCTTTGAACTTTGCTATTTTGACGGCTTGATTGTTCAGCAAACCAATGATTTTTGGCGACCAATGGTCTTGTATTTGATTTAGTTTTTCGACGACGTTTACTTTTTCGATTTCCATGGATTAAACGTTTGCGTTGGGTTCATGTTCGATTTTGAAGTTGCAGGAGTTGGCGATAAAACACATTTTGTTCGCTTTCTCATGCAAAGCATTGGCCATTTCAAGCATAGTGGCATCGGATACTTGCACTTGCGGATGAAGTACGACCGACGTAAACTTGCCGCTGCCTTTTTCATCTTCCTGCATAATTGCAGTGGCATTATCTTCATATGCCGTAACTATTACCTTATGCACCGAGCAAAGATGAAGGTACCAAAGCATATGGCAAGTAGAAATGGAGGAGAGAAACAATTCTTCTGGATTATAGCGAGTCCTATCCCCGCGAAAAGAAGGGTCTGAAGAGCCCTCAATAACATGATTTTTGCCTTGAATGGTTGTGATGTGATTTCGGTTATAAGCAGTATATCCAGAAGTACCTTTGCCTTCATTGCCCACCCATTTGATTTCGGCTTGATAATGGTGTTCTTTCATAAGGTTATGGATTTAGTTTTTCGATTATTCGCGCTCCAAAGGATTTCTGTTCCAAATTGGATTCCAAAGTTTCCAGATGTTGCATAATGGAGGTGTCTTCACGAAGCAATTCGTAAGTAGCTACTTTTCCTGCCTCCCAGATTTCAGTAAAGTAAGGTAGATTTTGTTTCGCTTTTTGGGTGAGGTTGAATACGGTTTTGCGCTTGTCGTGCTCGTCCTTGGTTTTGATGAGATATCCCTTGGCTACCATCTTATCCGTCATTACGTGAATGGATTGATGGGTAAACTTCAATCGTTGTGAAATGTCCATCACAGAACTGTTGGGAGCACCATCCAAGATAAAAAGGACCAAATACCAACTGGGCTCTACATCCATGTCCAGCTTTTTATACATTGCCCGTAGACTATGGGTCATTTTATCACTGATGCGCTTGAGCCGGGAATCTAAGTTGGCATACCCTAAATGACGAATTAAATCATGCTCCATACTATGGATTTCAACTCAAAGATATAAAATACGCAGTTAACTGCGTAATTAAAGTGGTGTTATGATTCAACTCGTATTATTTCGCTCCAATAGGGGTATGCTAAAGGGATATTACCTTTTGTGTTCCGGTGTCATAGACCAATAAGCCCTCCGCAGCGTCACTCAACTCACCAATCAGTTCTCCGTCCTCTTTCCAAACGGCACTTTGACCGTTGCATAAAAAATCATCACAAAACCCAACGGCATTGCACATCAATACCGGAGTTTGGAATTCTTTGGCAATTGATGGAAAGTGAACATACGCTTTGGCACTCCCACGGTCTGGTTTGGCTACGCTAGCTACATAAACATCGGCGCCATTTTCTTTTGCTTCTATAAAATGGGCTCTTTGAAGGGTTTCATAGCAAATACCCAAAGCGACATTGGTTCCCTTTATGGTAAGGGACGGCTGGCGCGTTCCGCTGGTGAAAAAAGGCAACTCATCTGCATGCAACAGTTTTTTGGAATACACCAGTCGTTCTTGCTGGGGTTGAAAAAGCAAAATGCTAATGTGGATTCCGTTGATACCCAGAGTGGGCATTCCAATACCGATCGCAATGTTTGAAGCCACAGAAATTTCCTGAAAGGGGTCGAATAGTTTGTCTTCTATCGTTGTAGCCAATTGTTTGGCTAGCGCTGGCTCGTAACCCGTTATGGATAATTCGGGGAACACAATAAAATCCACTTCGGCTTGAATAGCCCTTTCAACATAATCCAGATGATGGGCGATGTTATGGGCTACATCTCCTTTTTTGGATTGGATTTGAGCTAGGCCAATTTTCATCTTTCCATCATTATTATGAGGAATAGTCTCCGCTACGCTATTCTACAAATTTGGTTAAGATTTCGTCCAGCTGAGCAATATCTTCTTGATTTTTAACTGCGTCATCCAGTTTGGTATCGCCCATATTTTGAATTCTATATTCTGGTAGCTGTGTTTTGAATTGTAAATACACAAAAGTATCTACGAGCCGTTCTTTTAAGCTATGGGAAAGTTTGTGTTTTTGAACTAGTGATGATTCCATCCCCATATGGGAAATTTCGTGGACGATGGTATTGGCCGGACTCTTGTAGTTCATGAACTGCCCATTGGCGTTGGTAAACAAGGTCACTTTTCCGGTATCGGGGTCATAGCTGCCACCTGTACCATACAAAGTGAAAACAATCGGGTACCTATCAAATGTTTTAAAGTTCCAATCCCAGCTCTCCTTTGCTTCTGCGATTTCATTGATAATTTCCTCAATGAGTTGTTTTTTTTCCTTGACACTTTCCATGGCAAGCTCATAGTCATTTTTATCAAAAACCTCGGTTTCCAAAAAGGTATAGATACTTGCATAATCTTCATTGCCGAAAGTTCCTTTTTTGGATTTAGCGATAAGCGCATCGATTACTTCTCCTTTTGGAAGATTGACACGATAGCCTTGCTTTTCAAAAAATGCGATGTCATTAATGGTTCGCCAAACCGAAGTTGCTTCTTGGTCTATGCTGGGAGGCATGATTTCTATTTCAATTGTGTTTTGTTGGGAAATCACCTTCGGGGTAAAAACCAACAAAAAAGCTATTACAATGGTCTGGAAAAGTTTCGTGTTTACGGTCATGGGTTTGGTTAAAGTACTTCAATCGGTATTTGACCGAAACTACAGCTTTTTCCGGGTCCACTTTGTTAACATCTTTACAATTTTGGTAGAATGGGAGATTAAGGAATTTATGTGCGTTTGGAGCGCATGGCTTTTATTTTTTTTACCGTTTTATCTTCCAGCAATCTTTGGTATGCTTCCGTTTCCACACCCAGCAAGGCTATTTTTCCTTCTTTGTCATTGTGGATGCCAAACCCATACCGTTTCGGAAGTGGAGAGGCCCTAAAGCAGGGCTGTCCCTTGGAAAAATAGGCTTCACGCTGCTCGTTCCAGTTGTTAATGTCAAGGTCTTTTCTATTCGCATGTACCGAAAACAATACCTCGTCTGAAGTAAACTGATATGGGTTTTCCTTTATCATATCAAATTGAAGGTTGGCGACAGATTGCTTTTGACCCTTTACCGGAGGTGCTTCACTTTGTTGCACCGGACAGTCCTCGGCAATTTCGATTAGGGTGTTGTAATAATTGGTAGAATGTACTTTCATCATTCAAGAATTAAGCGGTAATAATGGTTTGAAAGTAAGAAGGGAAGAAGTTTTGGATACCCTTTCGCACCCAAATACTAACTTTCGTTTGTTTCCTCAAATGTACTATGAATGGCTGAAAATGACATGGCTTTGTTGACAATTTATGAATGGAGTCCAAGTGAGTTCAAACAGCAGCACGACAATATAAAAAAAGCCTATAAAGTTCTTTTGAAAACGATATGGTTGGATTACGTGCCAAAAGGCTTAAGCCCATCCCTTTTTAAAATAGGGTCGGGGAAGGTCAATTACATATTAGTTAAGCGTTTCACGGATTTTCGCGATACACTCCGAATACAAGTCTGCTATTTCAGTAGCGGCATTCGCGGATTGTTTGGCTAGTACGATTTTAGCCGATAGCATGTTTTCAAATTCATATTCCGACAACACTCGGTAGCTGTTATTGGTAAACGTGCTTTGCTTCCCTTCAAAATCTTCTGTGACCGTAGGAATAGCGGCCGTACTGTTCATGATAAGTATCCTAGAATTCAAATAAGGAACGATATTGTTTTGCAAATAGGTGGTAGTCAGCCCTGTTGTAGCAAGATAGGCTTCTTCCGCAGCGGTAATTTCCGAAATCAAGAATTGTAGGTTTTGGTCTTTGATGAGCCCTATTTTTCCTGTGTTGTTGATGGTCTTTCGTACCGAAGTTTGTGGATTGTAATAGTAGGCATTCAACATTTCGGTAATACCCTCCTTAAAGGTGGTCGAGTCTTCGCTCGGAAGTTGGGGGTTTGGGCCAAGTAACGGAAGCATACTACTCAGGTTATCTGCAATTTCTTCATGCTTTTCAATGGCGTTTTGGATACCTTCAGCATTGTTCGACAACTCTTGCTGTAGACGATTCAGAATGGCTTTTTCTTCATTGTTTGCTTTGATGTTTTCATCCCACTTGTTGATTTGCAGGGCAATCAAAATACCAATGACCACTAGAACGATTTCCCCAATGGCGTATTTCAGATACTTGCCCCTGTTTCCGGACTGCAAAGCATTTTGACGAAGGTTTCTAAAGAATCGTATCATGCTGGGTTGTCGAATAAAAAATCACCTACGGTTTCAAGCGATTTGTTGGTTGCAAGGATAGGATTATTATTTCACTTTAGCCTATGCAGATTAAAAATCACCAAGCATAAATTTTTCCAATTCGGTTTCCATGGCTTGTTTTTCCATATCGAGCACTAGATATGAATGATGGGAACCTTCTTTGACAATCCATTGGTTGCCTCCCTTTTCGTCTGCAACGCAGACACCGTTTTCGACCTTATGCCAATAGTGCCCAAGGCCATTTCTAACAGCATATAGCACTGCTGTTTGGTCAAACGTGGCATTATCATAAATCCTTCCTTGAAATTGAAGATTCATCCTAGGGGCATTCTGACTAAATTGATAGAATCCCTATTACAACGGGGAATCTTTTGGGAGTTGGTTGAATACTTCACCTGTCTTAAGGCTAGCGCCTACTTCGGCTCCTGAAAACGTGATGGGCAGCTTGAGATTTTCTAGTACATATTTCGTTACTCCCGGCATGTTTCCGTCAAAATTCCATTCGTTTTCACTCATTGGAAAATTTCCGCCCATAATGACGAATTCTTTCACTTTACGATGTACAAGCTCCCTACCGGATAACTTTGAATAGTTATCGGGCTCGGAATCCAACAACATTTTGATATTCATTAACGGACCTACTGCCACAACAATCACACTTTCGTCCTCACTTTTACTGAGTAGTTTGCGATATAATTCGGTCGCATCCGGAACATTCTTCAGTGTAACATCATGCACCAAGTCTTTTGCAATAACTTCGGAATGGTTCCATGGTGTTTCGTGGACTTCGCCCAATCTTCTGCCTATGGGGATATTCGGATTGCCGTAATGGGTATTGACGGCATCAATAGCACTTACTGCATATTTTTCCAAATTCCAGCACATGACACCAAGCAGTTGCATTTCATCTTTGTTATGAAAATGGTTCAACATGGCTAGCGCACCTAAATCGTCAGCATCGCCACCAAAGTCTGTGTCAAAAATTAGTATGGGTTTGTCCTGAGCATATAATTGGAGGTTAGCCGCAATACAACTAACCAGAAGAAAAAAGAGGCGTTTGAAGCTTATGTTCATCATTCTTCAGTTTCATTAGGTAGTGCAAAAGCTACATATAGATTTCCTTTAGGAGTACCAAGTTTGGTACCACCGCAGGCCAAAACAATGTATTGTTTTCCATCCACTTGATAGGTTGATGGCGTGGCAAAGGCAGGGTAGGGAAGTTGTGTTTCCCAAAGAAGTTGCCCCGTGTTTTTATCGAAAGCCCGGAAAAAGCTATCTTTTGTAGCAGCAATTAATAGCTACCCACTTGCTGTAACGATTGGACCCCCATAATTTTCTACCCCAGTGTTTTTTATGCCTTTTTCCAACAGTTTGGGCTCGTGCCCCAGATTAATTTGCCACAAATACTCTCCAGAATTCAAGTCTATGGCGCTCAAGGTTCCCCATGGTGGATTAATGGCAGGCAAACCGTTGCCGTCCAGAAATTTGTTGTAGCCGGTACTTTTATACGGCAACCAAACTTTTTCATCAACCGTCGTTGTACCTACTTCTTGTTTTTCTTCTCCATATAAAAAGGCTACGATGGATTGTATTTCGGTATTGGAAAGCATCGGAAAACCTGGCATCATTCCTTTTCCATTTTGGATAATATTGGCTACAAAGGCCTTATCTCTCTTCAAATAGAGGTCTCCCAAAGCGGGAATATTGGATACCGATTCCTGGTCCATTTTATGGCAACTTATGCACAAGGAGTTAAAAAGTCTTTCCCCTGTGCTGAGGTTGGCCATACTTTCTTGCTTTGGATTTTCCATCATTTGGTGTATCCAAGCCATGTTGTTGGCATTTACGAATAAAGTACCTTCCGGGTCGGCTGCTGCACCGCCCCATTCGGCACCACCATCATAGCCGGGAAGGAGAACAGCTCCCTGTAAACTTCCCGGGGCATACACCTCGGTCTCATATTGTTCAAATTCTTTTATGAGTTCCTCTCGGTTTTCGGCATACGGACTAATATCGTTTGTGGTCAGCGTATTGGACTCACGAGCAAAGGGTTTTGGTTTAGTGGGAATTGGTTGTGTTTTCCAAGTGACCTCACCGTCAAGGGTTGAATTCGGCACGGGTACTTCTTGAATTGGAAAAAACGGCTCGCCGGTTTCCCGGTCGAATACATAAACATAGCCTTGTTTGGTGGTTTGGGCCACTACGTCTATGGATTGACCATTTCGTTTGAGGGTCATTAGGTTAGGAGGCGCGGGGAGGTCTCTATCCCAAACATCATGATGGGTAGTTTGAAAGTGCCATATACGTTCTCCTGTTCTGGCATTTAGCGCCAACAGGCAATCCGAAAACAAGTTTTGACCTTCCCGATTCCCGCCATAAAAATCGTATGCTGCTGAACCCGTTGGTACGTATACAATTCCTCTTTCTGGGTCTACGGCCATACCAGCCCAATTGTTTGCAGCACCTGTCTGTTTGTTTTCGTAAGCATCTTCAGGAAAGGTTTCATATCCAAATTCACCGGGATGGGGAATAGTATGAAACGTCCATTCCAACTTGCCTGTTTTCACATTGAACGCCCGAATGTCACCGGGTGCGGCATCTATATCTTCAGAAACCCGGACGGGCATGATAATCAAATCCTCAAAAATGGTCCCCGGAGTATTGGAGACCATGAACTTGTCTTGGGCAATTTCCGGAAGACCGGTATGCAAATCTACCTTTCCCATATCCCCGAAGCTTTCAATAGGTTTGCCGTTATCGGCATTTAAGGCCCAAAGGTTGGGTCCGGCCGTATACAAAATGCGTCTGTCCTTGCCTTCTTTCCAAAAAGAGACGCCTCTACTAGTGCTCGCCCAATGGCGGAGGGTATCCCCGAAAATCCAAAGTTGTTTTCCAGTTTTGGCGTTTAAGGCAAAAGCTTGCACTGACGGAGTTACCCCATACAAAACACCGTCGATAATCAGGGGATTGGTTTGTATTTGACCTGAATCTGGCGTGGCATAGGTCCATGCTATCTTAAGCTGGTCAACGTTTTCACTGGTAATTTGTGTAAGGGTGGAATAATGGTTACGGTCTGGGCCACCCAAGTATTCAGACCAATTCTCGGGATTGTTGGTTTCTAGCGGTTTTTCATCTTTTGTATGGCATTGCAGAAACAGCAATCCTAAAATAATTCCAACAATATAAAGCGATTTGTACTTGACTTTTTTGCCTTCCATTTAGCAAATACTTTCATTAAAAACGGCAAACCTAAAGGTCACGGTATTCATAGTAATTCAATCAAGTTTTAGCAGTTTGGGTATAACCATCTGGTCATGTACCCTAGGTTGCTTCCATAAGGTAATGATAATATGTTTATCTGCTGTGGCCCACAGAAAAGTCGGTAGATTCAGGTGAAAGAACGGAATTCCTTGAAGCGTTCTTTCTTTACTTGGGGCCAATCTTCCCTTATGATGCTGTAGTAGACATCGTTTCTACTTTCACCTTTGGAATCGATATAATTGTTTCGAAAAACCCCTTCTTTTTGCGCACCCAATTTTTCAATAGCGCGTTGCGAACGAATATTCTCTTCATCTGCGCTGAATTGAATCCGGCGAAAGCCAATCTGTTCAAAACCAAAGCGCAATAATTCGTATTTAGTGGCTTTGTTGAGTCCAGTACCTTGAAATGCAGTACCATACCACGTCCAACCAATTTCACACTTTTCGCTGGGGAAGTTCAAATAGCCATAACGACTGCTTCCTGCTACTTTTCCGCTGGTTTTATCGATGATAAGAAAGGGATAACAAATTCCTTTCTGTTTATCAGCAAGGGTGTTTTTGACATAGGCGTCAAAGTCTGCTTCCGTTTTGACGAACATGCCCATAAACTTCCAAATACCGTCATCAAAAATGATTTCCTTGAGTTCTTGATATCTGTCATCCTCAAAGGGAAGTAGCAAAACCCTTTCATTTTTCAAGTGGATTTTACTTTTTAAGATGGCCGTGTTCATTTTTCCAACTGTTCCCTATTCCAGTTTGATGTTTTTGCGGCAGCTTCATAGGTGCTTTCCAAAAAGGAAAGTAGCATCTTCTCCGGATTGCTGGATTTTTGCACGTCTTCGTACTTCAGGAAAAATTCTCCCATGTCTTCGCTCCAAAACGCCTCTTCTGGGAGCACGTTTTGGCTCCCGAACTCAGCATCACTTGGGTAGGCGTAGGCGTAAAATGCCGGAAAAGGAAACGCCTCTGACCCAGGCCAAAAGCCAGCACTACTGACTTCCTTGGAATAGGCTTCTTGCATTACATCAAGGGGCATGTTGGGCATGCCGCCAGGATGCAAAGGCGCATCACTGCCCGAAAAACGCGTTACGGCCAAATCAAAAGCACCCCAAAACAAATGCACGGGGCTGGCTTTGCCAATAAAATCACTTCGAAACTGATTGAACACCTCGTTTGCCTTGAGCATGGATTTCCAAATGGCCAGTGCTGACGCTTCATCATAAGATTTGTTCACGGTATTTTCAGCAAAGGGTATGGCGGGTTCTATTTCGTTTGGACGCGCATAAATTTTTACCACGATGTCCAGTTCCTTTAGTTTTTCAAAAAGTTCCTTGTAAAAATCAGCTACCGTTCTGGGATACAAATCCATGGAAATGCCTCCCGCATTGGAACATTCAATCAAAAGTTTGTGTTGTTTGAAATCAAAATCAATTTGGAAAATTCTACCCTCATAAGGAATTCCTTGAGTGGTAAACCCCTTGGTGCTTATGTATAGTGGAACATGCCAAGAGTGGTTTTGCCATGGCATGGTTTTCATTCGAATTTTCCCTACGATTTGAATCCATTGGTGCATTGTGGCCAAGGTGTCCTTGATTTCGTTGAAATCGAGTAGGGGCCAATCATTTTGTGTTGTAGTGCTCATCGAGATATGCTTTAGGTGGCGGTATGCTGAAAATTACGACTTATTGAAGCTGAGTCAAAATCAAAACTTCCCAGTGTTTGCCCACTCGGAACGCGGCGGAATTTGTTCCACATTCACCCAATGTTCCACGATTTTTCCATTCGCTATTCTAAAAATGTCAAAAAGGGCGTGTTCTACGCTATTATAAGTGACCTTGGAATAGCTAACTACATGATTGCCTTGCCCCATAACGTGAAACACAAAATCATAAGTGAAGGTTTGTGTTGCCAAAAAATTCGCTAGGGCTTCAATCCCATTGGGTAATGTTGGATTGTGTTGGATGTATTTTTGGGAGGAAACGTATTTGTCCAAGGCTGCATGATTTTTGTTCTGCATCACATCGACCAGAAAGTTTCGAATAAGGGCTTTGTTTTCTTCGGTTTTATCCAAATCCTGTAGTTCAAAATCACCTAGAATCATATCGTTCCCGGACACCGTTTCGTGGGGTTCCCGATATGCTGCAATGACATCCCAATGCTCAATGATTTTGTGATTGGCATCCGTATCGAACATGTCCGTTGTATTCCACTTTGCTGTGCCGTTGTCTATGTCTTTGTAGGCGTGTACGTAAAGAATGCGTCCGTCTTCCAAGGGTCGGATAAGTCGGATATCCCTATTGTTGGTTCGTTCCAAAAATCCAGAAAAGAAATCTATGAACCCTTCCGCACCATCTGCGACACCCGTGCTGTGCTGGGTATAGCGGTCACCCGTATATTTTTTCACCATTTCGATGTTACCATCTCGGATGCCTTCTAAATAGAGATTTTTGGCGTTTTCAAGTTTCTGGCTCATGCTTTTTGAATAAAGTTGGTTTAGGTTTTGAATTTCCCCGTATCGTAATAGAAGGGCATGGTTCGTAGAATCTTTTCGTTTTCCAAGGTGTAAACTTGCACCATGGGCATGCGAAATGCTTCTTTTTGCTTGGTCAACCCCACCGCAATGGATGTGGCCACCACTTTGTCTTCATTTGAAAGGTAAGTTACGTCTTCTGAACCAAAGGTTTCAAAATAGTCGAAGAGCTTTTTGAAGAAGAGCTGTACGCCTTCCTTTCCTTTGTAAACACCGCCGTAAGGGAGCGTTTCGGCCTGTACCAACTCAAATTCGGGATGCAATAACTCAAATGCCTGCTCGTATTTCGCTGTCTTTAGGAATTCGTAAAAGTCGATAACAATTTGTGTGTTCTCCTTCATGATATGCATAAAGTTAAACACTAGTTGGTCGCAAATGCTCGCTTCTTGAAGAAAAAAAGGTTAAAATAGTTGGGTTTTGATGACCTGAATTTTAGCGAAGTAAGGCAACTTTTTTTCTAAGGTTTCTGGGTTGTGATAAAAATGTAGTCGCCCATATCATTTTGGTAAGATTGGATTACCTCATGAATAGCGCCACTATCGATATCTTTCTGTAGCTGGAATAAACCTTGTTTCACCTCTTTTTGACGTGCTAAATCTGCAAAAGAAGAAATTCCATTTCGAATTCTTGAGTCGAAGTACAACTCCGGATTTTGCTTACCACAATACAGAAATTTGTCTTGTAAATCAGGTTGAATAAAATAGGCTTCTGTTCCAATGATTTCAAATCCACTTTTTGCCAGGCCTTCTTCAATACTTTTTTTAGAAGGCATTTGTTGGATGGCATCGTTCAGCATTTCAGGAAAATACCGATTAAGCCAATACCCTTGCATTTGTGTCGGTGTAGCCGTGAAAACAACCAAGGTTCCATTTTGCTTTAAGACCCGGTTAAGCTCGGCAAATCCTTTCTGTAAATTGGTCCAATGGTGTAGGGTAAGTGAAGCGACAATACCATCTAGCTGATTGTCGGAAAGTCCGGTGTTTTCTGCACTGCCTATTCTCCAATCAATTTCGGAGTTTCGCATTTGGGCTTTTTCAAGCATTTTAAAAGAAGGGTCTATACCGATAAATCGAAAACCATTCTTCTGAAGTTCATGGGTATAGTTGCCGGTTCCGCAACCAATATCCAAATAAAGACCCTCTAAGTTGGGTTGCAAATGGAACAGCAAACGGGAAGCAAGGTAAGGGTCTGCCTTTCGAGTTTGGTCGTAGTTGACTCCGATGCGGTCGTATTTAGCTTTCATTGGATGCTTTAATTTGGATGGAGAAATGTGCCTTTTAACTCCTCCTTATCGCGGTGTTTTTAATTGTTATCCTTTAGTTCAAGCCACTCTGCATAGGTCATGATTCGTTTTTCCTCTTCAGATTTGGGTTTTCCCGGAAGGATGCCGATAAACTCCAAATCGTGACCATCAGGGTCATTGAAGTAAATGGATATGGCGGGCACCCAACAAAATACCATAGGTACTTCCTTTTGATTCTGTAAAAAATTCCAAAAGGTAATGTTATGAGATTTTAAAAAGGGAACGGATTCATTGGCAATCCATTCAGGTTCGCATTCAAAAGCGAAATGGCGGATATCAATCTCTTCCTTGGGTTTTTCCCATAAACCCAGCATCGCTTGTTTTTCTTTTCCAATCCAAAAGAAGGCGGTTTTCGGTTCCTCCCGATACCGACATTGGGTTAGCCCCAAGATTTCCGTGTAAAAAGCAATGGAACGGTCAAGGTTTTCGACAAACAAATGGGTTTCAAATAGACCTGTGATCATTTAAACGGTTTTACGTGGTTTGCGGACAAAACAAACTACTGTTCTTATTGTCAAAGAATAACTGGACTCAAGTATTTTGTTGATAATCTGATTCCAATATTGCATATGAAAAGTTATCTGACCAGCCCGATTTTAACGGTAAGATCTCCCTTCTACGTCCTTCCAAAGCCATTCCTGATTTCTCAAGTACTTTAATGGAACCAACATTTGCAATAGCACAACCAGCTTCAATACGATGTAATTTCAGCGTTTCAAAACCAAACCTTAAAACGGCTTTAACCGCTTCGGTGGCATAGCCCTTACCCCAATAACTGGAATGGATTTTATACCAAATCTCAGCGCTTTTGAACTTGGGATGGGACAGTTTCAGTCCAAAAAGCCCCAAGAAGTTGTCATCTGATTGGCGTTCAACAGCGAAAGTATAATTGCTTGGTGCATCGGTTTGATTTTCGGCAATCCAAGGTGTGATAACCTTCTTGGTTTCATCTAAATCTTTGGGAATACCGAGCGTATTGAATTCGTCGGTTTCAGGTAAGCAATGCAATGCATGAATATGGGATATATCATCCCAATCGATAAGTCTTATTCTTAACCTTTTCGATATGATGTCTTTAGCATGGTCCACCGAATTGAAATTATTTGGTTTTTGGTGCGATTCTATCCCATAATTGAATGCCAGTAACAGTTTCCTCTTCCATATGAAAAGTGTAGTAGGTACCGCTACTTTTATTAAAATATTGGGTGTTCGTTTCTGGAAGTAACATAATAGGCTCGTCCGTAAATTCGCCATCGATTTCCAATCCATTTTCTTTGAGCACAACAAATGCTTCTCCCATTTCTGGGAAAGTGTAGGTTCCCACAAATTTGGTGCGTTCTTCTTCAGATTGCTCCACCACCTTCCGAACCATTGGGTCGATACCAGGTAAGTTATATTCTTTGGCGATACTCAACAGAATTTCTTGCATAATACTGCCATTGTCAGAATTGACCATCATTACCACCGCAACAGGATGTTCTTTCCAGGCGACTAGGTTTGCCCTGAAACCTTCATCAGCGCCACCATGGCCGTAGGTGTGTTCGCGGACCGATGGACCGAGACCATACTCATTCATGCCTTCGGTTAGCATCTCATTGACGGTCTGGGTTTTTAAAAGACCATCTTTCTGGGTCTGCTGTATTTTTTGGACTTCTTGCGCCCAAAGAATAAGCTGCGAAGGTGTTGTCCAAAGTCCTGCTGCCGCCATTTCGGGATAAATGGGCCACTTGCCTTCTACTTCGTCACCGTTTTCCCGATAGCCCGTCGCGGCAATGGAATGGTATTTTTCAGGCAGTGGGTTTTCAAATGTACTAGCAGTCATTCCCAGCGGGTCTAACACGTTCGTTTGCATGATTTCTGGGAAGGGTTTGCCTTCCAAATCTGTTATCATTAATTGCATGATGGTATAGCCTCCTCCAGAGTACATCCAACTTTCACCTGGGGTCTTGTACACGCGAACGGAATCGGTATTTCCTTTGCCATCCAAAACCTCTGGAACTGTTGGAATGGTGTCGCCTTTATCATATCCTGGAAATCCCCAAACTGTTAATCCTGCGGTGTGGTTCAGTATACGACGGGTGGTTACTTTTTCCTTTTCGGTAAATTCATTTTCAGGGAGTTTCCAGCTGGTGAGATACTTATTCACACTGGAATCTAGGTGGATAGTTCCTGCTTCGGCCAATTGGTGGGCCCTGAGGCCCGCTACCGGTTTACTGATAGACCCTGCCAAGAACATGGTTTTGCTGGTGACGGGATGGTTTTCCGAAACATCGGCTATGCCATACCCTTTTGCCCATTCAAGTTTGCCGTTATGAATTACCGCAATGCTAACCCCTGGAATTCCCAGTTCTTTTAGTCGCTCGTCCAAATTGAAGTTGGGAATGCTATCTCCTTCGATTTGAAGATTGGGTTGCAGTCCGTTCTCAATTCTAGTGATTTTATCTTCGAGTTCAGTATTTTCTTTTTTGGGTTTTGTAGAACAACTAAAAAGTAGAAAAAGAAGGGAAATGAATATAAGATTTCTCATGATGTTTAGGTGTTTTTGAATGATGATATTTGATGTTTGGAGATGTGTTTTACCGCACTCCATCCTTTTTGATGAAAAGGAAATGCGTATGAAGTTAGTTAAAATGTAGGAAAGCTAAGTAGCGTAGTGCGGTTTGCAGCCGGTGGATTATTCCGCTCTTTCATAGAAATTTACCCAATCATTATCCGCAACACGTTCAATTAATTGGTTTCCACTTGGTTCTATTGTAGAAACTAGCGTATTCCCCAAGTTCACATTGTATTGATTTCCAGTACCTTTTTCCCATGTGAGTTGAAAAAATGCAAGGGTTTCACACTTTTCCGGTATTGCTGTAGTATTAAACTGCGAAAAAAGGGTTTGGTTCTCTTGAATGGTCAGGACCACAAATGTTTCACATTCATCCAAAGCAACATCAATTTCAGAAACCGTTCGTGAAACCAAAACCCAATCCCCAACGATAGCATTGTTTGTATTGTTTCCATCTTCATTGTCTGTTGAGCAGGCCAAAAGGAGTACAAAAGCGATGCAACTTAAGGCAATGGTTTTTACTTTACTCATGACGCTTTCGTTTTTTTTTGGGAAACTGTATGGGGAATCAGTTCCCGTAGTGTTCAAAAAAATCCTTTACATCCTCAAGATTTTTGAGGTTTAAAATCCAGCACACTTCTGAAAAGTCGGAAAAATCCAATCCGTCTTCAGCAATGGCTTTGTTCAGATAACGTCCTTCTTGCCCATTATATTGGTTGCCCAAAGTTATGGCCATTTGCCATATGGCAACCAATTCTGGGTTTTTGATGTGATTATCCCAACTATCATATTCCGCGGATTGAAAACCAGGAGTTCCGTTGCCCAGCGCGTTGCCGTCTGGTATTTTTTGATAGTCAACGGACTTTTTTACGAATTTCAGGGCATTAGGTGTGGTAACATCTTCATTCCAATTGCTATGCTGAACGATATGAACTCGTTCAGAAAGACTGATTTCGGGCATATCAGTTTGCAGTGTTTGTATCAAAACGGCAGAAAAATCAGATTGTCCTGCTTCCGCAATCCAAATATCACCATGGTTTTCGAGGGTTGTTTTAGCTAAGGTTATGACGTGCGCCAAAGTTGTTTTCGGATTTTCATGGGCATCCGACCAATGGTCACCAAACGCCAATTGGAACAATTCATTTGGAGGCACGTATAGACCTTCTTGAATGCCATAGGTACCGGCCACGGCGTGATATTGTAATTGCGCATAGGATTGATGAGTCAATAATGTCGCAAAAGCGGCTATGGAATGCAGGTCATCCACATCGGTCTTACAGTCATAGTGTGCCAACAACAAATCTTTTTCGAACGTAAAACGTTTATGTTCGTTTCGACTATTTTCTTGGGCATTGCCATATGAAACCAGCAAAAAGAGCATAAATGGAACGAACAATCTTGTTTTGGTCTGCATCGGAAAAAGTTTTACTCAATATCTCGCGTATTGATTTCATATTCGTATTTGAAGAATCTTTTAGAGGGTTCACTTCCCATCCAATACTCTCTTACGTTGTATATATTTTTACCGCTATCGTTTTCCTTGTAGATTCGAAGCACCTCTTGCTTCTGGTTTAGGATTACTACGGAGTCATATTCGACGAGCGAAGGTTCAAGAAAGGTGCTTCCTATATCAAAACCTTCTTGGAAAAGCACAATTTCGCCTGACGGTATCTGTAGGGTTTTATCAAAGCTTGGGTCTGTGGAAATAAAATCGACAACGAGGGATTGCCCAGTTAAATTTTCAATGTTCGCCTCCATATCGGATACTGGGTCACAACTTGCGCAAATCAATAAGAAAATGGTAAGCAAGATTGTTTTTTTCATTTCGCTTTTGATTTGTCTCTTATCAGAAGATTAATTTCTTTGTTTAACCCAATACCTTCAAAGATAAAGGATTGCGAGCATTCAAAAGTTCAATTTTATTGACCATAGTATAGCGGTTTAGAAAATTTGAACACGCTATGTCCGTAAGATTTTTGGCTTTCGTTACTTGAAGCTCCGCCGCGATATTACGCTGGAATCTGTTCTTGGCTAAGCCTAAAATCATTTTGTAAAATAGTCCCAAGCTGCTTTACAAATATCAGCAATGATTTTCTCGTTGGTTTCGGTACTTTCAGTTGATTCGGATACAAAAACACTGATGGTGAAGTAGTTTTCATTCGGTAAAAAAACAATTCCAATATCATTTGCAGCGGCAGTGACACCCGTTTTTTTGTGTTTCCCGGACCAGCCTGTTTTGTGTGCTACCACCGTTTCTTTAGGCAATTGTCCCCTCAATCGTTTCTTACCAGTTCGGGTGGACTTCATGACTTCCCAGATAAAATCGTGGTTTTCTTCGGAGAGTAGACCGGTTTTGTTTTCGTAAAATGCATTTAGAAATAAATTGGCTTCCGTGGGGGTTGTCCAATTCAGAAACTGCATATCCCAATTGTTTTGCATAGTTTCTTCATTGATTTTTACGGCAAAATCCTGAAACCCTAAATCATGGATATAGTCTTCCACCGCTTCGTGGTTTCCGAGAAGCCTTAGTAGCGCATCACATCCTACATTATCACTTAAGGCCACGGTATACTTTATGAGTTCTGCGATGGTAAAAGAACCTCCTTCGGGATGTTTTTCGCGTAAAGGACTCCATAATCCTGGTAATAGTTGACTTTTTTTGATGGTGATTTTTTGGTCAAGTGAAAACTTGCCTTTGTCTATTTCGGATAGCATTTTCAGCGCGATGGGAAATTTAAAAACACTTTGCATGGGAAAATGCTCCTGACGATTTATGCTTAGCGTGTCCTTAGCTTGATTTCCCGTAATGGCCACCCCAACCACGGCATTTTTGGAATTGACAATATGCTCAATTTGTTGCTTTAAGGTTTCAATTTTTTGTGAATGGGTCTGGGTTAAAACCGATAAGAATAGTAAAAGCGTAATCGTCGTTTTTTTTGATATTGATGGCATGACAGCGGTTAAAGCTATGGTTTATGATTGTTTTTTATTTACTTTCTTCTTTCATCCAAACCGGCGTTGTATCCGATATGTGGTTTTGACCAATAATGTCTTTGTACAGTTCAGGCCTACGAGCATTTTTGTAACGCCACCCACCCGAAAGCTGAATCTTTTCCTTGGTAATCTTTGAAATAGTAATAGCGTTATCAAAGGATTTTATTTCAGACAACACTTCTCCGTAGGGGTCAAGAATAATCGAATTGCCATTTTTAAGGTGCTCACCATCATAGCCAATCGGATTGGTAAAGGCATAGTACACGCCATTATCATAAGCTCTTGCGGGGAGCCATCGCATCAACCAACGTCTGCCTTTTGGCCCATCGAATTCCATGCGCAAGGAGACAGGGTCCTTTTCCCGATTCTGCCAATATTCATCCGCTACATAGTCGCGATGTGGCATAGCAGAAGGAGTACAACCCGTAACATGGGGTGCGAAAATCAATTCAGCGCCTAAGAGACTCGTGGCTCTCACATTCTCAATCACATTATTGTCATAGCAAATCAAAATTCCGCATTTCCAACCCAGTAGGTCGAATACACAATATTCATTGCCTGGAGACATGTGCTTGTTAATAAAAGGATGGATTTTTCGATACTTGGCTACCAAACCCTCTCCGGTAACACAGAGGTAGGTATTGTATATTTTACCTTCCGATTTTTCTACCAAGCCTGCCAAAATCGGAATGTTCAGTTCTTTAGATATGGCTATTAATTCCTGTGTGCTTTTACCGTTGGGCACTTCCTCTGCCAAGTCAGTGATTTGCTCAAGGTTTAGATGTTGCGTAAAGGTATAGGCCGTTATAGACATTTCATGAAAACTGATGAGGTCTGCTCCCTTCACTTTAGCGCTTTCGGCGAGCTCTCTGATGATCGATAGGTTATAAGACTTATCCCCGTCTTTGGGTTGAAATTGGGCTACTGCTATTTTCATACGTTGATGGAAGCTACTTTTAAGGATTTATGGAAAATGATGTTGTTCGTTTCGGCTTATGTGGTTTCCCGGGTAATCCATTTACCCACTTTTGGGGCTTCATAGGTTCTCATTTGTGCTAATAAATCATTCGGATTATTACTTATCAATACGAGTTTACGGTAGACTTCTTTGAGAAAGCCTTTTTCCACCATGGTATCCATAAGCTGGATAAGTTCATCGTAAAATCCGTTGACGTTGAGAAGGCCTACCGGTTTTTGATGCAGTCCCAATTGTCCCCAAGTCAGCATTTCGAAAAGCTCCTCCAAGGTTCCAAAACCACCAGGCAGGGCAATGGCTCCATCGCATAGGTCGTTCATTTTGGTTTTTCGCTCATGCATGGAAGCTACAATATGTAATTCAGTTAAACCCAAATGTGCAATTTCCTTGGATTTTAAAAAGGTTGGAATTACGCCGATAACATTTCCGCCTCCGGATAAGGTTGCATTGGCCAAAGCTCCCATAAGTCCAACATTGGCTCCGCCATACACCAAGTCTATATTTTCTTTTGCCAATGTTTGACCAAGTATTTGCGCTTCTTTCTCAAAAACTGTATCGGTTCCTGAACTGGAACCACAAAAAACCGCTATTCGCTTCATTGATGCTGTACTGATTTTCTTAGTAGTATACTCGATTTTAGGCTTAGGAGTTGGTCCAAGCCATTTAAATTACTTTAAGGAAGATTACCTAAAGATAATTGAAAATTGTAGTGGCGACCTTGTGAAAAAAGGATTTTTCTCTATCCATAATATCTCCAAGAATGATAGTAAAACCAGGCAATTTTGTGATTAATAGGTTTTTCAGCTTTTTGGAGGGTAGGGGATACCTTGAATGGACATCAATGCCCAGTAAAATAGCCATACAGTTGATACACAAACAATGCGATACCGGCAAGGACCAAATACCAGTTTACCGCTTTGTAAAACGCAGGAAACTGTTCTTGTTTTCGGGCCAAGGTGATAATAAATGTAATGGGAATCAACGCTAAAACTTGACCTACTTCAACTCCCAGATTAAAACACAGGATTTTTGCCAAGAATTGACCTTCACCCATATCAAACGATTGCAAACGGGTGGAGAGACCAAAACCATGAATCAACCCAAAAAGCCCCACCATGACCAGTAAATTCGGGGACTTTATATTCAATTTTTCAAAACCGCCCAAGTTTTCAAATCCCTTGTACAAAACACTCAAGGCGATAACCGCATCGACTAGGTGTTCATCCGCCGTAATGCCAGTGTAGGTGGCGCCGATTAGGGTAATACAATGCCCAATGGTAAAAACAGTGATAAACTTTAAGATGTCTTTAAAGCTGTTCAGGTAAAAGATAACCCCCGCCAAAAAAAGCAGGTGGTCATAACCGGTAAGCATATGAGTTGCCCCAACGCGAATGTATGCCCACAAACCACCTGTTCGGAGAATCTCTTGGTCGGCACTAGTAACGTCATGCGCCAGTCCGACAAAAGGTATCAAGAGCAAAAACAGCAATAAGGTCTGCCTATTGTATTTAAACTTTATCAATTCTTTTTTCTGAAAAGGATGAATAATAAACCGATAATTAAAACACTTCCCAATACAAAAACCCAAGTAGGGAAACCGTCCTCATGGTCATGATGGTCATGGGTATGGGTGTCGTCGCCATGCGCATGCGTAACTTCAAAAGTCAATGTAGCCCATTTGGATTCATGGGTCAGGGCTTCATTGTCCGGAATACTTACCATATGAATGGTTCGCAAATAATAGATACCATCTTCCGGTAACTTCACTAACACCAATCCTTGTGAGTTGGTGCGCAACTGCTGCCCGCTGGTGTGTGTATGCCCCTCTGTTGCTTCAGAATCATCATGATGATGGTGAGTTTCCTCACCATGTGAATGTGTATTCCCATCATGGTCGTGTGCGTGACCCTTTTCGCCATGTTCGTGTGAATGTCCATCTTCATCATGGTGATGCTCGTGGTCCGAATGCTCATGCGTATGGGAAGTTGGTATATAGTCCGCATACACCAATTGGTTGGGCAAAGGTTTCCCATCCAACAACAACTTTACCGTCAAGGTTTCACCGCTATATTTCTCATATGGGTTGATTTCCGGAACAAATTCAATCGGATAGCCTAAGATGGTTTTCCAATCATCAGTTTTAATGTCCCCCACTTGATAAATGGCTTTTACGTGTTTTTGATAGCTCTCTACGGCATCTTGGTCCAACATATTGTTTTCCTCACGTGCTTTGAGCATATCCAGAACGCCATCGTGTTTTAGATAGTCGTTGAATTTATCTGCGGTAAGTTCGATGTTGCGTGCTTTTGTAGAAACACCTGCCACATAGGTTCCTGCTTCCCCGGTATTAAACGATAATTGGCTAATAGTACTGTCTTGGTCTTGCCATGCATTCGATTCAATTGCGGCTCGTTTTCCAAGTGCTACGAAGGAAGCATCCAGCATACGGTCGCGTGTGATGATGTTTTCTCTTTTCTCATAAGTAGCATTGTAGTGTCTCAATGTTGCTTGTTGGTTTGGTTGCAGCAGATAGGTTTCCATCTTTAAGTACAGGTCGTGACTGCAGAAAACCAATAGGACCAATAGGAAGCAAAATGGTCGAAAAAGTTGGCGATATTTTTTTGGAAAAAAGGCTTTGTTCAATTTCATGGTGTCCCTATTTTTTCGAAGCCTAAATAGTTGTAAAAGGTTGCTACGAATCTTGGTCTAAATTACCAAAAGGGATTCATTCAATGTTACCACTTTCCTTCTTTTCGCGTCTTTCTTTGAAAAAAAGATAGAGACCGTAAATACAGAGGGACAGTCCAGCGGTCCAAACGATTATGTTCCAAAAATCCAATCGGTAGTCGTTTTCTTGGTTGAGGTATTTACTGAATGAAAGCAGCAGTACACCAGCGGTAAGGTAAGTATAGGAAGATCTTGCTTTTTTGTTTGTGCCTTCCGTACCAGAAATTCTGTCAGATTGTGGATTGTGCGCTTTTTCCTTCTGAAAATAACTCAGATAAATTCCATATCCAATGGCCACTACACCAATACTCAACTTCGCCCATGATGGGATGAATTCCCCTAGGTCATTTCCTACACCCATGGCGATGGCGAGGCAACAGAAAAAAATGTAGAGTAGGGATTTGTTCATTTCCAGTTAAATTCCACTAAGGTGTTTCATCTACAATACAAAAAAAGACCCTTGAAAGGGCCTTTGTATAATTGAAAATTTACTGCTTTTCGTAACGTTCTTGATATGCTCCCAACCCTTCATCAATGGTCAAGGTCAGTACTCTGCCTAAAATGGTATAGTTCACGTCGTATGAATCTATGCCATAATCCAAGGCTATCGAGCTGTCTGAAAGTTCTTCCCAGCTTCCCGTGGCATCTTGGGTTTTTGCACAGCTCGTGGCATCTTCAGTGTAATAGGTAAATCGAAATACGCCATCGGTTTGAAAATGTAGTATTTGACTGCTTTCACATTGCGTTGCGAGTTCTTCGCCTTCGTCGTCGATATAGGCAGCGTAATTCCAAACACCCAATAAACTGGCATCTGCGGGAGTTTCTTCGTTAGGGTTTGTGGTGTCTTCACTTTCGCATGATATGCAAAAGAAGCAGCATACGAATACTGCAAGGATTGGTCGTAGGGTCATGTTGGTCGTTTTAGGTTTTGTGGTTTTGAATCCTAAAAACGTTATTCAACTACCCTATATTGTGAGGGTTAGGGGATTAACTTGATTTTAGTACGTCGATTCGTTAACCTTGGCATCGCTCCTTTGGGATATGACCTAGAAGTACATTACTCATGGACATTTTCACATGATTCTTTCTCCAAAATCACCCTATAACTAGTCATGTTAGTTGGACTAACCGTCAAGTAGGTTAATATCTTGGAACCATTTTTGTCCTTCATCGCATCCCTGAAAAGAATGTGCTCGTCAGCCACACTATTCCCACTGATGCATTTTTTCAGTATTTCCAGTCCTTTACGCTTTTGCAAATCTGAAGGTTCAAAACGGTGGAACTTTTCCCCAGCAATTACAATCGTTGCATTGGCCAATTCTTCTTGGGTTAGTCTAACTTGAGGTAGCTCCGGTGCTCGCTCGTTAATGGGAAGCACGATATAGGTTTTATCCATTTGCCGTGTTTCTAACCTAAAACTGGATTCCATTTCATTATTGACCACAAACACTTCAAGCTGACTGCCTGTAATTTCGCAACGAAGGAATTCGGTTCCTTCCAAATCAAAACCTTTGTTTGTCAATTCACGCCTTAGGTTTTTTGCACTAATGACGAGCTCCTTTTTAAGAGAATCTCTCAAGATGGAAAGAAAATTATTGGATTCATCATCTTCAGGCCAATGCAGGATTTTTCTTTGTTGCTCCGTTGGCATTATGAAATGGTCCAACTCCTTATATTTTTCAAGTTTCACAATGTTCCAAATTTCAGAGGAGATGGAATCGCACTGTGCGCTGAGGTTTGAGATGAGGCAAAAAAGGAAAAGAAGGGTTATGGGTTTCATAATTAGTAACACATTATTTCTTGAACCGTTCATTCAATTTTTTCCGAAGCTCGCTTCTGTCGTAACTATCATAATAGAAACTGTTCAAATCGGGAAAGTAAGGGCTTATTTTAAAGGTGATTTTTGCGTTGTTGCAATCCGCAACTGTTCCACAAGGCAAACTGTCTTTGTGCATTCGGGTTCTTACAGAATAATTTTCGTTGAGATATTGATAGTTAACGTACAAATCCAGATGCGTCTTCGAAGGAAACATGATTTTTTCAACTCTTCCTTGGATTTCGATTCCATCTTCGACCAAATCCATTGGATTTAATGACTGTTCGGATAAGATTAAATTGGAAGTAGATGGGTTCGATTTGTCAAACTCTACTTTAAAGTAATCGTTTTTGGAAATACTTCTACCTCCTCTTTCAGAGCCCGTATACCATTTTTTGTCATACAGAAATCGGTAGTATAGTCTATTACGTCTTCCAATATGTTCAATTTGTGCAATGGAAATGCCCTTGTTTTGTTCTATCTGTTCTTTTTCATTTTGCTTTATCCAACGAAGTACAAAAATAATAGCAGCAAAAAACAGAATTATACCAAAATATTTTTTGAATAGGGTTTCCAATGCAGATTAGGGTTTACCATGGTACAACTTCCAATAGGTTAATTCGTTAACTTGGATTTGGTCATCGCTTTGGTATTAAAAATTTCTCT